>CAXTBU010000042.1:0-25024 GCA_964242885.1 uncultured Actinomycetales bacterium
AGCTACGCCCACGACGACCCGCGCGGCGTCGTGCAGCAGCAGTACGCCCCGGACGCGGTGCTGGACCGGACCTACTACCGGCCGACCGGGCGGGGCGCCGAGGCGGACTACCGGACCCGCTGGGCGAGGCTGCGGGAGATCGTCCGGGGTCGTTGACCGCGGCTGCCGCCGCGAGTGGTCGCTGACCGCGGCTGCCGCCGCGAGTGGTCGCTGATCGCGGCTGCCGCCGCGAGTGGTCGCTGATCCCGGCTCCCCGCCGGGGCAGCTGATCGCGGCCGATAGGGTCCTGCGGCGACGCCCCGCGTCGATACCCACCCGTTGAGCACGAAAGGACCCGGCCTGCCATGTCCGGTGGTCAGATCGCGGCCCTCATCGCCGCCTGCGCGCTGCTGCTGCTCGTCGGGCTGCTCGCCGTCCCGCTGCTCAAGCTCGGCCGGACGCTGGACGAGACGACCCGCCTCGTCGCCGGCATCAACGCGCAGACCCCCCAGCTGCTGGACCAGGTCGGCACCACGCTCGGCCAGACCAACACCCAGCTGGCGAAGGTCGACACCATCACCGACCAGGCCGGGACCGTGGCCAGCAACGTCGCCGGGCTGTCCAGCCTGTTCGCCGCCACCCTGGGCGGGCCGCTGGTCCGGGTGGCCGCGCTGTCCTACGGCGTCCGCAGGGCCATCTCCACCCGCCGCCGGGCCGACGTCAGCGCGCGGGTGCGCGACGAGATGAAGGCCGAGCGGCGGGGCGGCTCGCGTCGGGCCGACCGGTGAGACGGGTGTTCTGGGCCGCCCTCGGGGCGGCCGTCGGCGTGCTGGTGCTGCGCACGGTCCGCCGCCGGGCGGCGGCGCTGACGCCCGCGGGCGTGTCGGAGTCCGTGGGCGGCGCGGTCGCCGCGGCCGCCGACTCGATCCGTCGGCTGGCCGACGAGATCCGGGTGGCCGCCGCCGAACGCGAGACCGAGCTCATCACCGCGCTCGACCTGCCCGACCCCGCCGCCGCCGGCTCGCCCGCCGGGACGGCGCCGGCGCACCGCGGGGCTCCCGCCCGGCCCGCGTCGCGCGCCTGACGCAGGAGCCGCCCGCCACGACGACCCGCCCGATCCCGAGGGAGCCTTGCACCATGCGGTCAGCCGAGATCAAGCAGCGGTTCCTCGGCTACTTCGCCGGGCGGGGCCACACCGTCGTCCCCAGCGCGTCGCTGCTGCTGGACGACCCGACGCTGCTGTTCGTCAACGCGGGGATGGTCCCGTTCAAGCCGTACTTCCTCGGCGACCAGGCGGCCCCGTTCCGCCGGGCGACCAGCGTGCAGAAGGTGATCCGGACCCAGGACATCGAGGAGGTCGGCGTCACCAGCCGGCACGGCACGTTCTTCCAGATGAACGGCAACTTCTCCTTCGGCGACTACTTCAAGGAACAGGCGATCGCCTACGCCTGGGAGCTGTCCACCGCGCCCGTCGCGTCCGGCGGGTTCGGGCTGGACCCGGACCGGATCTGGCCGACCGTCTACCTCGACGACGACGAGGCGTTCGGCATGTGGCGGGCCGTCGGTGTCCCGGCCGAACGGATCCAGCGCCGCGGTCAGGCCGACAACATGTGGTCGATGGGCATCCCCGGCCCGGCCGGCACTTGCTCGGAGCTGTTCTACGACCGCGGCCCGCGCTACGGCCGCGAGGGCGGCCCGGAGGTCGACGAAGACCGGTACATGGAGTACTGGAACCTCGTGTTCATGGCCTACGAGCGCGGGCCGGGCCTGACCAAGGACGACTGGGAGTTCGTCGGCGAACTGCCGGCCCGCAACATCGACACCGGCATGGGCATGGAGCGCATCGCCAGCCTGCTGCAGGGCGTGGACAACCTGTACGAGATCGACGAGGTCCGCCCCGTCCTGGACCGGGCCGAGCAGCTGTCCGGACGCACCTACGGCGGCGGCGACGCGGAGACCGACCGCCGGCTACGGGTCATCGCCGACCACGTCCGCAGCTCGCTGATGCTCGTCGCCGACGGCGTCGGGCCGGGCAACGAGGGCCGCGGCTACGTGCTGCGCCGGCTGCTGCGCCGGACGATCCAGTCGATGCGGCTGCTCGGCGTCGAGGACCCGGTGATGGGCGAGCTGCTGCCGGTGTCGCGGGCAGCGATGGCGCCCAGCTACCCGGAGCTGGACCGCGACTGGGAGCGGATCTCCACCATCGTCTACGGCGAGGAGGACGCGTTCCGCTCCACGCTGCGCGCCGGGACCGCCGTCTTCGACACCGCGGTCAGCCAGGTCCGCTCCGCCGGCGGCCTGGTGCTGCCCGGCGAGCAGGCGTTCGCCCTGCACGACACCTACGGGTTCCCGATCGACCTCACGCTGGAGATGGCGGCCGGTGCCGGGCTGGCCGTCGACGAGGCGGGTTTCCGCCGGCTGATGACCGAGCAGCGCCAGCGCGCCAAGGCCGACGCCCGCGCGAAGAAGACCGGCCACGTCGACGTCTCCGTCTACCGGGGCATCGCCGACACCCTGGCGGGCCCGGTCGTGTTCACCGGCTACGAGACGGTGACCGGCCAGGCGCCGGTGGCCGCGCTGCTGGTGGACGGGGTGCCGGTGGAGTCGGCGCCGGCCGGCACCGCGGTCGAGGTCGTGCTCCCCGAGACGCCCTTCTACGCCGAGTCGGGCGGCCAGCTCGCCGACACCGGGACCATCACCACCGCCGACGCCCGCGTCGAGGTCGGCGACGTGCAGCGGCCGGTCCCCGGGCTGGTCGTGCACCGGGGCGTGGTGGCGGCCGGCACGCTGACCCGCGGCAGCGCTGCCTCGCTGGAGGTCGACGTGGCCCGCCGCCGGTCGGTCAGCCGCGCGCACACCGCGACGCACCTGGTGCACCAGGCGCTGCGCGACACGCTCGGCCCGACGGCGACCCAGGCCGGCAGCGAGAACGCGCCCGGCCGGCTGCGCTTCGACTTCAGCTGGAACGCCGGCGTCGGTGCGGACACCCTCGCCGGCATCGAGGGTGAGGTGAACGAACGGGTCCAGGCGGACCTGGCCGTCACCGCCGACGTGATGCCGCTGGCCGACGCGAAGGCCCTCGGCGCGATGGCGCTGTTCGGGGAGCGCTACCCCGAGCAGGTCCGGGTGGTGTCGGTCTCGGACTGGTCCCGGGAGCTGTGCGGCGGCACCCACGTGGTCAGCTCCGGCCAGCTGGGCCTGGTGACGCTGCTGGGGGAGTCGTCCATCGGCTCCGGCGTCCGGCGGGTCGAGGCGCTGGTCGGCGCGGACGCCTACGGGTTCCTGGCCCGCGAGCACGCCTTGGTCTCGCAGCTGTCCGGCTCGCTCAAGGCGCGCCCGGACGAGCTGGCCGACCGGGTGTCGTCGCTGGTCACCCGGCTGGCCGACGCCGAGCGGGACCTGCGGGTGATCCGCTCGGCGCAGGCGCTGGCGGTGGCCCCGCAGCTGGCCCGGGAGGCGGGCGAGGTCTACGGCGTCGCCGTCGTCGCGCACGCCGCGCCCGAGGGCACCCGGTCCGACGACCTGCGCGCGCTCGCCCTGGACGTCCGCGCCCGGCTCGGGGAGGAAAGGCCCGCCGTCGTCGCGGTCGCCGCGGCCACCGCGGGGCGGCCCGCGGTCGTGGTGGCGGTCAACCGGACCGGCCGCGAGTGGGGCCTCAAGGCCGGCGAGCTGGTCAACCAGGCAGCGGCGCCGCTGGGCGGCAAGGGCGGCGGCAAGGCCGACCTGGCCCAGGGCGGCGGCACGGACCCGGCCCGGATCGCCGAGGCACTGACCGCGCTCGAGCACGCGGTGGGCTCGGTCGTCACCAGCCGGTGACGCAACCGGGGCACCAGCCGTGACCACGGGGCTCCGGCCGGGGGTCCGGCTCGGTGTTGACGTCGGCTCGGTCCGCGTCGGGATCGCAGCCAGCGACGACGCCGCGGGCGTCGTCCTGCCGGTGGTGACCCTGCCGCGCGGTTCCGAGACGGTCGCCGCCGTGGTGGACCTCGCCCGGGAGCGGTCCGCGGTCGAGGTGGTCGTCGGGCTCCCGGTCGGGCTCAGCGGTCGCGAGGGCGGGGCCGCGGCATCGGTCCGGGAGTTCGCTGTCGCGCTGGCGGCAGCGGTCGCGCCGGTCCCGGTGCGGCTGGTCGACGAGCGGTTCAGCACCACGGCCGCGATCGGGGAGCTGCAGCCCGACCGCGGCCGCCCCGGCCGGCGCGGCGCTGCCCGCGGCTCCGCTGTCCGCGGTGGGACACGCGGCGGCCGCGGCGGACTGCACGTCGACTCCCGGGCGCTGCGCGGCGTCGTCGACCAGCAGGCGGCCGTGATCATCCTGCGGACCGCGCTGGCGGCGGAGTCGGGCACCGGCGTCCCGCCGGGCTCCGTGGTCGAGGCGCCTGGCGCCGTCTGATCCAGCCCGCCGACCCGGGGGTTGCCGCGCGACCACCGCCGCCCCGCACACTGCGACCCCGGTCCCGAGGACGGCCGGGACCCGACGGAGGAGACGCGTGACCGACACCCCGGAAGTGCCCCCCGTGGTCGCCCGCACGCTGGACCCCGAGCGCATCCGCACCCTGGCCGGCTACGTGCGGCTGGAGCTGCCGGCCGGGCGCGAGGACGTGGTGCAGGCGGCGCTGACCGACCTGCTCGCCAGCCTGGACCGGGTCGCGGAGATCCCGATGGGCGAGACGCCGCCGGCCACCGCCTTCGACGCGCGGTGGGCGTGAACCCGGTGGGGCCGGGAGCGGGCCCGACGGTGGAGCCGTACGCGCTGACGCTGGCCGAGGCCGCCGCCGCGATCGCCGACCGGTCGCTGTCGCCGGTGGACCTCGTCGAGTCGGTCCTTTGCCGGATCGAGGCCGTCGAGCCGCGGATCACCGCGTTCGCGACCGTGACCGCCGACCTCGCGCGCCGGCAGGCCGCCGCCGCCGAAACGGAGCTGGCAGCCGGGCACTCCCGCGGGCCGCTGCACGGCATCCCGGTCGGCATCAAGGACATCTACGAGACCGCCGGCATCCCGACCACCGCGAGCTCCGCCGTCCGCGAGGGGTTCGTCCCGGACGCGGACTCCGCCGTCGTGGAGCGGCTGTCCGCGGCGGGCGCGGTGATGGTCGGCAAGACCCACACCCACGAGTTCGCCTTCGGGACCGTCACGCCGACGACCCGCAACCCGTGGGACACCCGCCGGATCCCCGGCGGGTCGAGTGGCGGCTCGGGTGCCGCGGTGGCCGCCGGCGAGTGCATGGTCGGCATGGGCAGCGACACCGGCGGCTCCATCCGGATCCCGGCCGCGCTCTGCGGGACCGTCGGGCTGAAGCCGACCTACGGCCGGGTGTCGCGGCGCGGGGTGTTCTCGCTGTCCTGGTCGCTTGACCACGTCGGCCCGCTGACCCGGACGGTCCGCGACACGGCGCTGGTGATGAACGCGATCGCCGGGTACGACCGGTCCGACCCGGCCAGCGTCGAGGTGCCGGTGCCCGACTTCACCGCCGGACTGGACGACGGGGTCGCCGGGCTGCGGATCGGCGTGCCGACGACCTTCTACAACGAGCACGTGACCGACGAGGTGCTGGCCGCGGTGGCCACCGCGGTGGGCGTGCTGGAGTCCGCCGGCGCGGTGGTCCGTGACGTCGAGGTCCCGATGCCCGGGTCCTACGCCGCCGTCGCCAACGCGCTGGTGTACCCCGAGGCGGCCGCCTACCACCAGCAGCTGCGCCGCGAGCGCGGCCACCTGTACGGCGAGGACCTGCTGCTGCGGCTGGAGATCGGTGAGCTCGTCCCGGCCACGGACTACATCGCCGCCCTGCGCGCGCGGACGCTGATCCAGCGGGCGTGGGCGGAGCTGTTCGCCGACCTCGACGTGCTCGTCGCGCCGACCGTGCCGATGGGCGCGCCGCTGGTCGGGGAGCGGGAGTGGGCGCGCGCGGACGGCAGCACCGAGTCGGTGCACCCGTCGATGACCCGGCTGTCCTCGCCGGCCAACCTGACCGGCCTCCCCGCGCTCGCGGTGCCGTGCGGCCGGGACGGGAACGGGATGCCGGTCAGCTTCCAGGTGATCGGCCGCCCGTTCGACGAGCCGACCGTGCTTCGTGTGGGGCACACGTATGACGAGCTGCGGGGCGGCCCCGGTCCATTGCCTCAACTCGTCGGCCCGCGCGACCCACTCCCGACGTAGCGGACCGGGTCGATCCACGGCCTACGCCGCCGTGGGCCTACGCCGCCGTCCGTCCCAGCCGATCGAGTGACACAACCCGGCGAGTAGCTCGCCTCCGCCAGGCGCCTGCCCCGCTCCCTGGACATCGCCGCCCCCGAGCCACGCTGTCATCCAGGCCTGCCAACCACTGCCAGCGCCCGTTGGATGACCGGACAGCGATCACTTCGGGGGGGAAGAGGCGGGGATCACCCTGAGGATGGCGGCGGCCAGCGCGGCATCTCTGGATCGACCGGCCCCTACGACAGTCGACGTGTCCACGAAGTGGACGTGAGCGGCTGCCGCAGCCCCACGCAGTGCGTCGTTGACTTCTGCTGCCCGATCCCGGGTCCTCGTTTCGGCCAGCCCCAGTGCGACGATGGTGCTCGTCGGATATGCGGACCTGAGTTGGCTCCACAGGGCTGTCGCATTGGCCGTGACCGTTGCCCGAGGAAGGTTGCCGTCAGCCGGTGTCGGCACCACGACCACCGCCACGGCACCACCTGACCTCGATCGACCCGGCGACGAAGGGGCCGGCGTGGGGATTTGGAACAGCAGCTGCTGGTAGCCCGACCACGTGACGCGCTCGGCCCGCGCCGAGGTGCTGGCTTCGACCATCGACGGCCAGCCCGCCGAGGGGGCAGACCCGACGCCCTCCCACGGGTTGACTGCGCCGAAATCGCCCACGAGTACCACCGGAACACGTCGCACGGACCCAGGGATGCCCACCGACGGTGGTTCGGACGGCGAGCCGACCGGTGTGTTGACGCCTGACGGCGACGGCGACTCCGGCGACCGATCCGGGCGCGCAGTCGAGGTTGCGTCAGCAGTCGGTCCCCCCACCGGCGACCCGACGCTCGATGGGCCGCTCCGATCCCGGTCGGTGGACTGAGATGCATTCACGTGCTGCAGTGCGAGCGTCCACACCGCGATTGCCGCCGTGAGCAGGGCGAGGAGCGAGATCACGCCGGCGCGCCGGCCGAGTTCTCCAGGGGTCCGGGTCATCACCCACCACCACCTAACTCCCTCGAGACAGCGAACGGAGAGTCAACAAGACGATTCGCAGGTCGACCCAGAAGGACGCCGTCTCGACATATCTGACGTCCAACGCGACGTGTTCCTTCATCAACGACCCATCGCCTCGAGCCGTCACCTGCCACAACCCGGTGAGGCCGGGCCGCACCAGGTGCCGGGTGTGGTGCGCCACATCGTATCCTCGGACGATCTCCGGCAACTCCGGCCGGGGCCCGACGAAGCTCATCTGTCCACACAGGACATTGACCAATTGAGGAAGTTCGTCGAGACTGTGCCTCCTCAAGAATCGTCCGACGGGCGTGTGCCTGGGGTCGTCGACTGCCTTGTGGGTCATCCGGCGATCCACTTCGCCGGGTGGGGCCGAGGCAGCCACCCGCCGGTCGGGTCGCATCGTGCGGAACTTGAGCAGGGTGAAGGGTTCGCCGTGCCTCCCCACCCTGCGCTGTCGGAACAGCACCCCAGGACCGAGCGAGAGGCGTACCGCCGAACCGATCAACACAAGAACCGGCGACATTCCGACGAGCAGCACCGCAGCCGAACCGACATCGACCACCGGCTTCACGCGGCGGATCCACACACCGTGGGTGATCGATGCGTCGCCGCCCGTTCGCTGTGCGCCGACAGGAATGAGGTCCGGTTCGACCGCTAGAGTGACTTCGCCGCGGCCGGGGACGTCTGCCGATGTCACACACGATGTCACACACCGGGATCGAACGGACACGGAAGAGGATCGAATGGACACCGGCGACATCCTCACTGCGCTACGACGGAGGTGGTTGATCGCACTGACTGGTCTGATAGTAGGGGGTCTGGCGTCCGGGGTGGTCGTCCTTGCTTCGCCAACGGTCTACACGTCCAGTGGATCTTTCTACCTCGTCCCCGTCGCGCGTACCAACGACGTCAGCTCGGTTTTCAACTCCAATTCCTTCGTCGAGCAACGGGCTCGCTCCTACGCAGCGATCGGATCCAGCCTCGCCCTGGCCACGAGGATGCGCCAACAACTCGGTGAGCCGGCGGAAGCGGCCGTGCCGTCTTTCACCGCTTCCTACACACCGGACACCGCGCTGATACCTTTCTCCGCTACCGGCCGGTCAGCCGTTGCCGCCCAGCGGGCTGCACAACTCCTCGCGAGGACGCTGCCTGCTGAGGCGAGACAGCTGGACTCGACCGTCGGTTCGCCCGTGCCGATCCAGCTGAAGGTGGCGAGCCAGCCGCTGCTCCCGCGAGCCGCATCGAGTCCTCGGCCGGCTCTTGATCTCGCCTTCGGGTTGGGCGTCGGCGCGTTGCTGGGCGTGTCCCTTGCCATCCTCGCGGAACGGTTGGCTCGATCACGTCAGCGAGCGCCGGCGCGAGACCCGGTCATCCCCAGGCGTGAAGCAGTGCCCCACCGCGCTGTTCCCGCTGAGGAGGCCTGAGCAGCGTGCAGCTGACGATTGTTCATGACCACCTCGCCCAGCGAGGGGGGGCCGAGCGGGTGGCGTTGGCGTTGGCGCAGAACTTCCCGGATGCGCGGTTCGTCACGAGCGTCTACGACGCCGACCGAACTTATCCCGAGTTCCGCGACGTGCACGTGGAGACGCTCTGGCCGAACAACGTTCCTTGGCTCGCCAGTGACCCGCGTCGGGCCTTTCCTTTCCTGCGCAGCGCGTTCAGTCGATTACGGATCGACGACTCCGACGTGGTCCTCTGTAGCTCGTCGGGGTGGGCTCACGGGGTGAGTGGCACCACGCCCCGAGTGGTCTACTGTCACAATCCACCGCGCTGGCTGTACCAGCAGAAGGACTACCTGCTGGGCTTGCCGCGCCCCGCGCGTCCAGTGCTCCGCGCACTGGAACCGAGCCTGCGGAGCTGGGATCTGGCCGCTGCCCGGTCGGCCACGTCCTACATCACCATCTCGACCGCCGTCCAGGACCGGGTCACGGCAACGTACGAACGGAGCAGCCTGGTGCTGCCGCCGCCTGTCACGCTCGAGGCGCAAGGCGACGTGGAGGTCCCACCGACCGCCGGCTCCGACTTCTACCTGACGGTGGGCCGCCCGCGAGGCTACAAGCACACCCATCTGGTGTGTGAGGCATTCGCCAGGCGTCCGGACCTCCGTCTGGTGTGCGTGGGCGGTCTCGACCCCACGGTCACCGATTGGCCCTCCAACATCGTCGGGCTCAACAACCTGACCGACGCCCACATGCGTTGGCTCTACCAGAACTGTCTGGCCGTTGTGAGCATGGCGCAGGAGGACTTCGGGTTGACGCCGATCGAGGGATTCCTGGCCGGGAGACCCGCTATCCTGGTCCGAGAGGGTGGTTTCCTGGACTCGCAGCGTCCCGGTGTCACTGGTGAATTCGTTCCCGAACGCTCCGCTGGTGCGCTCGGGGCGGTGATCGACGACTTCGATCCCGGTGCCTACGATCCAGCCGTCATCAGAGCGCACGGAGCGAACTACAGGGTGGACAACTTCATCCGAAGACTGACCGATGAACTGGACTCAGCGGCTCGCGGCAGGGGGAAGTGACCGAGCTGACGAGGCCCGTCTGGTTCCCGCACCGGACAGACTCGGATCAGCGGCGCTGGCTGCTCGTCTCGGCGCTGTGTTCGCTGCTCGCAGTCATCGCTGCAACCGCTCTCCCCCCTCGCACAGCGTTGATCGCGTCGCTGACGGCATGTCTCTGCTTGGCCGTCGTCGGGACGGACAGCGCATTGACGGTAGCGTTCGCTCTGATCCCGATCATTGCGTTCCTGCGGCGCGTCACCAGTGGTCCACTCGCGTACACGGAGAACGACGTACTCGCGACCGTCCCAGCGGTGGTCGTCGCAGTCTTCCTCCTCCGTGAGCGCTCCGCGCGGGAGCCACTGACAAGACGGCCGAGGAGCCTGGTGGCTCTCTGCTGGTGGCTGGGTCTGGTTGGTCTGCTGGCCGTGTCGCGCGCTGGAGCCACGGGCCTGTACGGGCTGCTGGTGCAGCTGCCGCCGGTGCTTGTCGCGCTGTTCGTGGTCCGACGCTCGGGTCACCGTTTCGCCACTCTCAGTCGCCGATCCCTGGTGGTGCTCGGACCCGTTGTGGGTGCCTACGGCCTGCTCCAGTACGTGTCACCGGCCGAATGGGACCTGCAGTGGCTCAGGACGTTGGGGCCACGGGTGATCAGTACCGGAGTCGCAGTGCCTGGCCGCTTCCGGATCTTCGGCACGATGGAGGGCCCGGGTCC
The DNA here is from genome assembly GCA_964242885.1 of uncultured Actinomycetales bacterium. Taxonomy (GTDB): domain Bacteria; phylum Actinomycetota; class Actinomycetes; order CAXTBU01; family CAXTBU01; genus CAXTBU01. The sequence continues at coordinate 10,384 of CAXTBU010000042.1, forward strand.
GTACGCGATGTACCTGGGGCTGGCCTGCATCGCCTTGGCCGTCACCGCGGGGCGGGTCGCGAGTCGGTCCAGGGTCGCCGCTCTGGCGCTCGCCTCGACCGGGGGAGCGCTGTTCTGCATCCTGGCGCTGACCGCGGTGCGGGCAGCGTTGATCGCCCTTCCAGTCGCGTTGATCGCCGTCCTCGTCATCGATCGTCGGATCCCACGTTGGGTCGCGTTCCTGGGTGCTGGCGTCGCGCTGGTGGCCGCGGTGACCTTGCCGCAGGTCCTACCGGGCCCACAGGTGGGGTCTGTCAGTCAGAGCAGGCAGCGCCTCGGGATCGGTGCTCTTGGTGAAGACCAGAGTTTCCGGGACCGCGTGATTCTTCTGCCGGCGCTGGCTGACGCAGTGAGGAATCCCGTCGGTCAGGGCCTCGGGACCAGTGGTCTGGGTGCCCGGTTGAGTGGCAGCGGCGGAGCACCCGTTCCCAGTAACGCGGGTGCGGCCGGTGAAGCGACAGCAGGCACCGCGAACGTCGACAACGGATACCTCGCACGGGCGGGGGAGACAGGTGGGCTCGGGCTGCTGCTCTTCCTGGTGGTGCATGTCGCGGCCATCCGTAGAGTGGGTCTCAGGGTGTGGCGAACCCGTCGAGCGCCCGACGACGTCTACGTGCTGGCGACGCTGACGTTCTTCACCCTTGCGGAACTCAGTGGTCCACAGATCGCCAGTTCGCTCGGGGTGTTCTACTGGGTGGCGGTTGGAGCAGCCCTTGCTGGGACAACTGATCATCGGTCCGCTGACAACAGACACGCCGATGTCACGGTTCCCTGAGATGACTCGGCGGAACAAAGCTGTGAGGGGGAGCCAGCCCCTTCTCAGGCTCGCCTTGTTCAGCGCGTTGGCCAACGTGGCGTTGCCGGCATCCGCGGTCGTCACCGGGCCCCTCCTGGCACGTGCGCTCGGCCCGGTCGGTCGGGGACAACTGGCGGAGGTGCTGAATCCGCTTGCCCTCGCCACTCTCGTCTTCGGGTTCGGACTACCGGAGGCGCTGGTCTACCGCTACGGGCGGGGCCTGGTGCCTTGGCGACGCACCCTCAACGTCAGCATCCTGTTCGGAGCCTTCGCGGGCACTCTCGCCTGCATCGTGATCGCAGCGTCCGCTCCGCTACTGGTCGGTCACGATCCCGCGATGGTTCCTCTTCTTCGGATGTTGAGCCCGACGTTGATCCCCATCATCATCATGACCGGGCTGCGGGGGAGCGTCCAGGCGATCGGCGGGTTCGGGGTCTTGAACAGGGAGCGATGGGCGGTCGTGTTCCTACGGCTGGCCTTGCTCGTGCTGGCCGCCGTCGGCGGCGTCTTGACCGTCACCACCGCGGCGTGGATAGGAGAGGGCGTCACGCTGGCTGGAACGACCGTCCTCGTAGCGGCGGTGATCGGCCACCGCGCTGAAGAGGCGTGGCCGACCGGACCAACCCGCCCATTTCGCGAGGACCTGTCGGCGACTGTCGCCTACGGCTTCGCGGCCTGGTGGTCCGTCCTCGCTGGAGTCGCCATCCTACGACTCGACCAATTGATCCTCGGGCCACTCGCTGGCTCACGAGAGCTCGGCTTCTACGTGGTCGCGGTATCGCTGGCGGAGATCCCGGCGTTCGCCGTCAAGGCCGTGCGCGACATCGTCCTCGTCCGTGCCACCGGACGGGACAACACGGCGGAGGTGGCTCGGGCTTGCCGCTCCGTGGTGGCCGCGGTCGTTGTGGTCTCTGCATCTGCCGCGGCCGTCACCCCACTCCTGCTGCCGTTGTTGTTCGGACACGACTTCCGCACGTCGGTCCCGATGGCGCAGCTCCTCTTTCTGGCTGCTGTGCCAGCGTCAGCGGCGACCGTGCTCGGTGCGGCCTCGATCGGCAGCGGGCTGGCCAAACAGCAAGCGGCCGTGCAGGCCGTCGCCCTCGTCGTCACTGTCGTCCTGCTGCTCGCGCTCGCTCCCTCCCTGGGTGGCATCGGAGCGGCGCTGGCGTCGATCGCTGCCTACAGTGCGTCGGCGGGACTGAACGCCGTCCTCTTCGCCCGTGACAGAAGCATCGGGGTACTGACCCTCGTACTTGTGTCACGGGCGGATCTACGGTGGTTCAGCCGCAAGGTCGCGGCAGCTCTATCGAGGGGCGAGTGATCCCCTGTGTGCAACGGTAAGCGATCCGCTTGGTCAGTGGTTGGCGGCTCTGCAGGTGGTCAGGTACCAGCTGGAAACCTCGACCTCGGCGTTCGAGTCGTCCGGGAGTCCAGCGCCCATCTTCGATCCCTGAGCAGCAACTGCACCATCTGGGACGGAGCTGGGCCGAGCGGTCCAGCCGTCAATCAGTGCTGTCGCCCTTTCGCTCCGCTCCGTGAGTGTGACGCAAGGTCGATCCATCAGGACGTTCAGTGCGGTAGCAGGGAGGCGTTCCGAACCGACCTGCCCGCCGCGTCTGTGCTTCGGTGTTCGATTGCGTCTACCGTGCGTTTCGGGCACGATGACGCAGAGCGATTGGGGTCGCCAGGCCGACCGCACGTTCGGGAGGTCGCCGAAGTGGCGAGATGGCCGGGCGGCTTTCGGGCTCGAGAGGTTCGATGGGGGAGAAGCACGTCGTGATGCAGCCAGCAGTGGTGTTCGTCTGGGAGCACTTCGGCGCCTATCACGTGGATCGGTTGGCAGCTGTCGGTGCGTCGGCGCACGGACTGGACGTCGTAGGCGTTGAGGTGGCCTCTGGAAGTGAAACGTATGCTTGGCGTCCCACTGTCGATCGTGGACCGTACCGGAGGATCACGTTGTTTCCCGGTCGACGGTTCGAGCAGACGGGGGCGAGCGAGCGGTTGCGCAAGCTGCTCGAGGTGTGTCGGTCGCTGCGCCCCGGAGCGGTTTTCCTGTGCAACCTGGACCGGGCTGACACGATCGTGGCGTCGTACATGCTGCGAGCACTCGGATGGGTCGTCGTCGGCATGATCGATGGAAAGTATGACGACAGCCCGCGCCGGTCGAGCGTAGAAGTGCTCAAACGCGCCGCACTTCGGCAGTACTCCGCGCTGTTCGTTGCGGGAGCCAGGCACCGGAGCTACTACGAGTTCCTCGGGTATCCGGCTCGCAGGATCCACCTCGGATACGATACGGTTGATGTCGAACGGGTCCGACGGGAAGCGGGGACACCCCCCGCTCCGAGCGGTGAGCGGTTCGCGAGCCGGCATTTTGCCGTTGTCGCACGATTTGTCCCCAAGAAGAACATCGAACTGGCGATTCGGGCGTACGCGGTCTACCGCGACGTTTGTTCCACACCGGCGAGGCGGTTGGTCATCTGTGGATCTGGTGCGCTCGAACGCGACCTTCGCGCATTGATCGATGAACTCGGACTTGAGGCCGATGTGCAGCTGGCCGGCTTCTTGGATTCTGCCCAGACCGCGCACGTGTTGGGCAAGTCAGTGGCTCTGGTGGTCACCAGTTCAGAGGAGCAGTGGGGTCTGGTCGTCAACGAGGGACTGGCGATGGGATTACCCATCCTCTGCACGGACGTCGTTGGGGCGAGGGATGAGCTCGTGCGTGCCGGCATCAACGGATTCGTCTTCGAGCCGGACAACCCAGAGGGTCTCGCGCGTCTGATGGCCATGGTGGCGGACGACGAACGCTTGTGGCGGGCCATGGCCCACCAGTCACTCACAAGAGCACCACTGGGCGACGTCCGGCAATTCGTCCACGGTGTACACCAGTGTCTGCAGTCGAGACCAGATCTTGCTCAGGCGGTGACACCGTCATAGACCGCGAGCACCCCAGCCGCGGTCGCAGCTGCGGTGAATTGCGCGACCACTTGTTGCCGTCCGGCTTCAGCCACCGCTCGAGCGTGTTCCTTGTCGTGAAGGACACGCTGCACGACGGACGCCAACGCCCGAGGGTCGCCCATCGGTGCCAGAAAGCCAGTGCGACCGTCCTCGACCATGTCGACCACACCCCCCCCAGCGGAGGCGATGACCACGGCTCCGGCAGCTTGTGCTTCTAGCACCACGCCGGGAAGCGGGTCCGGTGAGACTGACGCATGAATGGCAATGTCGGCCACCGCAAGCAGTTCAGTCACGTCATCGCGGTGGCCGAGTAGTTGGACTCGGTTGTTGAGGACCGGGTCCGCAACTGAGCCTTCTACCTCGGCAGCGAACGCCTCCTGACCAAACATGGGGCCACCAACGATCAACAGCTCGACGTCTTCCCCAGCTTCGATGAGCATCCGGACAGCCGCTATCGCAATCAGCTGACCTTTCCAACGGTCCAATCGTCCGACCATGACCAGGACCGCGGGTCCTGTCGACGTCAGGGGCGGGCTGGAACGGTGAAAAGTTCGAAGTTCAGCGGGGCTGAGTCCGTCATGCACGACGCTGGCCGGAATCCGGTCGGGGAGAGCCAGGTTGGCCAGTACGCTTGCGCTGACTCCGACAACTGCGTCAGGCAACACACGGGCCAGGGCACGAACGGCACGGACCGCCGAGGCCGGCAGATAGGACTCGTTGAGGGTGTCTCTCAGGTGCCATACGACGGGTGTTCTGGCTGCCCTGCCGGCCAGGCCCCCGTAGAGATGAGCCTTCAAGGTGTTCGTGTGGACAACGTCTGGATTGATCTCGCGAATCGCTCGGGCTAGTCGAGCGACGTACACCAGGACATGCAGCAGGTCGACGACGCGTCGGTTGCTGGGCTGCACGACGGCAAATCGCGAAGTCCGTCTGACGGATGCTGCGAGTTCGAGGACCCGAAGATCGATCCCCCGACAGCGGATCTCGTCTGCTAGCAGACCCGGCTCAGCGAGGACGACGATTGGGTTGATGGCATCACCCATTGCGTCGAGGAGGCGAAGCAGCGAGCGTTCAGCTCCCCCGAGAGACGAGGTGTGACCTAGGAAGACCACCGTCTTCACAGGGTTGGCCGACTCGGGCATTGGCCCAGCATAGGGCACGTTCCACCCGAGCACGCTCGCAGAGGGTCTGGATCCGGTGGTCGTGACTGTGCTCCGGGAAAGGTGACCGGTCCTTCGGTGAGCGGCGTGTGCCCCGGCAAGTCACTGAGCGCGCGGGGTGAGTCGAAGTACCACCACATCGCCGGCGAGGGCGAGGGCGACTGATGTGCCCGTCGGCAATCGACTCGATGAACCGTCAGCGGACGGGCGGGTCAGCGTCACGTCGGAGCGGACGGGAAGGCCCACTGTCACGGGGACGGTGGAGAAAGTCCCGGTGGCGCTCGGTTCGACCGGCCGCCAGAGCACCAAATCGTACGAGCCGTCGGAGCGCGCCAAGAGCAAGCGCTCGACCGAGCTGGTCGACTGGATACGCACAGGGATGGTACTCGGGCCGGGACGCGCAGGCTTGGAGTCTTTGGTGCTCGCAAGCAAGCGTTGTAGGGCGTAGAAGGCGGGTCGGCGGGACCCGTCAGCACGTATGAGGCCGAACCGCTGATCGGTAGCCGTGCCGTCAGCCGCCGCCGGGATGTCGTACAACTGGTAATAAAAAGTTCGCACGACTCCACGTGCGAAGTACGACAAGAACAAGCGCGGAACGTAGGTCGCCTCCAACCGTTCCGATACTCCCCGGTTCCACTCGTCGTCACTGGCTGAGGGCATGTGGTAGCCGGTTTCGGTCGCGTACTGAGGCTGCGTCCCGCTTACGGCGCGCTCCTCCGACATCTCCTGGACGATGTTTCTCTCGGGTGCACGACCACCTGGATAGGGGTGAATGTTGCCGGCGTCCTGGTGGGCTGTCATGTTGCCCAACGCCGGCCGACTACCGTACGCACAGAGCGAGGGTGCGAGCAGCGGAACAGCGGCCAACGAGGGAACCCTGTTGACCGATCGTGCGAGGTCCGCTTGATACGTTCTCAGTGTCGCCGGCCAGCTCGGGTCGCTGCCATTGCAGTCGTACTCGTTGGGTCCTTCCAAGGTGGTGAAGGTGCCGGCCAGGGGGCCGGTGAGGGTGGAAACGATCTGGGCAGGCGTCCCGGACATCGAACGACCCTTCGGGTCGCCGATGATCCAGTTGAAGTCGATCCCGGCGTCACGGAGTGACCGCGCCCTCGGGTAGACCCAATCTGAGGGATCTGTGGAACGCAAGCCGTCTCGAACGTGCTTCACCCCGAGCTGCTGTAGGTCGGTCCGAAGGGTGGGCAGATCTGCGTAGCCCGTGTCGCCGTAGCTGAGGTGGATGTTCATCCCGATCGAGTCCGCGAACGCCGAGGCGGAGTGAACCGGCGTGTCGGACGGCGCGACAGTGGGCGGACCGGAGGCACCGATCAACGAGGCGATGGCGGACAGCGAGGCGGCTGAACCGACGATCAGGGAGCGCTTCACAGGAGACCTCCGGGGCGGCGTGGACAGTGTGATCATCGACCGCACCGCGCGGGTCCTGAGGACTTCCTGGATCGTGTTGGCTCTCGGATCGGGTGACTGCCGGGTGGGGAGTTGATCAGTTCGCGTCTGCTTCGACCACTCCACGAGTGGGTACCGAGGGCCGGTACGCCGGGGCCGGACCGAGTGTGTCCCCACGGAAGCCAGTGGTCGTCCGGAGATGCGGTCCGCCACCTCGTCTGGTGTCCGATCGTCCGGCGGCCGAGTGACGGGGCGGCCCGTCCCAGCCAGGAGGAGCGCGCGACGGCTCAACCGGCGGAGAGCACCGGCGGTCGTCCGTGACCGCCGGTGTCGAGGAGTCACGGGCTCGCTGGTCAACGGTGGGACCGGTTGGGCGGCGGGGGCTACGCCGGGACCGAGTCGCCCTGGAACTGGGGTCCCGCGACGCTCTCGGCAGCTGCCGCGACATCTTGGCGGTGCCGTCCGAACCACGCAACTGTCCGACGCAGACCCTCCTCGACGTCGACGGCAGGGTGCCAGCCCAGGAGGGACCCGGCTCTGGAGATGTCAGGACGGCGGCGCGTCGGGTCATCCACGGGAAGGTCGTGGTACTGCACGGGCGAGCGACTGCCCGTGAGGGAGATCACCGCTTCGGCGAGGTCACGGATCGTGCGTTCGAGCGGATTGCCCATGTTGACCGGCCCGAACTCCTCGGAGTCGAGCATGGCCACGATTCCACGGACGAGATCGTCTACGTAACAGAAGCTGCGTGTCTGCAGCCCGTCCCCGTAGATCGTGATCGGATCGCCGTTGAGAGCCTGAGTGATGAAGTTGGACACGACCCGGCCGTCGGACGGCCGCATCCTGGGGCCGAACGTGTTGAAGATCCGCAAGATGCCGCCGCGCACTGACCTGCTCCGGCAGTATGCTGCCGTCAGTGCCTCGGCGAACCGTTTGGACTCGTCATAGACGCTGCGCGGGCCGATCGTGCTGACATTGCCCCAGTAGTCTTCCGTCTGTGGGTGCACCAACGGGTCCCCATAGATCTCGCTCGTCGACGCAAGGACGAAGCGCGCGCCGTGCAGCAGCGCGAGGTCGAGGCAGTTCTGGGTGCCGCGACTGCCGGCGGCAAGCGTCTCCAGCGGGAACCGGTGGTAGTCGGGCGGCGATGCCGCACTCGCCAGGTGGGCTATTGCGTCCACCCTGACTGGCACGCTGATCTGCTCGGACACGTCGGCCTGGATGAAGTGGAAGTTGGGGTTGGAGAGGAGCCAGTCGATGTTCGACGGATCACTGGTCAGGAAGTTGTCGACGCAGTACACGGCGTCGCCGCGAGCAACGAGTGCCTCGCAGAGATGGGATCCCAGGAAACCTGCTCCACCGGTCACGACCACACGCATTGATGTCTCCCGGATCAGGCGCTCGAACGCCCCAACGGCGCTCCGTCAGGGCATCACCCAGGTTTTTCCTGCGCGCGCGGGCGCTCTTGGGCTTGAGTAGGCTAACCAGGGCGCTTTCCCTGGGGCAAGAGGCTGGCGGAACTACTTTGTGGAGCACACTCCTCACACTGAGTGGTGTCCCATGTGATCACTCATTGCTCGCTGCGATCAGAAAGCGTTCTCCGATGATCACTGAGTCGCCTGGTCGGGAACCCGCGAAGAGATCGATCGATATAGGGCTACTTCGAACGGAACACGTCCGCGCGTTCGTGAACCCGGAGCGCAAGAAGGCAGCCTGGCGATCGCAAGGCCCGCCACGCGGGTGCGGGCGCTTCGGTTGCCGGATCAGACGAGGTCGCTCCTGCAGCCATCGACAGCCACGGGCGGCCGACGGCCCGCGCGCCCGGTCGCTCGTGCGGCTTGTCGGCTGTCATCATCCGGGGAGGCCAGACACCCCGAGCCGTTGCGCTGAGCTCGCCGGCTGAATGCTGCCGCGCGCCGCCCGGCGGACACCCGAACACGGGAGACAACCGGTGTTCCTGGACGAGGAGAGGGACACCGTGAGCCTGCTGGGCTTCGAGAGCGAGGACGAGCGCGAGGTCGCGCCGTCCCGGGGCGAGCCCCGCCCCCGGCCGCGCCGCCGGCGGTGGCGCGGCGTCCTCGCGATCCTCGTGGCCCTCGCGATCGTCGTCGTCGGGGGCCTCGTGGTCTACCGCGTCGCCGACGGACTGCTGGGCGGCGGGGACTCCGGACCGAGCGACTACGCCGGGCCGGGGACCACGCCGGTGACCGTCCGGATCGCCGCCGGCTCCTCGACCCGGACCATCGCCCGCGAGCTCGCCGAGGCCGGCGTCGTCGCCACCGACAGCGCATTTCTCGACGCCGCCGCCGCGAACGCCGACGCTGCCTCGATCCAGCCGGGGACCTACACCCTGCGCCGGGAGATGTCCGCCGGCCAGGCGCTGACGGCAATGCTGGACCCGGCCAGCCGGGCCGGGCGGATCTCGATCCCCGAGGGTTCGACCCTGCCCGCGACCCTGCGCCTGGTGTCCAGCCGCTCCGGGATCCCGCTCGCCCAGCTGACCGCGGCGGCCAACGCGCTGCCCGCCGGCCCGCTGCGCGCCTACCGGCCGCGGACGGCCGAGGGCTTCCTGTTCCCGGCGACCTACGACATCACCCGCACGACCCCGGCAGCGGACGTGGTGGCCGCGATGGTCGACAGGTTCGACCAGACCGCCAGCACCCTCGACCTGTCCACGCGGTCGGCGGCCGTCGGGCTGACGCCGTACCAGGTGCTCGTCGTCGCCAGCCTGATCGAGGCGGAGGTCAGCGACCCCACCGACCAGGCCCGGGTCGCCCGGGTCATCTACAACCGGCTGCGCGCGGGCATGCGGCTGGAGCTGGACTCGACCGTCCACTACGTCACCGGCCGGGACGGGTCGGTGTTCACCTCCGACGCCGACCGGGCGTCGAACTCGCCCTACAACACCTACCGGAACGCCGGGTTGCCGCCGACGCCGATCAACTCACCCGGGGCGTCGGCGATCACCGCGGCTCTGGCGCCGGCCCCTGGGCCGTGGCTGTTCTACGTGACCGTCGACCTGGACACCGGGGAGACGCTGTTCGGGACCACCGGTGCGCAGCAGCAGGCGAACGTGCGGGTTCTCCGCCAGTGGTGCGCCGCCAACGCGGGCCGGTGCTGAGCGCGGCCGGTGCGGTCGTGCCGGGGGAGCGCCCCCGGTGTGCGGTGCTGGGCCACCCGGTCGGCCACTCGCTGTCGCCGGTGCTGCACCGGGCCGCCTACGCCGCGCTCGGCCTGGACTGGGACTACGGAGCGGTCGACGTCGACGCCGACGGTCTGGCCGGCTTCGTCGACGGCCTGGACGGCCGGTGGCGCGGGCTGTCCCTGACGATGCCGCTGAAGTGGGCCGTGCTCCCGCTGCTGGACGAGCTGGACCCCGTGGCGGCGACCGTCGGGACGGTCAACACGCTGGTGTTCGGGCCGCACCGGCCAGGCGCCCGGCCCCTGCGCCGCGGGGTGAACACCGACGTCGCCGGGGTCGCCGCGGCCCTGGCCGGCGCCCCGGGTCCGGCCGGCCCCGCACCGGACGTCGGGCGTCCGGACGTGGTGGTCCTCGGGGCGGGGGCGACCGCGTGTTCGGTCCTGGCCGCGCTCGACCCGGCCGCCGACGTCACCGTCCTGGCCCGTGACCCGTCGCGGACCGCCCGGCTGCGCGAGGTCGCCGACCGCCTGGACCGACCGGTGCAGATCGGCCGGCTGCCGGACCAGGCGTCGGGCCGCACCGCGGGAGACCGCCCGCACCTGCTCGTGTCGACCCTGCCCGGCGGCGCGCTCCCGTCCGTGGACCCCGGTCTGCTCCCCGGGGCCGGCGGAACGGTGTTAGACGTGGTCTACGACGGCTGGCCGACCCCGCTAGCCCGCGCGGGCACGGCGGCCGGCGCCCGGGTGCTGTCCGGGCTGGACCTGCTCGTCCACCAGGCCGTCGGCCAGGTCGAGGCGATGACCGGCCGCCCGGTGGCCGCGTCGGTGCTCGCCGCGGCGCTGGTCACGGCCGGGGTCGCCGGGGCGGACGCCGTCGCCGCCCGAACCGGGGTGGCGTCGGCGGCATCCGACCCCGGGTGACCCCGCATGGACGGCCCGAGCGCGCGCCGGCCGGCGGCCTGTCCCGGCGGACCCTGCTGGGGGGTGCCGCCGGGCTGGGCATCGGCGCGCTCGCGGGCTGCACGGACCGGCCCGGCGCCGCGACGGTTCCCGCGTCCCCGTCCCCGAGCGAGCCCCCGCCCGCGAGCCTCTATCCGTCCCCCAGCGGGTTCCCGTTCCCGCCTCGCGCCGCGACCGCGGTCCCGTCGCCGCGGAGCACCTCGACGCCCCGCCCGGCCGACTGGGCTGCGCTGGACGCCGGCCTCGCCGGGTCGGTGGTGCTGCCTGAGGACGGCGGGTACGACACCGCCCGCCGCGTGTTCAACCCCCGGTTCGACGCGGTCCGCCCGGCTGCCGTCGTCCGCTGCGCCGGTGCGGCCGACGTGTCCGCGGCGCTGGCCTTCCGGCGGCGGTTCGACCTCGCCGTGGTGCCGCGCGGCGGCGGCCACAGCTACCTCGGCGCCTCCACAATCGCGGGTGGGATGGTGCTCGACACCGGCCCGATGGCCGCCGTCGGCTACGACGCGGCGTCGCGGACCGCGACCGTCGGGGCCGGCGCCCGGCTGATCGACGTCTACGCGGCGCTGGACGAGCACGGGGTGTCCGTCCCGGCCGGCACCTGCCCGAGCGTCGGCATCGCCGGGCAGACCCTCGGCGGCGGCCAGGGCGTCGCCGCGCACGCGCACGGCCTGAGCTGCGACACCGTCACCGGCCTGCAGGTCGTCACCGCCGACGGCCGCGTCCGGGAGGTCGACGCCCGGCGCGAGCCCGACCTGTTCTGGGCGTTGCGCGGCGGGGGTGGCGGGACGTCCGCGGTCGTCACCTCCTTCCGGCTGACCTCGTTCCCCACCACCGACTGCGCGGTGTGGACGGTCCGCTGGCCGTGGTCGGCGGCCGCCGCCGTCGTCGCCGGCTGGCAGCGCTGGGTGGCGTCGACGGCGGCGCAGGACTGGGGGAACCTGCACCTGGACGCGGCCGGGGGCCGGCCCACCGTCCGGGTCAGCGGCGTGAGCCTCGGCGGCGCCGGCGACTCCGCGGCCGCCGCGCTCACCCGGGCCGTCGGGGTCGATCCGTCGTCGACCGACTCCGCGGTGCACAGCTGGCTGGAGACGGTGCTGATCGAGGCCGGCTGCTCCCGGACCGGCCTCGCCGCGTGCCACCCGGCGCCGGCCGGCGGGCTGGACCGCGTGCGCTTCGTGGCGGGGTCCTCGGTGTTGGGCGCCGCGCTGCCGGCGGTCGGGATAGCGGCACTGACCGGGGTCGTCGCCGCCCGGGCGCGGGCGGGCCGGTCCTGCGCCGCGATCCTCGACCCGCTGACCGGGGCGGTGTCCCGGGGGTCCACCGCCACCAGCGCCTACCCGTGGCGCGGCGCCCTGGCCACCGTCCAGTGGTACGTCGGGCTGGGGTCCTCCTCGGCCGCCGCGGCGCGCGACGCCGGGGCCTTCGTCGCGGGTGCCCGCCGCACGCTCCGGCCGTGGTCGATCGGCGCCTACGTCAACTACCCGGACGCCTCGGTGGCCGATCCGCGCGAGTACCACGGGGGCACGTCGGCACGGCTGGCCCGGGTCTCGGCCCACTACGACCCGGACCAGGTGTTCCGCACCCCGACCGGCGTCCCCGTCGGCTGAGTCAGCCCGTTCCCGAGCGGTTCCGTACCCGGGTGGGGCCCGCCGTCGAGATCCGCCCTGGTCGGCGCCGGGCAACTCGGGAACCCGTGTACGAAGGTGTCCGGTCCGCGCAGCGGCTGTGGACGGCCCGCGGTGCGGCGGCTGCCGCTGGGACGCTCGGCGACGTGTCCGCCCTCGCCGCCGCCGTCGGAGCCGGTGTGGTCGGCGCCGCCGGGCTGCTGACCCCGCGGGTCGTCGCGGCGCTGCCACGCCCGCGCGACCTGGCGCCGGACGAGCCGGGGCCGGACCACCCCCGGCTGGCGGCGGTCCGCGGCCTCGGCCCGGCCGCGGCCGTGGTCGGTGCGGTGGTCGGGGCCGTGGTCGGCTGGCGGCTCGGCGTCGTCGGCGCGCTGCCGTTCTGGCACCTGGCCGCCGTCGGCCTGGTGCTCGCCTACGTCGACGTCCGCGTCCACCGGTTGCCGGACGCGCTCGTGCTGCCGTCGCTGGTCGCCGCGCCCCTGCTGGTCGCGGCCTGCTCGGTCGGCGACGGCGGCTCACTGGTCCGGGCGCTGGGCGGGATGGCCGTCGGGTGGGCGGTGTTCCGGCTGCTGCACGCGGTCCAGCCGTCGGGGCTGGGGCTCGGCGACGTGAAGCTCGCCGCCTGGACCGGCCTGCTGACGGCGTGGCTGTCGTGGCCGGCTCTGCTGCTCGGCGTCGTCGCGGCGGTCGGTCTGGGCGGGGTCGTCGCGGTCGCCGTGCTGGCCGGCGGCGGGTCCCGGCGGACCGCGGTGCCGTTCGGGCCGATGCTGCTCAGCGGTGCGGTGCTCGCGGCGGTCGTCGGCGACGCGGCGACCGGCTGGCTCCGGGCCGGGTGACCGCCGGGACCGGCGGGTCTGGGAGACTGACCGGCGTGTCCGGACTGCGATGGCTGACCGCGGGTGAGTCGCACGGTCCCGCCCTGATGGCCACGGTGGAGGGCCTGCCGGCCGGCGTCCGCGTCACCACGACCGACATCGCCGCCACCCTGGCCCGCCGCCGGCTCGGGTACGGCCGCGGTGCGCGGATGAAGTTCGAGCAGGACCAGGTGACCGTCCTCGGCGGCCTGCGGCACGGGTTGACCCTCGGCTCGCCGCTGGCAGTGATGATCGGCAACACCGAGTGGCCGAAGTGGTCGACCGTGATGGCCGCGGACCCGGTGGACCCGGCCGAGCTCGCCGAGCAGGCCCGCAACGCCCCGCTCACCCGGCCGCGGCCCGGCCACGCGGACCTCGTCGGGATGCAGAAGTACGGCTTCGACGACGCCCGCCCGGTCCTGGAGCGCGCCAGCGCCCGGGAGACCGCGGCGCGGGTGGCGCTCGGCGCGGTCGCCGCGGCCCTGCTCGAGCAGGCCTACGGCGTCCGGCTGGTCTCGCACACCGTCGAGCTGGGCACGGTCGCCGCCCCGCGCGACGGCCGGGTGCCGGACGCGGACGAGGTCGAGCGGCTGGACACCGACCCGGTCCGCTGCCTGGACCCCGCGGTGAGTGCGGCGATGGTCGCCGAGGTGGACGCGGCCCGCCACGACGGGGACACCCTCGGCGGCGTGGTCGAGGTCGTCGTCCACGGCCTGCCGCCGGGCCTCGGCTCGCACGTGCACGGCGACCGCAAGCTGGACTCGCGGCTGGCCGGCGCCCTGATGGGCATCCAGGCGATCAAAGGCGTCGAGCTCGGCGACGGGTTCGACCTGGCGCGGCGCCGCGGGTCGGCCGCGCAGGACGAGATCGTCTCCGAGGGTGGAGCGCTGCGGCGGACCTCGGGCCGGTCCGGCGGCACCGAGGGCGGGATGAGCACCGGCGAGGTGCTCCGCGTCCGGGCCGCGATGAAGCCGATCTCCACCGTGCCGAGAGCACTGCGCACCGTCGACGTCACCACCGGCGAGGCGGCGAAGGCGATCAACCAACGCTCCGACGTCTGTGCGGTCCCCGCAGCCGGCGTCGTCGCCGAGGCGATGGTGGCACTGGTGCTCGCCGACGCCGCGCTGGAGAAGTTCGGTGGCGACTCGGTGGCGGAGACCGCTCGGAACTGTGAGTCCTACCTGAAGAACCTGATCTACCGGTGACCCCCGACACCCGTCCCGACGCGCCGGCCGGCCCGGTCGTCGTGCTCATCGGACCGCCGGGTGCGGGCAAGACCACGGTGGGCGAGCTGGTCGCCGCGCGGCTGGGCCTGCCGTTCGCGGACACCGACCGCCTCGTCGAGCAGCAGACGGGGTCCGCGGTCGCCGACCTGTTCGTCCAGCGGGGCGAACCGGCCTTCCGGGCGCTGGAACGCGATGCCGTGCGCACCGCTCTCGCCGGGCCGCCCGGCGTGCTCGCCCTGGGTGGCGGGGCGCCGCTGGACCCGACGACGCGGGAGCTGCTCACGACGGTGCCCGTCGCGTTCCTCGACGTCAGCGCCGCGGCAGCCGCGGCCCGCGTCGGGATGGACCGCTCGCGGCCGCTGCTGCTCGGCAACGTCCGCGGCCAGCTGCGTCAGCTCCTCGCCGCCCGCCGCCCGGTCTACGAGCAGGTCGCGACGGTGACCGTGCCGACCGAGGACGCGACGCCCGAGCAGGTGACGACCGC
>CAXTBU010000042.1:25124-27001 GCA_964242885.1 uncultured Actinomycetales bacterium
CAGCGGGTCGGGGTCGTCCACCCGCGTGCGCTGCGCGCCACCGGTGAGGCGGTCCGCGAGGCCCTCGCCGCCGCCGGCTACCAGGCCGTCGCGCTGGAGACGCCGGACGCGGAGGAGGCCAAGACCGCCGAGGTCGCGTCCTTCTGCTGGCAGGTCCTCGGCCGGGAGGGCTTCACCCGCTCCGACGTACTGGTCGGGGTCGGCGGCGGCGCGACCACCGACCTGGCCGGCTTCGTCGCCGCGACCTGGTTGCGTGGGGTACGCGTCGTGCAGGTCCCGACCACCCTGCTCGGCATGGTCGACGCGGCCGTCGGCGGGAAGACCGGCATCAACACCGCGGAGGGCAAGAACCTCGTCGGGGCCTTCCACAGCCCGAGTGCGGTGCTCTGCGACCTCGCGACGCTGACCACCCTGCCGCGCAACGACTACGTGGCCGGGCTCGCTGAGGTCGTCAAGTGCGGCTTCGTCGCCGACCCGGTGATCCTCGACCTCGTCGACGCCGACCTGGACGCCGCCCGCGACCCGGCGGCCCCGGTAGCGGCGCAGCTGGTCGAGCGCGCCGTCCGGGTCAAGGCCGCCGTCGTCAGCCGGGACCTGAAGGAGAGCGGCTCCGGTGGCGCGGAGAGCGGTGGTCTCGGCCGGGAGGTCCTCAACTACGGCCACACGTTCGGCCACGCCGTCGAGCACGTCGAGCGGTTCCGGTGGCGGCACGGCGCGGCGGTCAGCGTCGGGATGGTCTACGTCGCCGAGCTCGCCACGCTGGCCGGCCGGCTGCCGGTCCACGTCGCCGCCCGCCACCGCGACCTGCTCGCCGCGCTCGGCCTGCCGGTGACCTACCGCCCCGGGGTCTGGCCGCAGCTGCAGACCGCGATGCGCCGGGACAAGAAGACCCGCGGGGACCGGCTGCGGTTCGTGGTGCTGGACGACCTGGCCCGGCCGGCGATCCTGGACTCCCCGGACCCGCAGGCCCTCGTCGCCGCGTACGCGGAGATCTCTTCCGGCTGACGCCGGGGGAGATCAGTTCCGGCTGACGCCGGGGGAGACCACTTCGGCTTGACGACCGGTCACAGGACGAGTTCCGGCTGCAGCCGGCCCACCGTCCACGTCCGGGACCGCGCGGCGGCGGCCGTGGACAGCGCCAGCCCGCCGAGCAGGTAGGCGCCCAGCACCGCGAGATCCGGCAGCAGCCGGTCCAGCGGGCCGCCGAACAGCGTGAGGCGCAGGGCGTCCACCACGTAGCCCATCGGCAGCACCTCGTGCAGCGCCCGGATCACCACCGGCGTCGTCTGCCAGGGGAAGGTGCCGCCCGCGCTGACCAGCTGCAGGACCAGCAGCACCACCGTGACGAACTTGCCGCGGGGGCCGAACGCCGCGACCAGGCCGTGCACCACGGCGGTGAACGCGAGCGCCGTCAACGTCAGGACCCCGGCGGCGCCCCACGCCCGGGCCGGGTGCAGGCCGACCCCGAACCACACGACGAGGCCGAGGGCGAGCGCCTGGACCAGCCCGAGCGCTCCTGCCGGGAGCCAGCCGGCCAGCGCCACCCGCCAGGCGGCGGCACCGGCGGCCAGGGCCCGCGCAGACAGCGGGACGATCAGCAGGAAGGCGGCGAACGCGCCGATCCACAGCGCCAGGCCGACGAAGAACGGCGCGAGGGTCGCCCCGTAGGGGTCTGCCGCGTTGTGCCGGACGGTGCGCACCGTGACCGGCTCGGCGACCCGGGTGGCCGTCGCGGCGGCCGTCCGCTCGTCGACGTCGGGAACGGCCCGTGCGCCGGCGGCCAGCGCGGTCGCCAGCTGGCCGGTGCCCGCGGCGAGCCGACCGGTGCCCGAGCGCAGCGCGGCCTGGCTGGCCGACGGGACGGACCCGCTGCCGGC
>CAXTBU010000043.1:0-9427 GCA_964242885.1 uncultured Actinomycetales bacterium
GCCCGGTCCGCGACCCGTCCGGGTTCCGGCCACGGGCTGCGCGGCTGCACCCAGCGGGCGACGTCGGTGGCCCGTAGCCAGCACAGCGAGCTCTGCCGGCTGTCCGCCGGGTCGTGGTGCCAGGTCACCAGGACGTGCGTCGCCGTCCAGCGGATGGCGGCCGCCGGCACCCACAGCTCCCGGTCGCCGTCGTCGCCGGACAGCACCAGCCGGGCGATGACGTCGACGTGCCCCTGCGGGCGGACCGGGACCTTGGCCGGCATGTCCCGGTTGGCGACGACGGGTGGCTCCACCCGGGCAGTATCGAACACGGGTTCGATTGGGGTCCAGCCACCTCTCAGGGAGGGGCGGGCACCGCCTGGTGGCAGGCCCCGGGAGGATGGTCCGGTGGTCGACCCGCTGGTGCTGACGCTCGCGCTCGCGCCGGACGCGCAGGCCCGCTTCGACGAGCTGCGGACGCGGTGGTTCCCCGCCGCGCGCAACCACCTCGGCGGGCACGTGACGCTGTTCCACGCGCTGCCCGGCGCCGAACTGGCCGAGGTGGGCCGGACCCTCGCCGACGTGGCCGGCTCGACGGCGCCGTTCGACGTCGGCGTCACCGGCGTCCGCCTGCTCGGGCGCGGGGTCGCGCTCGACCTCGCCGCGCCCGAGCTGACCCGGGTGCACGCGGAGCTGGCGCGGGCGTTCCAGCCGTGGCTCACCCGTCAGGACCGGCAGCGGTTCGTCCCGCACGTCACCGTCCAGAACAAGGTGGAACCGGCCGCGGCCGCAGCCCTGGCCGCCGACCTGACGGCCGGGTTCTCCCCGTGGACGGCCGGGGCGACGGGGATCGAGCTGTGGTGGTACCGCGGCGGGCCGTGGGAGCACGTCCGCACGGACCCGTTCGGCGCCGCCGGCGCGCGAGGCTGACCGCCGCGCCGAGCGCCCTGACGGGCGAAGGCCCGGTCAGGTCGCCAGGGCCTGATCCGGATCGGTGCTCGCATCCGGGAGCGGTGCTCCGGCCGCCTCCGCCGCGGGGGGTGCGTCCCGCTGTGCGACGCGGTCGATGAACCGGGCGGCGATCTCCAGGATCCGTTCGTTGCCGAAGTCCTCACCGATCGTCACCCGCACCCCCTCACCGTCGAACGGGCGCACGGTGACGTTGGCCGCGTCGCACTGCTCGAGGAACCACGGCGTGTCCGCACCCGTCGGCAGCCACACGAAGTTGCCGCCGGCCTCGGGCAGCCGCCAGCCCTGCGCGGTGAGCTCGTCGACGACCCGGGTCCGCTCCGCCACCAGGGAGGCGACCCGCTGCAGCAGTTCGCGTTCCGCGCCCAGCGAGGCCAGCGCAGCCGTCTGGGCGAGAGCGGTGACCGCGAACGGGACCGTCACCTGCCGCAGCGCCGCCGCGACCGGCTCCGGCGCGACCGCGAACCCGACCCGCAGCCCGGCCAGCCCGTAGGCCTTGCTGAACGTCCGCAGCACCGCGACGTTGGACCGCCGTCGCTGCAGCCGCGGTCCGTCGACCGCGCCGGGCGTCCGCACGAACTCGACGTAGGCCTCGTCGATCACCACGAGCACGTCGTCGCGCACCGCGTCCAGGAACGCGACCACCTCGTCGTGCCGGAGCACCGCTCCGGTCGGGTTGTTCGGCGTGCACAGCAGAACCATCCGCGTCCGCTCGGTGACCGCGGCCGCCATCGCCGCCAGGTCGTGCCGCCCGTCGGGGGTCAGCGGGACCGGGACGGCCGTCGCGCCGCCGACCCGGACGACGATCGGGTAGGCCTCGAACGATCGCCAGGCGAACACCACCTCGTCGCCCTCACCGGCGGTCGCGGCCACCAGCTGCTGCAGCACGCCGACGCTGCCGGCGCCGGCGACGACGCGGGAGGCCGGCACCCCGAACCGCGCGGCCAGCGCCGCCTCGAGGTCGGCCGCGGACGGCGGCGGGTACCGGTTCTGCAGGCCCGCGGCGGTGGCGACGGCCTCCACCACTCCGGGCAGCGGCGGGAACGGGTTCTCGTTGGACGACAGCTTGTAGCCGTAGAGGTCCCCGCCCGTCGGCGGCGGCTTGCCCGCCCGGTAGACGGGGAGGTCGGCCAGGACGGGACGCAGCCGGACGGTCACGCCACCCACGGTAGGACCCGCCGGGCAGGCAGCCGTCCGGCGGCGGGCCGGCGGCCCGCCCGGAACTCGCGGCCCGCCCGGAACTCGCGGGCCGCCCGGAACTCGCGGGCCGCCCGGAACTCGCGGGCCGCCCGGAACTCGCGGACCCCCGTGTCCTTGCGCTGGCATCCTCGGCGCGATGCGACAGGACGAGATCTGGGACGCCGACGCCGCCCGGCGCTACGACACCCCGGGCACCGGGATGTTCGCCCCGGAGCTGCTCGACGCGACGGTGACCCGGCTGGCCGGGCTCGCGGCCGGTGGGCGGGCGCTGGAGTTCGCCATCGGCACCGGCCGGGTGGCCGTGCCGCTGGCCGAGCGGGGAGTCCCGGTCACCGGCATCGAGCTGTCGGTGCCGATGGTCGACCAGTTGCGGACCAAGGTCGGCGAGGACGCGATCCCGGTGGTCGTCGGCGACATGGCGACCGCCACGGCCCCGGGCGGGTACGCGCTCGTCTACCTCGTGTTCAACACCATCTCCAACCTGCTCACCCAGACCGAGCAGGTCGCCTGTTTCCGCAACGCGGCCCGGCACCTGGGGCCCGGCGGCCGGTTCGTCGTCGAGCTGGAGGTGCCCGAGCTGCGCAGACTGCCGCCGGGACAGGACGCCGTCGTCTTCCGGTCCCAGCCGGGGTACCTCGGCGTGGACACCTACGACGTGCTGCACCAGCACCTGGTGTCCCACCACGTGACCTTCGGCGAGGGCCGCAGCGCCGAGCTGTTCCGCAGTCCGCACCGGTACGTCTGGCCGGCCGAGCTGGACCTGATGGCGCAGCTGGCCGGGTTCGAGCTGGAGCGCAGGCACGCGGACTGGGATGCCGGCGAGTTCACCGCGCAGTCGCGCTCGCACGTCTCGGTCTACCGCCTGCCGACCGAGCAAGCTGGGCACGCGACGCGACCGGTCTGACCGGACCGCCGGGGCAGCCCGCGGTCCGAGCACCCTCGCACCCGACCCGGACGGAGACATCGATGTCAGCCCTTCCCCTGCTCTTCCCCGGCGACCCTGGACCCGGGGACACCGCACTCGCCCTGACGGCCGCCGGCGACCGGCAGCCGACGGTGACCTGGGTCGGCACCGCGACCGGCGGCGAGGACGCCGCGTCGTTCGCCGCCGTCGGCGTCGCCGCTGCCGGCTCGGCGTTGCTGCCCGAGCAGTCCAGCGGGCTGTACACCCGCCCGGGCCTGCGCGGGCACCGCCTGGCCGCCGGCGCCGGAACCCCTGCCGACGCCGTCCCGGTGGCCGGCCGCGACTGGACGCCCGCCTTCCGGACCACCGGTGCCGCGGTGCGGGACGGCGCGGTGGTGATCGACCTCGCGGATCCGGACGCCGGCCTGGCGGTGCACACCGAGGTGGAGTCGCTGCCCGGCGGGTCGCTGCGGGCCCGGCACACCCTGACCAACACCGGCACCGACCCGTTCGTCGTCGACGGCCTCGAGGTCGTGTTCCCCCTCGACGAGCGGCTGACCGAGGTCCTCGACTTCACCGGCCGCTGGGGGTACGAACACGCCCCACAGCGCCGCCCGTTGTCCGACGGGCTGTGGCTGCGGGAGAACCGGCGCGGCAAGACCGGGCACGACTCGGCGATGGTGACGGTGGTCGGCACCCCGGGTTTCGACTTCGACCGGGGAGCGGTGCTGGCGCTGCACGTCGCGTGGAGCGGCAACAGCGTCCACCGCGTCGAGCGCAGTGCGGCCAGCCAGGCCACGCTCGGCGGCGGCGAGCTGCTGCTGCCCGGCGAGGTGGTGCTGGACGCCGGGCAGTCCTACAGCACCCCGTGGGTCCACCTGGTCGCCGCGACCGACGGACTGGACGGCGTCGCCGCGGCGTTCCACCGCCACCAGCGCTCCCTGCCGAACCACCCGGGCAGCCCCCGGCCGGTCAACCTCAACGTCTGGGAGGCGGTCTACTTCGACCACGACCTGCCGCGCCTGCTGGAGCTGGCCGACCTGGCCGCCGGGCTCGGCGTTGAGCGCTACGTGCTGGACGACGGCTGGTTCCGCCACCGCCGCGGCGACTCTGCCGGGCTCGGCGACTGGTACGTCGACACCGACGTCTGGCCGCGGGGCCTGTCACCGCTGATCGACCGGGTCCGCGCCGACGGCATGCAGTTCGGGCTGTGGTTCGAGCCGGAGATGATCAACCCCGACTCGGACCTGTTCCGCGCGCACCCGGACTGGGTGCTGTCCGCGCGGGACCGGTTGCCGGTCCTGCAGCGCAACCAGCTGGTGCTGGACCTGTCCCGGCCCGAGGTCGGGCAGTACCTGCTGGAACGGATCGACGCGGTGCTGTCCGAGTACGACATCTCCTACGTCAAGTGGGACCACAACCGGGACCTGCTCGAGGCCGGCTCCGGCGCCCGGGCGGGCGGCCCGGCGGTGCACGCGCACACCCTCGGGTTCTACGCGCTGCTGGACGAGCTGCGCCGCCGGCACCCCCGCGTGGAGTGGGAGTCGTGCGCCAGCGGGGGCGGGCGCACCGACCTGGGCATCCTGGAGCGGGTCGAGCGCATCTGGACCTCGGACATGACCGACGCGCTGAGCCGGCAGTCCATCCAGCGCTGGACCGGGCAGCTGGTGGCGCCGGAGTACCTCGGCGCGCACATCTCCGCGCCGGTCTCGCACCAGACCGGCCGGGCGCTGCCGCTGCACTTCCGCGCGGCCACCGCGCTGTTCGGCCACTTCGGCATCGAGTGGGACATCACGACCACCGACGAGGCCGACCGGGCGGCCCTCGCCGACTGGATCGGCCTGTACAAGCAGCAGCGGGGCCTGCTGCACAGCGGCCGCGTCGTGCGCGTGCCGTCTCCGGACCCGGCGATCTGGACCCACGGCGTGGTGTCCACCGACCGCCGCCGGGCGCTGATGGCCCACGTCCAGCTCGACGAGTCCGTCCGGGAGCCGATGACCCGGCTGCGGGTCCCGGGGCTGGACCCCGCCACGCGCTACCGCGCCCGGTGGGTCGGTCCCGCGCCCGAGGCGGGCTGGCACAGCACCGCGGTCGACCCGGCCGGACCGGTGGGCGCCGCCGAGGTGACCGGCGCGGTGCTGGCCGAAGTCGGCCTGCCGATGCCCCGGCGGCGGCCGCACTCGGTGGAGCTGGTGGAGATCGCCGCGGTGTGAGCGCCCCCGGTCAGCTCGTCGTCCTGATGGCCGCCTGGATCCGGTAGTCGGCGACCTTCTGCGCCGCGGCGAGGCCGGAGTCGATCGATCCCGACCCCAGGAAGGCGGGACCCAGCGCCGTGCCGATGTCGGTGATCGCCTCGGCGATGCCGTAGGTCACCGGCCAGTTCGACACCTTCCCCTGGGCCGCGGCGAGGAAGGCGGTCATGTCGATGTCCTTGCCCTTCCAGTACTGCAGGAACAGCGGGTCCAGCGACTCGATCGCCGGCCACACGTAGCCGCCCTCGCCCAGGATCTTCTGCGACTCGGCGGAGGCGAGCCACCTGGCCAGACGCCAGGTCTCCTCCGGGTGCTCCGTGTCGCTGTTCATCCCGTCGGTGAGCCCGTTGAACACACACACCGAGCCCTGCGGGCCGGCGGGCAGCTGGAGCACCCCGATCTTGAACGTCGCCGTCTGCGCGAGGGAGTTGGTGTTCCAGTCGCCGGCCATGTACGTGGCCAGCCGACCCTGGGCGAACAGCTGCAGTGCGTTGGCGCCGTTCCCGTTCGGCCCCATCTCCGCCGCCGGGACGATCACGTGGGCGTCCTCGAGCGTCTGCAGGACGTAGCGCATCGCCTGCCGGTTCTCGTCGGTGTCCAACGAGCTCTGCGTGGCATAGGGCTCGGGGATGAGGCCGCCGCCGTTCATCGCGAGGAAGTTGCCGTAGCCGGACTGCGGGTCGTTGGGGATGCCGATGCCGTAGGTGACGATCTGGTCGGACCGGAAGCCGGCCTCGCCGGCGTGGCGTCCGCCCCGGTCCACGGTGAGCTGCTGGAGGAACTGGACGAAGTTCCCGCCGCCGTCCGGCGTCCAGGTCAGCGTGTCTGGGATCCGGGCCTGCCGGTCCCCGACGAAGTCCCGGTTGTAGTAGAGCCCGATGGTGTCCCAGTCCTTGGGCAGCCCGTACAGGCGTCCGTCGCGCTCGTGCAGCTGCACCAGCGCCGGGTAGTACTGCCCGAGGTCGATCCTGTCCGCGGCGACCCGGTCGGTGACGTCGCTGAGGATCCCGCTGGCGATCCAATCGGCCAGGAACGGGGTGTTGACCCAGAACAGGTCCGGGGCGTTGCCCGAGATGTACCCGGCGGTGATCTTCGGTTGGTAGCTGTTGTACGGGATCTGCTCGATCGTCACCGCGATGTCGGGGTTCCGGATCTGGAACTCGTCGACCGACTTCTGGTACCCCACCTGCTGGTAGGCGTCCCAGAGGGCGTAGGTGACGGTGACCTTGCCCGCGGCTCCGGCCGGCTGGCCGCCCCAGCCCTGACCGCATCCGGCCGCGGCCGTCGCGACACCGGCCAGGCCGGCGGCCTTGAGCAGCCCGCGCCGCGAGACCGGACCGCCACTGCCTGCGGTCATCGGTTCACCCCCGTCAGCTGGATGGAGTTGACGATCTGCTTCTGGAAGACGGCGAACAGGATCACCAGGGGGACCAGCGCCACCAGCGACGCCGCCAGCACCAGGTTCCACTGCACGCCGAAGTTCGAGCTGAAGTTCGCGATGGCCACGGTGTTCACCTGCAGGTCGTTGGAGTTCGTGGCGATCAGTGGCCAGAGGAAGTTGTTCCAGCTGAACACGAACGCGATGATGCCCGCGGTGGTGATGATGGGCCGGGCCAGCGGCGTCATGATCGTCCACAGGATCCGCTGCTCGGAGCAGCCGTCCAGCCGTGCGGCCTCGATCACCTCGTTGGGGATGGTGAGGAAGAACTGCCGCATCAGGAACACCGCGTAGGGCGTGCCGAGGGTGTACGGCAGGAAGATCGCCCAGTAGGTGTTGAGCAGACCGAGCCTGTCCATGATCACGTACAGCGGGATCATCGTGACCACGTTGGGGACCATCAGCATCGCCAGGTACAACCAGAACAGCGACTCCCGGCCGGGGAAGTGCAGCCGGGCGAACGCGTAGGCGCCGGTGAGGGAGAAGACCACCTGCCCGACCGTCAGGATCACGGTCACGATGACGGTGTTCTTCAGGTAGGTGAGGAAGTCGTAGTCGGTGAAGATCGTGCGGAAGTTGTCGAGGGTCGGCGAGGTCGCCGGCGTCCACGGCCGGTCGGTCAGGATCGCGGACAGGGGCTTGAGCGAGGCGTTGAGGGTGAACAGGTACGGCGTCAGGAACACGACGGCGATGATCGCCAACAGCACGTAGAACGCGATCAGCCGCAGCCTGCGGACGGAGGAGGTGGCCATCGTTGCTCCTCAGTTCATCTCGTAGGTCGTGCGCTTGCGGAAGTAGGCGAACTGCGCGATCGTCACGGCCAGGATGACCAGGAACAGGATCACGGACATCGCCGCGGCATTGCCCATCCGGAACCCGATGAAGGCCGACTTGTAGATCAGCGAGTTCATCACCTCGGTGGCGTTGCCCGGACCGCCGTTGGTCAGCACGTAGACGGTGTCGAAGACCTGGAACGAACCGATGACGCTGGTCACCAGCACGAACAGCATCGTCGGGCGCAGCAGCGGCAGGGTGACCCGGAAGAACTGCTGGACCTTCGTGGCCCCGTCGATCGCCGTGGACTCGTACAGCGACGCCGGGATCGCCTTCAGCCCTGCCAGGAAGAACAGCATGTTGTAGCCGACGTACTGCCAGATGTTCGCGAAGGCGACGACCGGCATCGCCCAGCCGGCCGAGGACAGCCAGGCCGGACCGGTGATGCCCACCAGGCCCAGGACCGAGTTGATGACGCCGGTGGTGGGGTCGAAGAACCAGTTCCACACCACGGCCATCGCGACCGGCGTCGCCAGGTACGGCAGCACGCACAGGACGCGCACCAGGCCGGCGGCGGGCAGGCGGCGGTTGAGCAGCACCGCCAGGCCGAGCGCGAGGACCGTCTGGAACGGGATGTTCAGGACGACGTAGTACAGCGTCACCAGCAGGGCGTGCCCGGCCCCGTCGTACCGGAAGATGTTGACGTAGTTCGCGAAACCGGCCCAGGTGGGCGAGGTGAGCATGTTCCAGTTGAGGAAGCTCAGCCCGATCACGATGAGGACGGGGATCGCGAGGAAGACGATGACGCCGATCAGGCTCGGCGCCAGGAACAGGAACGCGGACCGGGTCTCCTTGCGACCTCGCCTGGGGGCGGCGGACTCGGTCACCGAACCGATCGTGGCGATCGCCGGCGCGGTGCTCATCCGCGACCTCGCAGGCGGCGACCGGGCGGCGGCGAGCAACGGTTGGGTGGCGGACCGCAGTCCGGGCGGTCCGGGCGGTCCGGCTCGGTGGGCGTGCAGCACATGCTCGGGACCTCTTCTCGACGACGGTGACGAGAGACCGCGGAGCGCGCCAGAAAACGGTTGCACCCGCGCTGGTAGCTTCCGCAACGATCCGGATGTGGTCAAGGTCCACCCGGGGAGCGGCGGGACATGACCCAGCGGGCGGGGCGCGCCGCCGCCTGCTGGACACTGGCCGGATGCTGACCGCCGGGACGGACGCGCCCCCCGCCGCACGACCCTCCGCGGAGCCGGCCGCCGCTCGACCCGACGCCGCGCCCGCGGACCGTGGCGTGCTCGATGTCGCGCGGGCGCTGCTGGACGACCACCTCGCGGTCGCCGCGGCCACTTCGGACCTGCTGCCGGCCGCGGCGGCGGTGGCTGCGGACCTGATCGGCTGCTTCGGCGCCGGCGGGACACTGCTGACGTTCGGCAACGGCGGCAGCGCGGCCGATGCCCAACACCTGGCGGCGGAGATGGTCGGCCGGTTCCGCCGTGACCGCCGGCCGCTGTCCGCGGTGGCGCTGACCGTGGACAGCTCGGCGATGACGAGCATCGGCAACGACTACGGCTTCGACGAGGTGTTCGCCCGGCAGGTGCGGGCGCTGGCCCGGCCCGGCGACGTCGTGGTCGGTGTCAGCACCAGTGGCACCAGCGCGAACGTCCTGGCCGGCCTGGCCGCGGCACGGGCGGCCGGGGCACGCACCGTCCTGCTGACCGGCGCCACCGACCGCCCCGGCGTGGCCGACCACTGCCTGGCCGTGCCGTCCGCCACCACCGCACGCGTCCAGGAGATGCACGTGTTCCTGCTGCACCTGGTCAGCGAGATCGTCGACGCCTGGGCCGGCGCCGAGGGCTAGGGCCTCAGGCGGCGTCCGCCCGGCGGGCCCCGGGCTGCTCGGCTCCGGCC
>CAXTBU010000043.1:9527-15532 GCA_964242885.1 uncultured Actinomycetales bacterium
CTGCTCGGCTCCGGCCCCGGCCTGCTCGGCATCGGCGAGGAACGGGTAGTCGGTGTACCCCCGGGCGTCGCCGCCGTAGAAGGTCGCGGAGTCCGGTTCGTTCAGCGGGGCGCCGTCGCGCCAGCGACGCACCAGGTCCGGGTTGGCGATGAACTGCCGGCCGACCGCGACGAGGTCGGCCTCGCCGGAGGCCACGAGCCGCCGGGCCGTGGACACGTCGGTGACCTCCGGGAACCCGGTCGACACCAGCCGGGTGCCGGACCAGCCGGACCGGACCGCCTCGACCACGTCGGCGTCGGTGCCCGGGGGCAGCACCGGGTGCAGGTACAGCAGCCCGAGCGGCTCCAGCCCGGCCAGCAGCGCCGTGTACGTCGCGAGGCTGTCGGTCTCCGCGATGCCGTTGGCCGTGCCCTGCGGGGAGATCCGGATGCCGGTGCGGTCGGCGCCGATGGCGTCGGCCACCGCGGCCGCGGTCTCCACGACGAACCGGACCCGGTTCTGCGCCGATCCGCCGTAGCCGTCGGTTCGCGTGTTGGTGTTGTCGGACAGGAACTGGTGCAGCAGGTAGCCGTTGGCGGCGTGCAGCTCCACCCCGTCGATGCCGGCGGCGACGGCGCGGCGCGCGGCGGACACGTACTCCTGCGTCACCCCGGCCAGCTCGTCGGTCTCGAAGGCGCGCGGGGTCACCGCCTTCTTCGGGCCGTCGTCGGTGATGACGTCCATGTCCGGGCGGACGGCGCTGGGGGCGACCGGCGCCCGGCCGTCGGGCTGCAGCTCCGGGTGGCCGATCCGGCCGCCGTGCATCAGCTGGATCACGATGCGCCCGCCCGCGGCGTGCACGGCGTCGGCGACCAGGGCCCACCCGGCCTGCTGCGCGTCGTTCGCGATGCCCGGGACGTGGGCGTAGGCCTGCCCGTACGGCGACGGCTGGCTGCCCTCGGTGATGATCAGCCCGGCGGTGGCGCGCTGGGCGTAGTAGGTCGCGTTGAGCGGGCCGGGGGCCTCGCCGGCGCCGGCCCGGTTGCGGGTCAGCGGGGCCATCACCAGACGGTTGGGCAGGGTCATGCGGCCCAGGGGGTAGGGGTCGAACAGGTCGGGCACGAGGGTCCTCCGGATCGCGTAGTGGTCGGCCCGGTCCAACCGCCCGCCGGGGCCGCTGCTTCCGGTCCGCCGCCCCGTGTGACCCGTCCCTCAGTCGCCGGCGGTCCCGGGTCGGCGGTCAGCGGGCCCGGCCGCACGGTGCTCCCTCGGCTGCCCGTCGGCG
Organism: uncultured Actinomycetales bacterium; assembly: GCA_964242885.1. Classification (GTDB taxonomy): domain Bacteria; phylum Actinomycetota; class Actinomycetes; order CAXTBU01; family CAXTBU01; genus CAXTBU01. The sequence goes on from CAXTBU010000043.1 coordinate 10,792, forward strand.
CGGTGCACCAGGGCCCGGCCGACCGCGGCCGCCACCCCGGCCAGCAGGACCCCGCCGACGACGTCGGTCGGCCAGTGCCACCCGAGGGTGGTCGTCAGGAAGCCGACGGTGAGCCCGGTGACGACCGCGCCGGCCGCCAGCACCCGGTAGGCCAGGACCGAGGGCCGGACGCCACCCGGGCCGGCGATCAGCGACGCGACGAGCAGCAGGGTGACCAGGGTCCCGGCGGTGTGACCCGACGGGAAGGACGTCCCGTCGGTGAAGAACGTGGTGGACCGCCGCCCGCTCGGCGTCGGCGGGATCCGGCCGAGCAGCACCTTCGACCCCTCGACGAGCGCCACCAGCAGGACGAGGGTCGCGGCCGTGCCGAGCAGCGGGCGCCAGCGGCGCAGCGCCAGCGAGGCCATCGTGGCGGCCAGCACCGCCGTCCCGACGATGGTGGCCGCATCGCCCAGGTGGACCAGTTCGCCGAGCGGTGAGCCGGCGTGCGCGTCGCCCCACCGGCGCGCGTCCAGGGTCCCGGCACGGTCCAGGCGGACGAACACCGTCGTCCTGACGAGCACCGACGCCAGCAGCAGGAACAGGGCGCCGCTGGCCAGGGCCAACAGGACGGTTCCCCGGCCGGCCCCGACGGGGGCCGCCGGCAGCGGGCTCGCGCTCCCCGTCCTCGGCCGTGCCGCCGCCTGAACCGTCACCGCACCACCGTGCCAGACCGGGCCGGCCGGTCGCCGGGGCCCGTGCACAGCGCCCCACCACCTGCCCAGCTCCCGCGGTCGCGGGAGCGGAGCACCCGGGCGCCGGGGGAGACTGGGCGCCACCTGGTCGGGACCCCGGCCGGACCGACCGGACAGGAGCCGTCATGCCCTTCGTGATCCGCTGGATCACCCGGACCATCGGCGCAGCCGTGCTGGCCCGGGTCGTGAACTACGCCAAGAGCCCGTCGGGACGCGCCCGCATCCGTCGCGAGGCCGACAAGCTGCGCCGCACCCGCCGCTGACCCCCGCCGGAGACGGCGCGGGAGACGACGCCGGCGACGGGCAGAATCGAGCGGTGACCAGTCCCTCGCTCGGCGTCGTCTTCCTGCCCCAGCACCCGCCGGAGCGGCTGCGCGACGCGGCGCTGGCCGCGGAGGCAGCCGGCCTGGACGAGCTGTGGCTGTGGGAGGACTGCTTCCGTGAGAGCGGCGTCGCGGCCGCGTCGGCGGCGCTTGCCTGGACGCACCGGCTGCGGATCGGCGTCGGCCTGCTGCCGGTGCCGCTGCGCAACGTCGCGCTGACCGCGATGGAGATCGCCACCCTCACCCGGCTGTTCCCGGGACGGCTGGAGCTGGCGGTCGGCCACGGCGTCCAGAGCTGGATGGAGCAGGTCGGCGCCCGGGTCGCCTCCCCGCTGACCCTGCTCGAGGAGTACACCGGCGCCCTGAAGCAGCTGCTCGCCGGTCAGACCGTCAGCGTCGAGGGCCGGTACGTCGTCCTGCGCGACGTCACGCTGGACTGGCCGCCGGAACAGCCCCCGCGCATCCTCGCCGGCGCTGTCGGCCAGAAGACGCTGCGCCTGGCCGGGCTCGTCGCCGACGGCACGGTCCTGGTCGGGGGCACCTCGGTGGAAGGCGTCGCCAGCGCCCGCGCGGCCGTCGTCGAGGGCAGGCGGGAGGCCGGCCGGTCCGGGCTGCCGACGGTGGTCGTCTTCCTGATGACCGCGACCGGGCCGGACGCCGACGCGCGGATGGTCGCAGAGCTGGCGACGTGGCCGGACGGCATCCCCGTCGACGCCACGGTCTCCGGGGACGCGGCTGCGATCGCAGCGGCCGCGCGCCGATGGGCCGATGCCGGCGCCGACACCGTCGTCCTGCAGCCGACGGCCGACGCGGACCCGGCGGAGTTCGCCCGGTTCGCCGGGGAGCACGTCCGGCCGCTGCTCGACTGAGTCCGATCGCGGCCCGACGCGGGGGGCGTCCGGAACCCGGGCGCTCAGCGCCTCAAGCGGCTCACCTGCCCGGCTCGGCCGGCAGCACGAGCAGCCCGCCGACACCCCCGGCGTCGGAGAACGCGACCCGGCCGACCAGGTCGCCGGCCTCGCACGCCACCGGCACCTCGACCACCGTGAGTGCCCCGGTCCGGACGACGACCGGCTCCCCGAGGCGGTCCATCGCGCCGACGGTGGCCGCGATCTGGGTGGCCACCGACAGCAGGCGTTCGTCGTCGACCTCGGCCGCCATCTCCGGTGTGAAGTCCCGCCGGACCCGCGCGAGGTCGCCGGCGAAGAACGCGGCGAGGACCTCGACCGCGGCCTCGGCGGCACCGGCCAGCGGCGGGGGCAGGTCCAGCGGCTGACCCGTGCGCGGCGACCGGGGCCGGCCGAACCGCTGGAAGGCCGCCTGCCGGCTGGTGCCGAGGACGACGCCGACCTCGGCCCAGCTGTGGCCGGCGTCCCGGGCGTCGTCGACGGCCGCCGCGAGCGCTGCGTCGGTCGACGCCCGCAGCCCGGTCGCGTCGGCGAGTACGTCCATCGGCTCGGCGTCGGGAACGGCCACCCGGTCGGCGAACTCCCCGGCGTGCCGGAGCAGGGCGGCCGCTGCCGCGGCGGCCCGCCGCTTCGAACCACCGTCGTCGTGCTGGGGTGTCAGGTTCATCTTGACGAATGGTAAACGTCAAGGTTGTGTTGACGCAGGACCATCCGTGCCTGCCGAGGAGTTCGTCGTGCCCCTGCTGCGTCGCATCGCCGTTCCCGCCGTCCTGCTCGCCGCAGTGGGCGCGGCCGCACTCGCCCCGCCGTCTGCGGCCGCACTCGCCCCGCCCTCGGCGGCCGCAGCGGCGACCGCGCAGGTGGCTCCGTCGGCAGCCGTCGGATCGGGCCGCGCGGCGGCGACCTCGCCGCAGGCCGTCGCCACCGCCGCCGCGCAGGTGGCCTGGCTGCTCGACGTCTCCCGGCGGCTGCCGGTCTCCGCCGCCGAGGCGACCGCCCACCTGAGCCCGGAGTTCCTCGCCGCGGTGGGGGGCGTCGCGGGGTTCACCGCGACGCTGCGCCAGGTGGCCGGGCCGGCCGGTCTGCAGCGGACCCGCGACGTCGAGGTCACCGCGACGTCGGCGCAGGTGGTGGTGGCCGGCGCGGCCCCGCTGCTGGTGCAGCTCGGCACCGCACCCGACGGACGCATCAGCTCGCTGCTGTTCGTGCCGTGGTCGCCGACGCCGACCACGACCGCGGAGGCTGCCCGCCGCCTCGCCGCGGTCGCACCGCAGACGTCCGTGCTGGTGGCACGGGTCGACGGCGGCCGGTGCGTGCCGGTGTTCGCGGCCCGCGCCGACACCGCCCGGCCGCTCGGCTCCGCGGTCAAGCTGTGGGTGCTGGGCGCCGTCGCGCAGGCGGTCCGGGACGGGCGGACCAGCTGGACCGAGCAGCTGCCGATCCGTGCGGACCGGATCAGCCTGCCGTCGGGCACCTTCCAGACGCTGCCGGTCGGCACGCGGCTGCCGGTCACCGACTACGCCGACGCGATGATCTCCATCAGCGACAACACCGCGACCGACCACCTGATCGGGCGCATCGGACGCCCGGCCGTCGAGCGGCAGTTCACCGCGTTCGGGATGGCGCGACCGGACCGGAACACCCCGCTGCTCACCACCCGGGACCTGTTCGTGCTCAAGGGCTCACCCTCGGCGGCTGCCTGGCAGCAGGCCTACCGGCTGCTCGACCCGGCCGGCCGGCGGGTGTTGCTCGAGCGAGTGCTGCCGCTGGTCCCGGTCGCGTCGGTGACCCCGTGGACGACTCCGGTCGCCGTCGACCAGGTCGAGTGGTTCGGCTCGCCGGCCGACGTCTGCCGCGCGTTCGCCGGCCTCGCCCGGCAGGCCGCGGACCCGGCGCTGGCCCCGGTGGGGGAGGCGCTGTCGATCAACGACGGCGGGATCGGGGTCGCGCGGCGGACCCTGCCGACGGTCTGGTTCAAGGGCGGCTCCGAGCCGGGGGTGCTGACGCTCAACCACCTGGTCCGGGACGCGCGCGGGCGGGTGTTCGTCAGCTCGGTGATGGCCGCCGACCCGGCGAAGCCGTTGCCGGCGGCCGCGACGGCCGAGCTGACCGCGATAGCCCGCGCTGGGCTGCTCGCCGCCGCCGGTCTGCCGCTCGTGCGCTGACCGGCCGCAGCCGGCGACCTCGGCCTGATCCCGCGCGGTCCCGCGCCCGCGCAGTGGACGAGGCGCCGACGAGGCCGACGCGGGCAGACAATCGGTTGGTGCTCGCGGCCGTGCTGGAGGTACTCGCCGCCGCGCTGCTCACCCCGCTGACGAACCGGCTCGGCAGCAGCCGGTGGTGGGTGATCTCCCGGACCGTCCGCACGGTCGTGTACTTGCTCGTGGTGGCCGCGGGCCTGGCCGTGAGCCTTCCCCTCCTGTTCCGGGTCGACTCCGAGCAGTTGTCCGATGACACCTGGCTGGCCTACTGCGTAGCGGGGTTCGGGGGTCCGCTACTGGCCGCGCCTGTCGTGCTGGTCGGGATCAACGCCGCCGTCCGCCGAACTCGACAGGTCCCTCCCCGCAACGGGTACTCGCCGCGTCACCGCGCGCCGTGAGAGCTCGCGATCAACGGCGCGGTTCGTCGACGCCCTCGACGGACGTGTCGCCGATGCGACGCGAGCCTGCAGTCGTACCGTCTCGCCATGACCAGTCGAGGCCCTGACGATCTGCGGGCCGTCCATGCGGCGCGTCGAGAGCTCGGGCCGGACTACGACGACGCGTTGCTGGACACG
>CAXTBU010000043.1:15632-26728 GCA_964242885.1 uncultured Actinomycetales bacterium
CGGCGTCCTGATCGGCCGTCGCGTCGATGAGCGACGGGCGCGGGACTCCCGCGACGGCGGATCTCCCTCGACGGGACCGGCGCCACATCCCCACAGCTGAGACTGCGCGCCGCCGAACGGCGGACGGGGCGCGTCGGACCGCCGCGACGGACGCCGGCGGCCGAGGGAAACGTCGGACGCCGGTCAGTGATCAGGACGGGCGTCCGACGGCTGTGCCGGTCGGTCAGCTGGCCGCGGGCCCATCCAGACCGCGACAACCTCGCTCGTCCCGTCGGCATCACTGTCGGCGCGACCGGGCGACCAGTCCTCGGTCGGCTCACCGCCGTCCGCGCTGTCCCACCACACCCGGCCGTCAGCAGCAGCAGTCCCGCCCGTCCCGTGCGGTTCCTCGATGACCAGCAGCCGGGTGTCGGACGCCATCTCCGCCGGGCTGACGACCCGGTCCCCGGTGACGAAGCTGACCAGGTCCCGCTGCCGGTCTCCGCGGCGGAACCCGTTCTGACTCCACCGCAGCTCGACGAACCACTCGCCGTCCGGGCCGGCGACCGCCGACACCTGCTCGACCAACCACCACGGCCGGTTGCCGCCACCGACGCTGCGCGAGCCCGCCGGCGGTAGCAGCGCGACCACCTGCTCCGCCTCCTCGCGCATCACCCGCCGACGGTAGCCACGAGCGTCTCCGCGCACGGGGACGTTGGGTGTCCTCGCCTCCGCAGCTCACCAGCGGGCGCCCTCGGCCGTCCTCGTGCGCTGACTCGGCCACCGACCTCGACGCCGGGGCAGACCGCGGAGGGAACCGACGACGTCGATGTCGCGTCAGAGGGCCGTGGTGAGCCGTCGGAGCGTGTTGCGGTCGGGTGCGGTTGCGGCGGCCCTCGCGGTCGGGGCGTGTGCCCGCGACCCCGGGCGGGCCCCGGCCGGTGCGGACATCGTCCGGGCCGATGCCCCGCGCGCGGCCGCGTCGGACGCCGCGGCGAGTCGAGGCGCGGCGGCGGTCCGCGCGTTCACGGCCGACCTGCACCACCGCCTTGCCTCGGCGACGGACAACCTGGTGTCCTCACCGCTGTCGGTCGCGATCGCGCTGGGGATGGCCCGCACCGGCGCGCGTGGCCGGACCGGCGCCGAGATGGACCGGGTCCTGCACGTCCGGAACGCCGACGACGCCGACACCGGGTTCAACGCGCTCAGCCAGCACCTGGCGGGCCGGGCCGGCAGGCGACGCAACGCCACCGGGGAGAAGGCCGATGTCGAACTCCGGATCGCCAACTCCGTCTGGGCCCAGCGCGGCATGACCTGGCAGCCGTCGTTCCTCGACTCCCTGGCCCGCTCCTACGGCTCCGGCCTCTACACCGCCGACTTCCTCCGCGAGCGAGAAGCAGCCGCGAAGGCCGCGAACACCTGGGTGTCCCGGCAGACCGACGGCCGCATCCGGGCGGTTCTGCGCGAGCAGACGCTCACCGAGTTGACCCGTCTCGTCCTGGTCAACGCGATCCACCTGAAGGCACCCTGGTCCGACGCCTTCCTCCACGACGACACCCGCCCCGCCCCCTTCCACCGCGCCACCGGGCGGGTTGTCACCACCCCGACGATGCGCACCGTCCAGCACCTGACCTACCGGGAGACCGCGAACTGGCAGGCCGTCGACCTCCCCTACGCCGGCTCCCAACTGGCCATGACGCTCGTCCTCCCCCGGGCCAGCTCACTGGCACGGATCGAACAGCGCCTCGACGGCCCGGAACTGACCCGGATGCTGACCAGTCGGGCATCCCAGGGTCGCCAGGTGGACCTCGCCCTGCCGACCTGGTCCGCGCGAGCCGAACTCTCCCTGCCCGAGACCCTCGCCGCGATGGGCATGCCGACCGCGTTCTCCGAACTCGAGGCCGACCTGTCCGGCATGACCACCGATGACCGGTTGCGCCTCGACGCCGTCGAACACCGAGCGTGGATCGCCGTCGACGAGCAGGGCACCGAAGCGTCAGCCGCGACCGCGGTCACCGCCGTCGGCGTGTCCGGCGTCGCCGGCGGCCCGGTCGAGCTGCGGTTCGACCGGCCCTACCTGTACGCCGTCCAGGACCTCGCGACCGCCTGCCCCCTGTTCATCGGACACGTCACCGACCCCACAGCACGCGCCGCCAGCTGATCGCTCGCCGGCCACGAGGGGCTCCCCTCACCCGCTTCGGTGGCCGATGCGCGCTCCCCCGGCGCGGCGGCGGGCGAGCAGGCGGCGGGTGGTCGCGGTCGTGCCGGGCGGCGTCGACTGGTCGACGGATCAGATCCAGCTGGCGAACCACATGCGGGACCGCCACGCCTCGTACGGGATCAGCTGGTCGGTGAGCACCGGGTACAGGAAGCCGGCGTCGGCCACGACCAGCACGACGTACGACCCGCACAGCCCGGCGGCCCAGGCGCGGCGGCGCCGGGTCTGCGCACCGGCCCGGCCGAGCGCGGTGCCGATGACCAGGACGACCGCGGTCACCAGGAACGGCAGGGTGGCGATCGCGTAGAAGGAGAAGATCGTCCGCTCGGCGAAGAACAGCCACGGCACCCAGGTGCCGAGGACCCCCGCCAGGACCAGCCCGGCCCGCCAGTCCCGCGCGGACAGCCACAGCCAGGCGCAGGCCACCAGCGCGAGGCAGGCGCCCCACCACAGCAGCGGCGTCCCCAGGGCGTGGATCGCGCGGGTGCAGTTGCCCTCGCACCCCGAGCCGGACAGCTTCCCGGTCCAGGCGAACGCGACCGGCTTGGCCATCAGCAGCCACCCGATCGGGTGGCTGTCGTACGGGTGGTCCGTCCGAAGGCCGGTGTTGAACGTCAACAACTCCGCGTGGTAGTGCCACCAGCCGCGGAACGCGGTGGGGAACAGACGGCCCGCTCCGGACGGCGGATTGTCCTGTCCCCACTGGCGGGCGTAGCCGGTGGAGGTGGCGAACCACCCCGACCAGGACACGACGTAGACGACGATCGCCGTGCCCACCAGTGACAGGAACGCGGGGACCGCGTCCCGGCGCAGCGCGGCCCACCAGGCCCGGCGGACCCCGACCGCGTGGCGAGCACCGGCGTCCCAGGCCACGACCATCAGCCCGAACACCGCGAGCAGGAACACGCCGTTCCACTTGGTCGCACACGCGGCGCCGAAGCACAGCCCGGCGACCAGTCGCCACGGCCGCCACCCGGCCCCGGGCCCGGTCCCGCGGGCGGCGGCTGGGTCAGCGGCCACCGCGTCGACCAGCCGGCCCCGCGTCCGGTCCCGGTCCACCAGCAGCGCTGCGGTCGCCAGCAGCAACCAGAACATGAGCAGCGAGTCGAGGACGGCCGTCCGGGACTCCACGATCGCCAGGCCGTCCACCGCCATCAACAGGGCGGCGAGCACCCCGAGCAGGTCCGACCGGGTCAACCGGCGCACCAGCCGGCCGATCACGAACACGGCGACCGTCCCGCAGACCGCGGTGACGAACCGCCAGCCGAACGGGTCCATCCCGAACACCGCCTCGCCGAGCGCGATCATCCACTTGCCCAGCGGCGGGTGCGCGACGAACTGCCCGCCCGCCGCCCAGGCGCCCCGGATGTCGCCGGCCAGGATGCGCGCGTCGGGGACGGACGGCTCCCCGGCAGGCGTGGGCAGGTAGGTGCGTTCGACGCCGAAGTTGAGCAGGGACCAGGCGTCCTTGGCGTAGTAGGTCTCGTCGAACACGAAGGCGTGCGGCCGCGCGAGGTGCACGAACCGCAGCAGTCCGCCCAGTGCGGTCACCCCCAGCAGCGCCAGCCACCACGCGAGGCTCGTCGGGGGCATCGGCGGCACCAGCCGGTCGCGCAGCGAGGGCAGCGCGATTCCACCGGCATCGGTGCCCAGCGGGACAGTCGCCGGAGCCGACCGCTCGACGAGCGTGGTCGCGCGGCGCGATCGTGAGCTCACGCCCACATCTTCGAGCCGGTGCTCAGGCCGTGCGGTGCGGTGGGGGCACCGCGGGGCCCGGCGGTGCGGCCGCCGCAGGGCGGGAAACTGGTCCCGCAGCCGGGGCGCCCCCGCTCTCTCCCCGCCACCCCCCCGCACGACCGCGGAGGCGGAACGGGACCGACGCCTCGGGACCGGCGTGTACCGCCGCCCGACGACCGAGAGGAACGCCCGCGATGACCGACCGGCAGGCCGCCGAGGCGCAGATCGCAGACCTGCACCTGGAGTGGACGTTCGGCTGGGAGCAGGAGCCGGACTCTCCCCAGTTCGACTTCGAGGAGCGCTTCGGTCACCTCTACGACCGCGGCGAGGGGACGGTCTACTACGACGACTTCGACCCGCAGCACCGGACCTTCACCTCCGCCGCCGACTACGGCCGCACGTGGCAGGAGAGCTTCCGCTCACTCCGCAGCGCCCGGCACGGCATCGCCGAACTGCCGCGGGTGGTCGCCGGTGACGAGCTCGCGTCGTCCTGGGGCGTCTTCGTCGCCAGGATCGAGCCGCGCGGGGCGGAACCGCTGTACCTGAGGACGACCTCCTCCCTGCTGTGGCGGCGCGGTGACCGGTGGCGCATCGCCCGTGACCTCACGTCCTCGCAGATCCTCGACCGGGCCTCGTTCGAGGAGCAGTGGGCGAGCGCGGTCCACATCAGGACCCCCGACCTCGACGGGTGACCAGCGCGGGGCGCCGACCGCGATGTCGGATTCCCGCCAGTCAGACGGCCCGGCGGGCCGCAGGATGGGGCTGTGACCGAGGGCGGGCCGGACAGCGAGGATCTCGACGGGCGGTGGCGCACCGCCGTCCGGTCCCGGGACCCCCGGTTCGACGGCTGGTTCGTCACCTGCGTCACCAGCACCGGCATCTACTGCCGGGCCAGCTGTCCGGCGCGGACGCCGAATCCGGAGCACCTGCGCTTCCTGCCGACCGCGGCCGCCGCCCAGGCCGCCGGGTTCCGGGCGTGCAAGCGGTGCCGGCCGGACGCCGCTCCCGGCTCGCCGGACTGGGACGTCCGCGCCGACTGGGTCGCGCGAGCGGTCCGGCTGATCGCCGACGGGACCGTGGACCGCGAGGGCGTGCCGGGACTGGCGCGGCGCCTGGGCTACAGCGAGCGCCAGCTGCAACGGGGGCTGCTGGCCGAGCTCGGCGCCGGACCGCTGGCGTTGGCCCGGGCCCAGCGCGCGCAGACCGCCCGGTTGCTGTTGGAGACCACCGAGCTGCCCGTCGGCGCGGTCGCCGCCGCCGCCGGGTTCGCCAGCGTGCGCCAGTTCAACGACACCGTCCGGGCAGTCTTCGCCTTGTCACCGTCCGCGCTGCGCGCCGCGACCGGTTCGCGCGCCGCGACCGGCTCGCGCGCCGCGGCCCCCGGCCGGACCGGTGGGCCGGCCGGCGGGGTCCGGCCGGCAACCACCGGGGCAGCGACCGCGTGGCAGCACCTGTCGCTGCGACTGCCGTTCCGGGCCCCGCTCGAGCCGTCCAACCTGTTCGGGCACCTGGCCGCCACCGCCGTGCCCGGCGTCGAGGAGTGGCGCGACGGCGCCTACCGGCGAACGCTCCGGCTGCCGCACGGTCCGGGCATCGTCGCGGTCCGCCCGCCGGCCCCGGGAACGACCTGGGTGCCCACCGAGCTGTGGCTGGGGAACGTCCGGGACCTGCCGGCGGCCGTCGCGCGCTGCCGGCGGATGCTCGACCTCGACGCGGACCCGGTCGCGGTCGACGAGGCCCTCGGTGCGGACGAGCACCTGCGGGCGGCGGTCACCCCGGCGCCGGGCCGTCGGGTCCCGCGGACCGTCGACGGGGACGAGCTCGCCGTCCGGGCCGTCCTCGGCCAGCAGGTGTCCACAGCGGCCGCACGCACGCACGCCGCTCGGCTGGTCCGGGCGCACGGGGACCCGGTCGCGGACCCGGCCGGCGGGCTGACGTCGCTGTTCCCGACCGCTGACGCCCTGACCGGGCTGGACGCCGAGGCGCTCGGGATGCCGGCCACCCGGAAGCGGACGCTCGTCGGCCTGGTCACGGCGCTGGCGGACGGGACCGTCGACCTGCGTCCCGGGACCGACCCGGTCGCCGCCCGCGCGGGGCTGCTCGCGCTGCCCGGCATCGGGCCGTGGACCGCGGACACCGTCGCGATGCGCGCCCTCGGGGACCCCGACGTGTTCCTGGCGGGGGACCTGGGCATCCGGGTCGCCGCCCGCCGGCTCGGGCTGCCGGACGCCGAGCGGCCGCTGGCAGCGGCGGCCCGGCGGTGGGGCCCGTGGCGGTCCTACGCCGTGCAGTACCTGTGGGCGACGCTGGACCACCCCGTCAACACCCTGCCCACCCGACAGCCCACGCCCGAGGAGGCAGCCGCATGACCACCGCGACGCACACCCGCCGGACGACGACCACGATCCCCAGCCCGATCGGGCCGATCACGCTGGCCGCGGTCGACGGCGTGCTGTCCGGGGTCTACATGGAGGCCCACCGGCACGCCCCCGGCTTCGAGACCCTCGGCGAGCGCGACGACGAGGTCCTCGCCGAGGCCGTCCGCCAGCTCCGGGCGTACTTCGCCGGCGAGCTGACCGCCTTCGACCTGCCGCTGGCCCCGGTGGTCGGCACGCCGTTCCAGCGCCGGGTGTGGGCCGCGCTCACCGAGGTCGGCTACGGCGAGACCGCCAGCTATGGCGAGCTGGCGGTGGCGATCGGGCAGCCGACCGCGTCCCGCGCCGTCGGGATGGCCAACGGCCGCAACCCGCTGAGCATCGTCGTGCCCTGCCACCGCGTCGTCGGCTCCGACGGGAAGCTCGTCGGATATGGCGGCGGCGTCGAGCGCAAGCGGTTCCTGCTGGACCTGGAGCGGTCGACCCTCGCCGCCTGACCTGCACGCCGGTGCCGGGCTGCCCCAAGCCCAGCGCGCCGTCAGCGGTTGGGCGCCAGCCGTGCGGTCTCGTCGACGGTGAGCCCGAACACGTCGGGGCGGGCGTAGTGGCCGACCGGGTCGAAGTCGAACCGGGCGCGGGCGAGGTCGCCGAGGTCGAGCTCGGCGGTGAGCACGCCCTCGGTGCCGCGCAGCGGCCCGGCCAGCACCTCCCCGAGCGGGGAGACGATCGTGCTGCCGCCGCCGATCAGCACGGTGTCCGGCGCGTCGCCCTGGACGGGGTGGACGTCGTCGGGCAGGTCCGAGCGCAGCAGGTACTGGCACGCGCTGAGCACGAAGCAGCGACCCTCCAGCGCGACGTGCCGCATCGTCGCCTGCCAGGCATCGCGCGCGTCGACGGTCGGCGCGCACCACAGGTCGACGCCCTGGGCGTACATCGCGGCCCGGAACAGCGGCATGTAGTTCTCCCAGCAGATGGCCGCGCCGAGCCGCGCCCGCCCGGAGTCGAGGACCGGCATCGTCGAGCCGTCGCCGAACCCCCAGATCAGCCGCTCCGCCGCGGTCGGCATCAGCTTGCGGTGCAGCCCGGCCAGCCCGTCGGGCCCGAAGAACAGCGCGACGCAGTAGAGGGTCCCACCCAGCCGCTCGACCGCCCCGACGACCACCGTGCAGCCGAGCTGGCGGGTCAGCTCCCCGAGAGCATCGGTCTCGGGGCCGGGCACCGAGATGGCGGACTCGAACAGCCGCCGGAACTGGTCGCGTCCCTCAGCGGTGCGCTCACCGACCGTCACCCCGAAGTCGAGGCCCTTCGGGTACCCGCCGAGGAACGCCTCGGGCAGCACGACGACCTCCGCGCCCTGACCGGCGGCCCGGCCTATCCAGTGGTGCGCGGCGACCAGGTTGGCGGGCGTGTCGAACAGCTTGGAGCCGGCCTGGACGACGGCGGCCACCAGCGAGGTCATCGCCGGAGCGTAGGAGGCGCCGGCGGCCCCACGTACGGTCCGGGCCATGTCTGTCGTCGCGGTCACCGGAGCAAGCGGCAAGACCGGCCGCACCGTCGCGGAGCAGCTCGCCGAGTCCGGGCTCGACGTCCGGGCCATCGACTCCGCCGGCCCGCCCGGTGACCGGGGCACCGGGCCGCTGCCCCTGTTGCGCGCAGACCTGACCGATTACGGCCAGACGATCGACGCCCTGCAGGGCGTCGACGCCGTCGTGCACCTTGCCGCCATCCCGGCGCCCGGGTTCTTCCCCGACGCGCACACGCTGTCGACGAACAACGCAATCAACAGCAACGTCTTCCTCGCCGCGGTCAAGCTCGGCGTCCAGCGCGTGGTGTGGGCCTCGAGCGAGACGACCCTCGGCTTCCCGTTCGGCGACGAGACGCCGCCGCGCTACCTGCCCGTGGACGAGGCGCACTACCCGATGCCCACCTCGACCTACGCGCTGTCCAAGGTCGTCGCCGCGACGATGGCCGACCACCTCGCCGACTGGTCCGGCATCCCGTTCGTCGCGCTGTGCCTGTCCAACGTCCACGAGGTCAGCGACTACCCGAAGGTCCCGTCCTACTGGGCCGACGTCCGGTCCCGCGTGTTCAACCTGTGGGGCTACATCGACGTGCGCGACGTCGCGCTGGCCTGCCGGCTGGCGCTCGACGCGCCGGTGACCGGGTCCCGCAGCTACGTCATCGCCGCCGACGACACGCTGATGGAGACCCCGTCGGCGGAACTGGTCCGGCAGGTGTTCCCGGACGTCCCGGTGACCGGTGCTCTCGACGGGTTCGCGAGCCTGCTGAGCAACCGGCGGGCGCGGGACGAGCTGGGGTTCCGGCCGGCCCACTCGTGGCGGGACGAGGTGGCGACGACCGAGGCATGACCCGCTGCTGACGCCGGGCCCGTCCCGCGTGTTCACCGACCGGTCCTTGCCCCGTCCCCCAACCGGGCGGACGATCGCAGTGACGCGCCGTGACCGGCGCGTCGCGGCTGCCGAGGAGGACCCACGTGACCGCTGCCCGCCTCGCCCGAGGGACCGGCCCGGTGGTTGCGGTGGTCGCCGGCCTGGCCGGCGCCGTGCTCGTCGTCGCGCCGCCGCGCGCGGCTCCCGCCGACCTCGCCCCACCGGCCGCGCCGGCCGCTGCCGCCTCGGCTCCTGCGGCCGGACCCGCCTACACCTACCGCCTCGCCGGATCGATGACCGCGGCAGCCGACGCCGACGCGATCGCGGTCGACCCCGGGCTGCGGACCGTGTACGCCGTCAACGACCGCAACCTGCCCATCGACCCGCCGACCGTCCTGTCGTTCCTGGACCCGGTCACCCGGACGCGCACGGGCACCCTCCCGCTGCGGTGGGGCGCGGGCGATCTCGACGTCGACGCGACCCGGCACGTGGTCTACGCGACCCCGGGGGAGTCACGCGCCTACGACGCGGGGCCGCCGGTGACCGGCCCGATCGTGGTGGACGGCGTCGCCCGGCGGGTCGTGGCGACCGACGCGCGCCCGGTCTACGGCCTCGATGCCGTCGTGGACCCACCGCGGGACCGCCTGCTGTTCGGCTTCGTCACCCCGCCGAGCGGGAGCGTGCCCAGCGGCCGCGGATTCGCGCGGTTCAGCCGGTCGACGGCGTCCAGCACGGTGGTCCCCGGACTGGGCGCACTGGACGGCCTGGCCATCGATGCGACCCACCGTCGCCTCTACGTCCCGTTCGGCAGGGCGGCCGTGCAGGTGCGGGACGCGGACACCTTCGCCGTGCGCGGCACCGCGGACGTCAGCGACGGGGACTCCGACACCGAGCTCACCGACGTCGTGGCCGACGAGACGACCGAGACCGCCATCGCCGCCGTCGGCTCGGACGTGTCGCTCGTCGACGGACGCAGCGCCGCGGAGGTCGCCCGGATCCGGACGGCCCGCCCGGTGGTCGCGGTGGCCGTCGACCCCGGCACCGCAACCGTCTACGCGGTCGGCAGCGGACTGCTGAGCGTGATCGACGAGAACAGCGGGCGGGTCACCGCGACGCTCCCGCTGCCCACCGACGACCCTCGCCAGCTCGCCGTGGACACCGTGCACCACCAGGTCTACATCGCCTCGTTCCGCAGCCCCACGGTGCTGGTCGTCGACCAGACGGTCCGCCCCACCGCCGTCCAGGTCACCGCCGGCGACGGGCAGGTCGCCGAGGCGGGCGAGCGGTTCCGGCGGCGCCTGTCGGTCGCGGTGACCGGTGCCGGGCTCCGGCCGGCGGCGGGCGTGGACGTCCGGTTCCGGGTCACCGCGGGTCCCGCGTCGTTCCGGCCGGCGACCGGGCAGCCCGGGCCTGCCGTGTCGACCGTCGTGGTCCGCACGGGTGAGGACGGGGTGGCGGTCGCGCCCGAGCTCGTCGCCGGCTTCCCCAGCGGACCGGTCACGGTGACCGCGACCGCCACCGGCCTGGCCCCCGCGACCTTCGCGTTGACCGCCGGCGCCGCACGGGCGGCGGAGGTGCGCACCGTCGGGCGCGACGCCGGACAGCTGCAGACCGCCCCACCCGGCGAGCTGCTCGGACGGCCGTTCGTCGCGACCCTGGTCGATGCCGCCGGCCGCCCGGTGGTCGGTGGCCGGGTCGCCTTCAGGGCCCGCTACCGGGTCGGTGTGTTCCCCGGCAACGCCGACGCCGCCGTCGCGACCACCGACGCGCGCGGGCGGGCCACCAGCCCGCCGGTCCGGGCGCAGAGCAACGACGAGGGTGCCGGTCCCGTGCTCGTCTACGCCACGTCCGGCACGGCGGTCGCTGGCGCCTTCGTCCTGTCGTCGATCAGCCCCTCGCTGGGGGCCGCCGACCTGGCCGTCTCCCTCACCGTCCGCCCGGGCGCCACCGGCCGCGAGCGCACGGTGGCCCTCACTGTCGTCAACCGGGGTGCCACGGTCGTCGCCGACCCCCTGGTGGCCCTGTCGGTGCCGGCCGGCGCCACCTTCACCGCCGGCACCGGCAACCTCGGGGTCGACTGGGTGCCCGGACACGTCGTGGTGGCCGACACCCAGCTCGGTGAGCTGGCACCGGGCGCCCGGGTGACGGCCGTCACCGGCACCGTCACGCTGACCGGGACCGGGCCGGTGACCCTGACCGCGGCCGCGCTGTCCACCCAGACCGACACGCACCCGGCCGATGACGTCGCGGCCGTGCGCACCGGCTGAGCCCGGACCCGCGCACCCGGAGCCGGCCGCTGGCCCGTTGCGGGGTGGGTGGGAGGATCGGGGGATGGCGCAGCGCGGCGACACCCCGGTGAGCGCGCCGGCGGTCACGGACCCCAACGAGATGATCCGT
>CAXTBU010000044.1:0-26392 GCA_964242885.1 uncultured Actinomycetales bacterium
TCGTCGTTCATCGGGTGGTCGACGTCGAGGAACGACGGGACAACCAGGGCGGTGCGGGAGTCCGGCCGCGGTCTCCGATCGGCAGCGAACGGTTCCACCGGCGGACAGGTGCGCCGCGGGGCGACGGACAGAACCTACCGACACGCCGCGGGGCGGCTCGGCGGCGCGCACGAGAGGATCGGGCATGGACACGAGCGGCACGACCGGTACGGCTCCTCGCGCCACTGCCGGCTCCGGCGATCCGGGCGAGGCATCGCTGTACTTCGTCGGAACGGCGACGACGGTGATCAGGTGCGGCGGCTTCACCGTGCTGACCGACCCGAACTTCCTGCACCGGGGCCAGCGGGCCTACCTCGGGTACGGCCTGACCGCGAAGCGGCTCACCGAGCCGGCGCTGCGCGTCGACCAGCTGCCGGAGCTCGACGCGGTCGTGCTCTCCCACGCGCACGGCGACCACTGGGACCGGGTGGCGCGTCGCGGGCTGGACCACGACCTGCCGGTCGTCACCACACCGCACGCCTCCAAGCGCCTGCAACTGCAGGGGTTCCCGCGGGCCACCGGCCTGCGCACCTGGGGCGAGCACCTGCTCGTCAAGGGCGATCGGCAGCTGCGCGTCACCGCCGTGCCCGGTCGGCACGCGCCCGGCCCGCTGCGCAAGGTCCTGCCGCCGGTGATGGGCAGCGTGCTGGAGTTCGGCCCGCTCGGCGGACCGGCCGACACGCGGGTCTACCTGTCCGGGGACACGCTGCTGTACGACGCGATCGCCGAGATCCCGCGCCGCTTCCCGCAGCTGGACGCCGGCGTCGTGCACCTGGGTGGGACGACGCTGCCGGGTGGGCTGGTGGTCACCCTCGACGGCGAGAAGGGCGCGGACCTGGTCAAGCTCGTCGACCCGGCCGTCGTCGTGCCGGTGCACATCGACGACTACCCGCTGTTCACGTCCCCGCTGTCGGCGTTCACCGCCGCGATGGCCGCCCGTGGGCTGGCCGAGAGGGTCCGCACTGTCGCTCGCGGGGAGACGGTGAGCCTGCGCCCGTAGGCTCGCCGGTACAGGAGGGCTCGCCTAGTGGCCGATGGCGGCGGTCTTGAAAACCGCTGTGGGGAGTGATCCTCACCGTGGGTTCGAATCCCACGCCCTCCGCAGGACTCCGACGTCGAGGTGCCGATCCGGCTGACCTCGGCTGCAGATCGGAATGCCGCCGAGCGGCGGTCACCTGGACATCGCGAGTGGCCAGGGCGTCGATCACTCGCGCTAGGCCAACTGCAGGAGGGAGGCCGAGGCCAGGAAGCAGACGAGACCGAACCCACTTCCAATCACTGGCCCGACGAACCAGAAGCGCATCGAGAGGATCAGATAGGCGGCCGCGGTCGCCACGGCCGTGAGCTGCAGGATCGGGCTCTGCGCGTAGAAGGGGAAGTGCAGGCAGGCAACAGCGATCAGGCCGCCGCCGAACAGGACGAGACCGAGGCTGTGGCTGAGGTTGAATCCCAACCAGGCCCTCCAGAGGTTGAGGCGGCGGTCGAACACCAACTGCGACCCCTGCATTGCGAGCCGCACGTTGTTGTCGGTCGGGGTGAGAGCACGGGGACTCGATACATCCCGAAGAGTGAGCGCCCCGTGGGCCACGCCCAGGGCGAAGAAGACCAGGGCACCTGTGAAGAGGAGGACCTGGGCCATCGGCGAGTCCTGACAGGTGGCGAGGGACTGGCCGCAGTTCTACGAGCCGTCGGGGAAAATAGCACTACGGCGTGAACATGGTGCTCGTCTTAGTCGGACGTGGCCCGCCGGTCGCGCAACTCGGGCGCACCTACGGACCCGCGGAGGTCACCGCAGCGGCGGGAGCGTGGCGCGGACTGCCGGGGTGAGCGCCGGTGATCGCCCGGAACCGGTGGGCGAACGAGACCTCGTCGCAGGAGCCGAGCCGGGCAGCGATCTGCCGGTCGGTCAGTTCGTGCTCCGCCATGAGCTGGGTCGTCCGTGTCGCCACCACTGACGGGTAGCCGGTCACGACGGACAACATCTCGACGACGCGGGCCCCTACCGTCGATCCTGGCAGAGAACGCGACACGATCCAGGACGAGGTGCGGCGATGACGCTGACAGCAGGAACGGTCACGGCTCAGGGGCGGGTCCTGGACACCGCGGCCGGCGCCCTCGGCGAGCTGCGCCGCTCCGACGACGCCGTCGGGGACGCCGCGGAGCTCGAACGCCGGTTGGCCGAGGACGGCTACCTCTACCTGCCGGGCCACCTGGACCGGGACGCGGTCCTGCGCGCGCGCCAGCGAGTCCTCGAGGAGCTGGCGGCGCTCGGGGCCCTCGCACCCGGATCGGTGCCGGCGGACGCGATCGCGGCCGCGGACTTCCCGCGCCTGGGCATCCTCAGCGACGTGGCTGCCCGGAGCGACGCTCTGATGTCCGTGCTCTACGGACCTCGGATGACCGGCTTCTACGAGCACCTGTTCGGCGAGGCGGTCCGCCACTACGACTTTACCTGGCTCCGGGCCGTCCCGCCCGGCAAGGGCACCAAACCCCACGGGGACAGCGTCTTCATGAACCGCGGTACCACCCGGCAGCTGACCGCCTGGGTGCCGCTGGGTGACGTCGACGTCGTGCAGGGCGGCCTGGTGATGCTGGAGGGCTCGCACAGGCTCGCCGACGTCCGAGAACGGTACGGCGACCTCGACGTCGACACGTTCTGCAGCAACCTCGACTCCGACCAGCCGCGCTGGGACGGCTCCATCTCCGCGGACCCGCAGGCGTTGCGCCGGGAGCTCGGCCTGCGGTGGGTGACCGGCGACTTCGCCGCCGGGGACCTGCTGACCTTCACCGCCTACACGCTGCACACCAGCCTGGACAACAACACCGACCGCGTCCGCATCTCCTCGGACTCCCGCTACCAGCGGGCGAGTGAGCCTGCCGACCCTCGCTGGGTCGGCGCCCGACCGACCGCGCACGGCCCGGCCAGCCAGCTCGGCGTCATCTGCTGACACGGCCGCCGCAGCGGCCCGGGCTGGTCAGCCCGGGACGGGGGCGTTCTAGCCTCCGGGCATGGGCGTCCTGCTGGGCACGTCGGGATGGCAGTACCGGTCGTGGAAGAACGCCTTCTACCGCGGCCGCCCGCAGAAGGGCTGGCTCGAGCAGTACAGCGAGCAGTTCCGCACCGTCGAGGTCAACAACGCCTTCTACCGGCTGCCGGAGCGGACCACCTTCGAGCACTGGCGCGACCGGACACCCGACGACTTCGTGGTCGGTGTGAAGACCAGTCGCTACCTCACGCACATCAAGCGGCTGACCGAGCCCGAGGAGCCGGTCGCCCGCTTCGCCGACCGCGTCGCCGGCCTGGGCGCCAAGCTCGGGCCGGTCCTGCTCCAGCTGCCGCCGGACCTGCAGGCCCGACCGGGAGCACTGCTCCGGACGCTGCGCTGCTTTCCTCCCGGCATGCGGGTCACCGTCGAGTTCCGCCACGACACCTGGTACACCGACGAGGTCCGCGGCATCCTGGAGTCCACCGGCGCCGCGCTGTGCTGGGCGGACAGCCCCCGGCGGACCACGCCGACGTGGCGGACTGTGGACTGGGGCTACCTGCGGTTCCACGAGGGCGACGCGGATCCCCGGCCCTGCTACACCCCTGCCGCGCTGAGCACGTGGGCCGACCGCGTCGCTGCCGCGTACGGCGAGGACGAGGACGTGTACGTCTACTTCAACAACGACCCGAACGTGTGCGCGGTCCGGGACGCGGGCGTCTTCGCGGGGCTGGTCGAGCAGGCCGGCCGGTCGTGCAGCCGCCGGCCGGACCCGACGACGATCGCCGTCGGGCCCGACCCCGCTGCTGCCCCGTCAGCCGGCTGACAGAGCTGCCCCGTCAGCCCACTGGGACGTGCGCCGTGTAGAAGGACAGCACCCGGTTCATCAGGTCGATCTGGTGGCGGCGCTCGCCGATCCCGTGCGGCTCGCGGGGGTAGACGACGAACTCCATCGGCAGCTTCGTGTCGCGCAGCGCCCGGTGGAAGCCGATCGACTGGCTCAGCGGCACCCGGACGTCCTTCTCGCCGTGCAGGATCAGCAGCGGCGTGACGACCCGGTCGGCGTACGTGATCGGGGAGTGCTCCAGCGAGCGGCCGGGGTCCGCGGACCACGGGGAGCCGCCGGCGACGTCGCCGGTGAACGTCGGGACGTCGGAGGTCATCGACATCGTCTGCCACGCGCTGACGCCGGCGCCCATCACCGCTGCCTTGAACCGGTCGGTCTGGCCGACCGCCCACGCGGTGAGGAACCCGCCGTTGCTCCAGCCGCCGATGCCGAGCCGCTCCGGGTCGGCGATCCCGTCGTCGACCAGCGTCCCGATCACCGCCTGCACGTCGTCGAACTCGATGCCCGGGTTGCCGTTGACCGCTGTCGAGAACGCGTTGCCGTGCCCGGACCCGCCGCGGAAGTTGGGCATCAGCACCGCGTAGCCGGCGATCGCCAGCAGCTGCGACCAGTCGTGCCAGGCGCAGTGGATGTTCTTGGCCATCCGCCAGTACGGCCCGCCGTGCGGGAGCACGATCGTGGGGTACGGGCCGTCGCCGGCGTCCACCGGGAGCACCACGACCGAGTGCAGCTCCAGGCCGTCGGAGGTCGGGGTGACGACCTCCCGCACCTCGCCGAACGCGATGCCGGCCCAGGCGGCGTGGTGGTCCGACACCTGCCGGACGTCGCCCGGTGTGCCGGCCCAGACCTCGAACGGTCCGGAGTCCACCGCGGCGACCGCGGCCAGGACCGGGCCGGCGGGCGTCGTCGCGACGTCGAAGGCGAGGACGTCACCCGTCGGCGCCCACAGCACCTGCGCGGAGCCGTCGTCCCCGCGCCACTCCAGCCGGGTGTCGATGCCGTCCGCGATGGACACCACCACCGGGAACGGACTCCCCGGTCCCGCGGACGCGAGGCCGAGCGCGCACACCGGCTCCGCCAGGCGCGGCCCGAGCACGGTCCCGCCCGCACCGGCGGTCGCCGGCAGCGTCCAGACGGTGGCCGAGGACTGCAGGCTGCCCGCCTGCTTGCCCAGCACCGCCAGGCTCGCGCCGTCAGCTGTCCAGGTCAGGTCCTGCGCCCACGGGGTGGCGCCGACCTCGGCGACGGCGGGCGCGTCCGGCGCGTCGGGAGCGGCCACGGGCAGCAGGTACACCGCAGACCGCGTCGAGAGGTCGAGTTCCGGAGTGGGCCGTGCGAGCAGCGCGATCGTGGGCCCGTCCGGTGACCACGCGAGCTCGGTGGGGTGCAGGTCGCCGACCGGGAGCTGGATCGGTTCACCGCCGGTGGCGGGCACGGTGAAAACGCGGTTGCGGGGGACGCGCTCACCGAAGACGTCGGCGTCGTCGCGCTCCTCCTCCCGCCGCTTGTCCTCGTCGTCCGGCTCGTCCGGTGCCAGGAAGGCGAGGGTCGCCGAGTCCGGGGACCAGGACAGTCCGTCGACGGCGCGCTTGCGGACGGCGACCGGAACGGCCTCCCCGCCGTCGGGGTCCAGCACGAACAGCCCGGCGGTCCCGCGTTCGGCGCGGTCGGACAGGAACGCGATCCTCGTGCCGTCCGGGGACCAGCGGGGCGTGGTGTCCGCGCCGCCGCGGGTCAGCCGGCGGGCCGGGGCCGAGCCGTCGACCGGGGCGGTCCAGATGCCGCTCTCCGGGTGCTCGCCCTCCTTGCCGTGCGGCGCGGCGACCCAGACGGCGCGGGTGCCGTCCGGGGACAGCCTGACGTCACTCGGTTCCCAGGTGCTGCTGATGAGCTCGGGGGTGAGTCGGTCGGTGGACGGCGCGTCGGCGCTGGAGTCGATGGGCACGCCCCTGGACGTTAGGGGGTGGCGGACCGTCCGTGCCGGTGAGCACTGTTCGCGCGGTCGCCCCGTCGGACCCCGTTCGTGGTGCCTGCCCGCGGTGCCCGTTCGTGGTGCCCGTTCGTGGTGACGTTGCCGCGCGCGGCGCGTTGTCCTCCGGAGAGCGTCGTTCCACCTCGACGCGGCGTCCGATCTGTACCCTCGGGCCCGTGCGGCCGCCGCGGGCGGGCCGGCGCCGTCCTCGGGCGGGACCGGCAACGCGCCACCACCGACAAGCAACGCGCCACGCACCGACAAGGGAGTCGAGATGACCCAGTACCCGTCCTACACGGGGTCCGAGGAGCCACTGGCAGCGACCGGTCCAGTCGGTCCCGCACCCAAGAGCACCGACCTCGCGGCGAAGCTGATGCTGGTCCTGGCGGCGCTCTCCCTGATCGGCCTGGTCGTCAGCCTGCTCAGCCGCGACCAGCTCGAGGACTCGATCCGCCAGGGCACACCGAGCCTGACGGCCTCCGAGCTCGACACCGCGGTCACCGTCGGGATCACCTTCGCGGTCGTGCTGGGGATCGTGTTCACGATCCTGTACGTGCTGCTGGCGTCCCAGGTGCGCAAGGGGAAGAACTGGGCTCGCACCGTGACGATCATCCTGGCGGCGTTGTCCGTGCTGAGCACGCTGTCCGCGCTCGTCCAGGACGGGCCCGCGTCGTCGAAGGCGCTGTCGGTCCTCAGCGCCCTGATCAACATCGCGCTGATCGTGTTGCTCCTCCGGCCCGACAGCAAGGCGTTCTTCGCGCGTCGCTGACGTGAGCGAGCACGCACCGGTCGGCTCCGCGTCCACCGAGCCGGCGGAGCCGACGGAGCCGACCGGGATCGACCACCGGCCGCCGCGGACCGTCGTCGTGGCGGCGGGGCTGCTCGTCGTGCTGGCGGCGATCGAGGTGGTCAACCTCGTCGTCGCCGTCCTCTCGCGCGACGCCGTCCGGTCCGACTTCGAGGCGCTCAGCGACCTCAGCCCCGGCCAGGTCGACTCCGCGGTCACGACGACGCTGCGGCTGGCCATCGGGGTGCCCGCAGTCCTGCTCGTCGGGTACCTGCTGCTCGTGCGCCAGCTACGGCTCGGGCGGACCTGGGCGCGCATCCTCGCCGTCGTCCTGACCGCCCTGCAGGCGTTCGGGAGCATCGTGCTGCTCAGCCAGACCGGTGCGTCAGCCCCGGTGAAGCTGCTCGCGCTGGTGACCGTGGCGGTCGACCTGACGGTGATCGCGCTGCTGTTCCGCCCGGAGAGCAAGGAGTTCTTCGCCCACCGCTGACCGGGCCCCGGGTTCGCTGTGGCGACGGGTGGTCAGGTGTCGCTGCCGCGACGGGCGTCCAGCGCGAGGGTGATGCTGTAGCCGACCACGGTCAACGCGGTGAACACCCACAGCCACAGGGCGATGGCGACCGCACCACCGACCTGCGTGAACCCGCCGAACGGTGCGCCGAGGTCCACCGGGATGGCCAGGAACAGCGTGAAGCCCTGCAGGAACCCGGAGATGAACGCCCCGGTGAAGAACGCCCCGCCCAGCGTCGCGCGCAGGGACGGGCCCGCCGGGCCGAGCACCCGGTAGACGTAGGTCAGGGCCAGCGACACGACGACCCAGTCGACGTTCAGCGCGATGTACACGGCCAGCGCCGACGACCCGATGCTGCCGCTCCCGAACAGCCGCGCCAGCAGCGGCGCGACCTCGATCACCGCCAGCAGGCCGGCCGGCGCCAGCAGCGTCAGCGGCAGCGCCGCCGCCCGGCTGCGCCAGCCGAGGAAGCGGTCGGTCGCGACGGCGTCCGGGGTCACCCGGATGAAGCCGCGCCGGAGGCCCTCGCCGTAGACGGTCGCGGGGATCAGCGCGACCAGCACCGCCAGCCACGACACCCCGACCGACCGTTCGACGAGCTGCTCGACGACCCGCCCGGCGCCCTGGGCGGCCGGCAGCGCCTGGCCCACCGCCCGGCCGAGACCGATCAACCGGTCCGGACCGACCAGCGCCGCGATCACGCGGGCGGCGACCACCAGGGACGGCACGAGGGCGATCAGCGCGTAGAAGGTGACGCCTGCCGAGATGATCCACAGGTCGTGGCCGCGCTGGGTGCGGCGGACCTCCCAGGCGACCTCGCGGACGGCGGTGTGCAGCCGTCCCGTGCGCCCAGGCCGGGTCGCGACGGCAGACACCACCGGGCCATCCTCCCCGCTCCGCCACCGGGTTGTCGCCGCCGGACCGCGCACGGTCACCTGCGACGCTGGGTCCGGTGAGTCCAGGGCTGGCCGCCACGTGGCCGACGGCGGTCGCCGTGGTCCTGCTCGCCGGCGTCGCGGTGGCCGCGCTGACCGTCACCGGGGTGCGGCTGCGCCGCAGCGTCGTCCTGGCGGTCGTCCGGGCCGCCGCCCAGTTGAGCGTGCTGGCGCTCGTCCTGCACGGCGTCCTCGCCGTCCCGCTGGCCGTCGCCGCCGTGGCGCTGCTGGGGATGCTCGCCGCCGCGGGATGGACCGCCGGCCGGCGCACCTCGGCGCTGCCCGGGTCGGTGCGGGCGGCACTGCTGGCGTGCGCGGCCGGCACGGCTCCGGTCCTTGTCGTCGTGTTCGGCGTCGGCGCCCTCCCGCTGCAGTCCCGGTACGTCATCGCGGTGGCCGGCATCGTCATCGGCGGGACGATGACCGCCTCGACCCTGGCCGGCCGACGGTTCGCCGCCGGGCTCGCTGACCACCGCGACGAGGTCGAGGGCTGGCTGGCGCTCGGTGCGACGCCGCGCCGCTCGGCCCGCGACGTCGCCCGGACGGCGATCGGCGAGGCGCTGGTGCCCGGGATCGACCAGACGCGCACCACCGGTGTGGTGACCCTGCCGGGTGCCTTCGTCGGGGCGCTGGTCGGCGGGGCGTCGGCAGCCGGGGCGGCGCGGTTCCAGATCGTCGTGCTCGCCGGGTTGCTGGCCGCGGGGTCGATCGCGGCCGCGACGCTGCTGCGCCTGCTCGGTGCCCCGGCCACCCTCCCGCCGGCACCGGCCGACAGGCAGCCGGAGCCGCGTCGATAGGCTCGACCGAGTGAGCGAGCCCGGCCCCGGCACGCGGGTTCCCCCCACGGAGTTCCGCCCGACGCTCGCCCGCCCCGTCCGCGCCCTCGGCCGGTCGTCGCTGGTCACCGCGGTGGTCGTCGTCCTGTTCGCGGGAGCGGCGGCGAGCGGGATCGACTGGCTCCGGGTGCTGCTGCTGGTGCTGGCCGTCGGAGCGGTGCTGGTCACCCTGGGCTTCGGGCTGCGCGTCGTGGTCCGGCTCACCGGGCGCGGTCCGCGGCTGCTGCTGGACGACGACGGGTACACGAACACCACCGGCCGGCCGCCCCGCCGGGTCTCGTGGGCGCAGGTCGAGCGGTTGGCTGCGGTGACCGCCGGCGGCCGGCTGCTGCTCGTCGGCGACCTGGCCGACGGCCGCACCTCGGTCGTGCTGCTGCGCCGGCTCGGCACGAGCGCGCCGGTGGTCGAGCAGGCCATGCGCGACCGGCTCAACGCCGCGAACGGCTACACAGCACTGCGCTGAGCTCGCGGCCGGACCGTGCGGGTCAGCGCTTGACCCCGTTCGCGTCGTAGCGGGTGCCGTACTGCTCCTGCCACCTCGCGAGGGCTCGGCCGGCGGCGACCGGGTCGTAGGCGCAGCCCACCGCGAGGTCGTCATCCGGCGAAGCTGCCGGGGTCGTCGGCGCCCGGGTCGTCGGCGCCCGGGTCGCCGGCGGTGTGGTCGGCGGTGTTGTCGGCGCGGTCGGCGACGTCGGCGGCCGGGTCGCGGCCGGCGTGCCCGGGGGCGCCGCCGTGGCCGTGCTGCGCCGGATCGCGGCCGCCACCGCGGCGCGGACCGCGGTCCAGTTCGGCCGGACCGTGCTGCGCATCGCCGGGATGCCGGTGGTGTCGACGACCACGCTGGAGATCCGGTTCGTCTGCTTGACCCGGCCGCCGAGCACCACCAGGGGGCCGAAGGTCCCGCGCGGGATGTCCGTCCGGGTGACGTCGGCGGCGGTGCGCGCGAGCTGCTGGTAGCTGAGCAGGACCCGCGCCGGGCTGGCCTGGGCGGTCAGGGCCTGCACCGCGCACCGCTGCCGGCGGACCCGCCCGTAGTCGCCGCGCTCGTCGCCGTAGCGGCCCCGGGCGAACCAGGTGCCGAGGTAGCCGTCGAGGCGCTGGTCGGGCCCGGGCAGCAGCCAGCGGTTCGGCAGGATCCCCTTGTCGGTGTTGCCGCCGACGGCGACCGGCTCGTTGATGTCGACGGTGTAGCCGCCCAGGGCGGTCACCGCCTGCTGGAACCCGGCGGGCTCGATGAGCACGTAGTAGTCGATGTCCAGGCCGATCGACCACCCGATGCCGAGTTTGAGCGCGTCGGCGCCCGCGTTGTCCGTCCCGCCCAGGATCCCGGGGTGGTAGGCGGGAACGTTCCGGTACACCGAGTTGAGCAGGTTCTCCCCGCTCGAGGTGTCCCCCGGCACGGTGACGTACCCGTTCGGGTAGGCCGCCGCGAGTGGTGTCCCCGGCTGGAACGACAGGCGCTGCAGGCTCCGCGGCAGGCTGATCAGCACGGTCCGGCCGGTTCTCGTGTCGATGCTGGCGACCGCCATCGAGTCGGTACGGATCCCGTCGCGGCCCTCCCCGGCGTCCCCGCCGAGCAGCAGGACGTTGACCCGGTCGATGCCGGCCCACGGGTCCCGGGCCGCCGGGCTGGGCACCGCGGTGGGGGCGGTGGCCGACCGGACCGGCCCGAAGATCTGCTCGATCGTCTGCTCGGTCGTCCGGGCGTAGCCCGCCACCAGCGCGGTCGGTGTCGCGACCAGCAGGCAGAGCACCCCGACCAGCGCGGCGCCGGCTGCCCGCAGCCAGTCGGGGGCGCCGGCCGGGCGCAGGGCGCGGTGGGTGACGACGGCGAGCGCGGCCCAGGCGACGGCCAGCGCGACGGCGACCGCGGTGATCGTGCGCAGCGCCCCGGCGGAGACCGCGACACTGGCGGCGGCCAGCGGGTTGCGGCCGATCCAGACGGCCGCAGCGACCGTGGCAGCGACGGTCAGCCCGGTGATGGCGAGCCCGGCCCGCCGCCGGCCGGCGACCAGCAGGCCCAGTCCGGGCAGCAGCGTCCCGAGGACCGTCAGGGCCAGGACGGCTGCGGCTCCCCGCTCGCGGTCGGCCGCCCGCCCGCGGGTTGCCGGAGCCGCGACGTCGGTGCCCGCTGCGGCGCGTTGACGGCGGGCGTGCCGTCCGGCGCCGGGTCCGGTCCGGCCGGCGCTGCCGGAGGCGTCGACCATGGGCGGGGCGGAGTCCTCTCGGCACACCCGGTCCCTCGCAGCGCCGCGGCTCGACCGGTCGGTGGGCCGTCATGGTGACACCGGCAGGGCGACTCGCGGCCAGCGCTGTCCACAGCCCGCTGTCCCGGCCGGACGTCCGTCACGGCACGTGGCGACCGGCGCACGGAGTGTCGATTCCACGACCTCCCCGCCCGCGGGGAACGGTCAGCGGGGGTCGCCGGTGTCGGCGAACTCCGAGCCGTACAGCCGCTTCCACTCGGCGAGTCTGGTCGCCGCCCGTGCCGGGTCGTAGGCGCAGGTCGCGTCCAGGTCGGGTTCGATCGTCGCCGCCGACGTCGCGGCCGGCGTCCGGGTGGGCACGGGCGTGGCCCGCGCCGTGGGTGCGGCTGTCGGCGCACGAGTCGTCGGCGCGGTCGTCGGGGTCGCGGTGCTGCGGGTGATCGCGACCCGGACGGCCTCGCGGACCTCGTCCCAGTCGGGGTCCTCCTGGTCGAACCCGCGGATCCCGTCGCGGTCCACGGCCAGGCTGGACAGCGTGCCGGTCCGCTTGATCGTGTCACCGAGGCCGACCATCGCCGCCAGGACGGTCCGGGGGATGTCCGTCTTCGTGACGTTCGCCGCCGTGTCGGCCAGGCTCTGGTAGCTGGTCAGCACCTTGGCCGGGCTCGCCTGGTTGACCAGGGCGTTGATCGTGCAGCGCTGGCGCCGTAGCCGTTCGTAGTCGTCGGTGCCGTACCTGCCGCGGGAGAACCACTCCGCGTCGCGGCCGTTGAGGTGCTGGTCCGGGCCGGGCATGATCCACCGGCGCGGCGCGATGTCCTTGACGCCCTTCTCGAACTCGCCGCCGTCCGCGACCGGCTCGTTGACGTTGACGGTCACCCCGCCGAGCGCGCTGACCACCTGCTCGAAGCCGGTCAGGGAGACCAGCACGTAGTAGTCGATCGCCGTGGACGACCCGAACAGGCTCCAGCCGAGACCGAGCTTGAGGGCGTCGGCGCCCTCGTCGGCGGTGGCACCGAGCAGGTTCGGGTGCGCCTTCGGGACGTCGAGGTAGACGGAGTTGAGGAAGTTCTGGCTCTGCGGGGACGTGTACCCGTCGGGGTAGGCCCTGCCCAGCGGCGTCCCGGGTTCGAACTGCAGGCGCTGGGTATTGCGGGCCACGCTGATCAGCACCGTGTTCCCGGTGCGGGTGTCGATGCTGGCGACCACGACGGAGTCGGTGCGCAGCCCGTCCCGGATGCCGCCGCCGCGCGTCGGGCCGGCGTCGCCGCCGAGCAGCAGGACGTTG
Source organism: uncultured Actinomycetales bacterium (assembly GCA_964242885.1). GTDB lineage: Bacteria > Actinomycetota > Actinomycetes > CAXTBU01 > CAXTBU01 > CAXTBU01. The sequence goes on from CAXTBU010000044.1 coordinate 12,407, forward strand.
ACCCGCGGCCGGTCCTTCCACGGGTCGGCAGCCGCACCGGCCGCGGCCCCGCCCCGCGGGACAGTCGCGGACGCGCCGCCGCCGAAGATGGTGTCCACCGTCCGCTGGGTCGTCCAGCCGAGCTGGGCGGCGTAGCTGGTGGGGGCCAGGACGAGCAGGCACAGGACGCCGACGACGGCCGCCATCGCCCCCCGGTGCACCGGGGAGTCCCCGGCCGGGCGCAGCGCGCGGTAGGTGCACACCACCAGCACCGCCCACCCGATGCCGACCACGACCGACGCCACGACGATGCCGGTGAGCACGCCGGGGCTCAGCGCGGTCCCGATGGCGCCGATCGGGTCGGTGCCGACCCGGACGGCGAGGACGACGGCGAGGACCAGGGTGAGGCCGAGGACGATCGCGCCCACCTTGCGCCAGCCCGCCACGATCAGGCCGAGCCCGGGGAGCACGGTGCCCAGGACGGTGAACAGCAGGACCGCCCACGGTCCCCGGGGTGTGGTGTCGGCCATCGGGTGGTCGGTGCTCCTCTCGTGGGCAGGGCAGGTCTCGTGGGCAGGGCAGGTCTCGTGGGCAGGCTGGGCTGGGCTGGGAGGCAGGGGCACCGCCGGTACCGGGCAGTGGCAGCGCGCGATCAACGGCTCGGTCGATGGTCCCACCAGGTGCGGATGCGCACGCGGACGCGGGGGTTCCGGTGCCGGGCGCGCGTCGTCGGCGGAGCGCCGACCGGCTACGCTTCGGGACGCACCAGATCCGGAGGCGTCGCATAGTCGGCCTAGTGCGCCCGCCTGCTAAGCGGGTTGAGGGTTTTGAGCCCTCTCGCGGGTTCGAATCCCGCCGCCTCCGCCATCGCGAGGAGGACCCATGGCACCCGAGGCCCCGGGTGCGTTCGCCGTCGAGCGCAACGGCACCAACGTCATCGCCGAGTCCGAGCGCCACGGCGCCCCGCGGGGCCTGTTCTGGCCGTGGGCCGCGGCGAACGTGTCGGTCCTCGGCATCTCCTACGGGTCGTTCGTCCTCGCGTTCGGCATCAGCTTCTGGCAGGCCGTCGCCGCCACGCTCGTCGGGGTGACGTTCTCCTTCCTGCTGGTCGGGCTCGTCGCGGTCGCCGGCAAGCGCGGCTCCGCCCCGACGATGGTGCTCTCGCGCGCCCCGTTCGGGGTGGCCGGCAACCGGCTCCCCGCGCTGGTCGGGTACCTGCTCACCGTCGGCTGGGAGACGGTATTGGTCACGCTGTCGACGCTCGCCACCGTCACGGTCCTGGAGCGGCTCGGCTGGACCGGCGGGAACGGCACGCGGATCGCGGCCTTCCTCGTCGTCGCGGCCGTGGTGGTGGCCGCGGGCCTGCTCGGCTTCCGGGCGATCTTCGCCCTCCAGCGGGTGCTCACGGTCGTGCTCGCGGTGCTCACCGTCGGGTACGTCGTGCTCACCGCGGACCAGGTCGACTGGTCGGTGGTGCAGGCGGTTCCCGGTGGGTCCGGTCAGGCGGTGCTCGGCGCCCTGGTGCTGCTGATGACCGGGTTCGGCCTGGGGTGGGTCAACGCCGCGGCCGACTACAGCCGCTACCTGCCGCGCCGGGCGTCCACCGCCGGCGTCGTCGGCTGGACGACGCTGGGCGGTGCGCTGTTCCCGGTGCTGCTCGTCGGCTGGGGGCTGCTGCTCGTCGCCGGGAACGAGCAGCTGTCCGCCGACCTGGGTGCCGACCCGATCGGTGCCCTGACCGCCCTGTTGCCGACGTGGTTCCTCGTCCCGTTCGCGGTGGTCGCCGTCCTCGGGCTGGTGTCCGGAGCGGTGCTCGACCTGTACTCGTCGGGACTGACGCTGCTGTCGCTCGGGGTCCGGATCCCCCGGTGGAGTGCCGCTCTCGTCGACGGTGCCCTGATGGTGGCGGGCACGGTCTACCTCGTCTTCTACGCCAGCGACTTCGTCGTGCCGTTCCAGGGTTTCCTGATCACCCTCGGCATCCCGATCGCCGCGTGGTGCGGGGTGTTCCTCGCCGACCTCGCGCTGCGCCGTGGCCCGTACGCGGGCAACGAGCTGTCCAGTCCGGGCGCTCGCTACGGTTCGGTGGGCACGGTGGCGGTCGCCGCCATGGTGCTCGCGTCGGCCGTCGGGTTCGGGCTGGTGACGAACACCTACGCGGCGGTGCTGTCCTGGCAGGGCTACCTGCTCGATCCGCTGGGCCTGGGGCCGAAGGACGGCGGGCCGTGGAGCTACGCCAACCTCGGGGTGCTGGTGGCACTCGTGCTGGGCTTCGTCGTCCAGCTGCTGTTCGGCCGCGGCCGTGTCCGGTCGCAGGAACGTTTCGGCTGAGGAGGTCGGCAGTGCGCTTCGGGTTGGTGGGGACCGGGTACTGGGCACGCACCGTGCACGGGGCCGGGCTGGCCGCCCACCCGGACGTGGAGCTGGCGGGGGTGTGGGGCCGCGACCCGGCGAAGACGTCCGCCGCCGCCGCCGAGCTGGCGACCGCCGCGGCCGCGTCGTTCGACGAGTTGCTGGACGGCGTCGAGGCCGTCGCCTTCGCGGTCCCGCCGACCGCCCAGGCGCCGCTGGCGACCCGGGCGGCGGGTTACGGCCGGCACCTGCTCCTGGACAAGCCGACCGCGCTCGACCCGGCGGCGGCGCACGCGCTGGCCGACGCCGCCACGGAGGCAGGCGTGGGGTCGGTCGTCTTCTTCACGTCGATGTTCGACCCGGGCCGCCGAGCCTGGACCGCCGAGGTCCGTGCCGCTGGGGACTGGGACGGCGCGATCGGCTTCTGGATGGGCTCGATCGACTCTCCGGGCAGTCCGTACAGCACCTCCACCTGGCGGCGTGAACACGGGTCGCTGTGGGACTCGCTGCCGCACGCCGTCTCGCTGCTGGAGGCGACGCTCGGACCGGTCGAGGCGGTCACCGCCCGCGGCGGGCACCGCGACACCGTCCACCTGCTCACGGCGCACCCGGGCGGCGCGACCGGGACGACGACCGGGTCGCTGCTCACCCCGGAGGGCGCCCAGCGGCACGACTTCGACGTGTGGGGTCCCCGGGGCACCCGGTCGCTGCCGGAGGACCTGTCGGTGCAGACGTCCTACCGCGTGGCGATCGACGAGCTGGTGGCCCAGGTCAGCTCGGCCCGGCCGGGCCATCCGTACGACGTGCGCTACGGCGCGCACGTCGTGGACGTGCTGGCCGACGCGCAGCGTCAGGTCGACGCCGCCCGCTGAGGTGTGCGCCGAACCGGGGAGGGACGAACGGCTGCCCGGGTATGCTCGACACGGCCCGAGCGCCTGTAGCTCAACGGATAGAGCATCTGACTACGGATCAGAAGGTTGGGGGTTCGAGTCCCTCCAGGCGCACCTGTCAGGCCGGTTGCGAAGCCCTCGTCAGTGACGTGCTGGCGGGGGCTTTCGCTGTCCAGGACACCGCGGACGAGTCGGGACGAACAGGGAGCCGATGACCGACACCAGCGACGACGCACTGCTCGCCCGGGCCGAGGCGATCGCCCGGGACGGGTTCGCCAGCATCGTCATCGGCTTCGACGGATCGGACAGCAGCCGGGGTGCGCTCCTGTTCGCCGCCGGCCTGGCCTCCCACGGCGACGCCGAGCTCGTCGTCGTCCTCGTCGGCGAGCCGAACGCCCTGTACACGCTGTCACCCGGGGCGGCGGCGGCCGACGCCGAGGAAACTCTCGAACTCGAGCAGATCCTGCGTGCCGACACGGCCAACCAGCTGGAGGGCCTGGGGGTCGACTGGCGCTTCGTGCGCCGCGACGGCAGCCCGGCCGACGAGTTGCTGGGCATCGGCCGGGAGCTCGGCGCGGACCTCATCGTGGTGGGCCGCTCCGAGGGCGGCCTGGCCAAGCGGGTCCTCGGGTCCGTGGCCACGCACCTGACCCGCCAGGCCGACCGCCCGGTCCTCGTCGTCCCGTGATCTGACGGGTCTCGGCGCGTCGGATGACCGTGTCGGACCCGGCTGCCAAGATCGAATGCATGTTCGAGTCGACCGTCCAGTCCGGGGTCCCTGACCTGCTGGCGACCACGACCTACCCTGCGACGGTGACGTGGTCGGCTGGGCAGGTCGCGGAAGAGATCCGCCGTCGCCAGCCGAGCGTGCCCCGGCTCAAGCTCCACAAGCTCCTCTACTACTGCCAGGGCCATCACGCGGCGCACACCGGCGGGCCCCTGTTCCGCGAGCGCGTCTCGGCCTGGGACCACGGCCCGGTGGTCGGCGCGCTCTGGTACGAGGATTCGCACTCGGCGGCCGTCGACCCAGTGGCAGGCGACAGTCCATTGGACGAGCCATTGGACGAGTCGGCGCTCAACACGATCGGCTACGTGCTCAGCCGGTACGGACGACTCTCCGGGCGTGACCTGGAGGTGCTCACCCATCACGAGCCTCCTTGGGTGGAGGCCAACGCACGGCGGGAAGCGGGTGGCAGCGAGCCGATCGGTATCGACTCGCTGGCGGCATTCTTCCGAGAAGCTGACCAGGCAGGCGGCGACTCGGACGAGGTCGCGCCGGACTCGAGTGTCGTCAGGGCCTTTCTGGAACGGTCGACCCTCGGCCCGCCGGGTACGGGAACGCCCGACAGCCGAGAGGCGCTCGAACGCCTGAAGACTGGTGCCTGACTTCACCGGCTGGGCTCTCGTCGACTTCGGAGACCACGCCGAACGGTGGATCGAGCAGGATGATCCGTCGTCCGACCAACGTCTCATCGTGATCGACTGGTTGTTAAGCCGAGCCGCCGACCCCTACGCGGGTGTACGGCGGTGGTCGGGGGCGCCGAACCTGTGGCACGGCGAGGTGCCGGGCTCCAGGACCGGCGACTTCCGCGCGGTGCACGTCAACTATGTGATCGAAGAACAGACACACACTGTCCGCTGCCGGGGACTCGCCACCCTCGATCTCCCGTTCTGACACCGAGGGCATCAGTCCCAGCGGCAGGGCCGAAGGGGGCCCACTCCCGCACGCACCGGCTGGACCAGTGAGCCGACGACGGTCGAGCCTGGCCGAGCCGCGTCGTCGCCGGACAGCTGGCGGATCGAGTGCTCGAGGCCGGCGTCGCGCAGCCGCTCTTCCAGGGCGTCCCCGGACGATCTCCGCCGACAGCGAACCCTCGGAGACGGCTCGCCGGTGTGGGGAGCCGTCTGAACGGTAGACCGCGGGACGGGGCGGGGTCAGGCCTCCGCGGCGAGGGCGAACGGGAGCACCGCTCCGGCGCCGGCCTGGCGGAGCAGCAGCCCGACGACGGCGGACGTCCAGCCACTGTCGATCCGGTCGTCGACCAGCAGGACGGGGGCGCCGTCCAGAGCGGCGACCGGCTCGGCCAGCTCGTCCGGCAGCCGGTACGTGGCCCACACCGAGCGGAGCCGCTGCGCGCTGTTGCTGCGCCCGGTCGAGCTCGGTCCGGCGTGCGGCACGGTGCCGAGCAGCGGCAACCGGCCGACCGCCGACAGATGCCCGGCGATGCTGGCGACCAGCTCCGGGCGGGAACCCGACCCCACCGCCACGATCCCCGCGGGGCGGCGGTCCCAACCCCAGGCGGCCAGCGTGGCCACGCAGGCCCGCAGCAGGCCGTCCGGCACCGGGCCGTCCGCGCCCGTGCACACCTCGCGCACCCGCGGACCGAGGCCGAGGTCGGTGTAGCGGGCGACCACCCGACCCGCGTCGCAGACGTCCGCGGGCCCGATGCGCCCGGACACCGGCACGCCGATCGCCGCCATCCCGGTCGGCCACTGGCGGCGGGGGTCCACCGGGACGCCCGGGCGGGACAACCGGTCCCCGGCCGCGGCGGCGGTCGCCTCGGACACCGCGGTGGCGGCCGTCCCCGCCAGCGGCCCGTCGTCGCTGCCGATCCCCCGGGCGGCGCAGGTGTCGCAGCGGCCGCAGTCCGGCGCCGGCGTGTCGTCGAGCTGCTCGCGCAGGAACGCCAGTCGGCACCGCGTCGTCGTGATGTAGTCCCGCATCGCCTGCTGCTCGGCGTCGCGGACCGCGGCGACCCGGGCGTACCGCTCCGCGTCGTAGTCCCAGTCGGTGTCCATCCGCAGCCAGCCGCCGCGGACGCGCTTCACCGCGCCGTCGACGTCGAGCACCTTGAGCATCGCCTCCAGCCGGGACCGGGACAGGTCGACCCGGGTCTCCAGCACGGCGGTCGAGGTGGCCTCGTCCGGGTCGAGGGCAGCGAGCGCCGCTCTCGCGGTGGCCTGGGTGGGGAAGCCCTGCGAGGCGAACCAGTCCCACACGGCCTCGTCGTCGTGGCCGGGCAGCAGCACCACCTCGGCGCGCTGCACGCCGCGGCCGGCGCGGCCGATCTGCTGGTAGTAGGCGATCGGCGACGCCGGCGCACCGAGGTGCACGACGAACCCGAGGTCCGGCTTGTCGAAGCCCATCCCGAGAGCGCTCGTCGCGACCAGCGCCTTGACCCGGTTGCCCAGCAGGTCCTCCTCGGCCTGCAGGCGCTGCGCCTGCTCGGTCTGCCCGGAGTAGGAGGCGACCGTGTGGCCCCGGCTGCGCAGGAAGTCGGCGACGTCGGTCGCCGCGGCGACGGTCAGCGTGTAGACGATGCCGCTGCCCGGCAGGTCGGCCAGGTGGTCGGCCAGCCACGCCAGCTGGTGCGGGCGGTCACCGACCCGGACCACCCGCAGGTGCAGCGACTCCCGGTCCAGCGGGCCGCGGAGCACCAGCACGTCCGGGGAGTGCCCGCCGGTGGTGCCGAGCTGCTCGGCGACGTCCGCGGTCACCCGCGCGTTGGCCGTCGCGGTGGTCGCCAGCACCGGGATGCCGTCGGGCAGCTCGCCCAGCAGGGTGCGCAGCCGGCGGAAGTCCGGCCGGAAGTCGTGTCCCCAGTCGCTGATGCAGTGCGCCTCGTCGACCACCAGCAGCCCGCACGTGGCGGCCAGCCGGGGCAGCACCCGGTCCCGGAAGTCGGGGTTGTTCAGCCGCTCCGGGGAGACCAGCAGCACGTCGACCTCCCCGGCGGCGACCGCCTCGAAGGTGGTGTCCCAGTCGGCGAGGTTGGTGGAGTTGACCGTCTCGGCGCGGATGCCGGCGCGGGCGGCGGCGGCGACCTGGTTGCGCATCAGCGCCAGCAGCGGCGACACGATCACGGTCGGCCCCGCGCCGGCGGCCCGCAGCAGCGCGGTGGCCACGAAGTAGACCGCACTCTTGCCCCAGCCGGTCCGCTGGACGACCAGCGCCCGCCGGCGGTGGGCGACCAGCTCCTCGATCGCCCGCCACTGGTCGGGCCGCAGGACCGCGTCCGGGCCGGCCAGGGCGCGCAGCGTCTCCTCGGCCCGGTCGCGCAGATCGGCGGTGGGCGTCGTCTCGGGGACAGCGGTCGTCGTCACGTCCCATGAGTAGCACCGGACCCCGACACCTCGACCTGGCGGCACCGCGACCGGGGACGACGGCCGGAACGGTCGAGCCCCGACATCACCCGGTGGGCATCACCCGGGAGGCATCACCCGGCGTGCGCCGGCGCGCCGTCGGACGCGGGCGCCCGCAGCACGCCCGAGGGCAGCAGCAGCGCGGTGAAGACAGCCCCCGCGACGAAGATGAAGCCCGAGACGGTGAACGCGCTCGTGTAGCCGTGCACGGCCGCGAGGACCCCGGCCTGCGGGCCGGTGTGGGTCCGGGCGTAGTCCGCGGTGGCGCTGGCGGCCAGCGTGGACAGCAGGGCGGTCCCGATCGAGCCGCCCACCTGCTGCATCGTGTTGACCATCGCGGAGGCGACGCCGCTGTCCTGGCGGGCGACCCCGAAGGTGGCGCTGCTGATCGCCGGGGCGAAGATCAGCCCGAAACCGAGGCCGAGGATCACCAGCGAGGGCAGCACCCCGCCGGCGTAGCTGGACTGCGGGGTCAGCCTGGTCAGCAGGAACATCCCGAGCGCGCCGAGTGCCATCCCGGCGGGCAGCAGGGGCCGCGGCCCGACACGGGGCAGCAGCGCGATGTTGGCCGACGTCGAGGCCGCCACGATCCCGGCGGTGAGCGGCAGGAAGCTGAGGCCGGTGACGATCGGCGTGAAGCCCTGGACCTGCTGGAGGTAGAAGGTCAGGAACAGGAAGACGGCGAAGATCGCGATCGCCGACACGCCCACGGCCGCGTAACAGGTGCCGCGGACGCGGTCGACGACCACGCGCAGCGGCAGCAACGGCGCAGCGACCCGCTGCTGGACGAGCACGAACGCGACGAGCAGGACCACTCCGAGGACGAGCACGGACAGCGTGAGCCGGTCCGTCCAGCCCTGGGTCGACGCCTCGGAGAACCCGAAGACCAGGCAGAACAGGCCGGTCGATGCGAGCAGGGTCCCCGGGATGTCCAGTCGCGGGCGGTGCTCGGCGCGGGAGTTCCGCATCAGCACCAGGGCCCCGGCGACGGCCACCGCGGCGAAGAACAGGTTGACGTAGAGGCACCACCGCCACGACAGCCACTCGGTCAGGGCCCCGCCGAGCACCAGGCCCACGGCGCTGCCGCCGCCGGCGACGGCGCCGAACACCCCGAAGGCCTTCGCCCGTTCCCTCGGGTCGGTGAACGTGGTGGCGAGGGTGGACAGGGCGGCCGGTGCCAGCAGCGCCCCGAACACCCCTTGCAGCACCCGGGCCCCGATGAGCACGCCGAAGGACTGCGCGGCGCCGCCGAGCGCCGAGGCCAGCGCGAAGCCGATCAGGCCGGTGACGAAGGTCGTCTTGCGGCCGAACAGGTCGCCCAGCTTGCCGCCGAGCAGCAGCAGGCTGCCGAAGGACAGGGCGTAGGCGGTGACCACCCACTGCCGGTCGGTGTCGGCGAAACCGAGGTCCTGCTGCGCCGACGGCAGGGCGATGTTCACGATGGTCGCGTCGAGCACCACCATCAGCTGGGCGATGGCCACGACGCCGAGCACGAGCCAGCGACGGCCGTGGCGGGGGTCGGCGGAACCGGTCGGCGGGGCGGCGCTCTCGGAGCTGCGCAGGCTGGACGACATGCGGTGGACCTCTCGAGGGGCGGACCGAGCGCGGGCCGTTGCGACGCCGGACTGCCGGCACGGACGGGATGCGTCCTCGCCCCCCGAAACGATGGTGCCCCACGGGGCGCAGGTCCGCTCCCGGACCCGCCCGTCCGCCGACGGGCCCACCTCCATCTGGACGCGGCGGGCCGGGAGCTCCGGCGCGGGCACTGATCGCGGACCCGCCGGTGCGGCACCGCGTCACCGCCGCCGGACGGGTCCCGTCGAGTCCCGGACCGTCAGCACCGTCGGCAGCACCTCGCGGATGCGGCCGCTCTCCGGCGACATCGTCAGCCGCTGGACCAGCGTCCGGGTGGCGAGGTGCCCGGCGGCCTCGGCCGGGGCGGTCACCGTCGTCAGCGCGGGGTTGGTCAGGTCGACGCCGAAGATGTCGTCGCACCCGACGAGGCTGATGTCCCGTGGGACGACCAGCCCGAGGTCGCGCAGGCCGCGCAGCACGCCGAGCGCCTGCAGGTCGTTGTAGGTCAGCAGCGCGGTGACCCCTGACTCGGCGACCGTGGCGGCGGCCTTCTCCCCGGCGGCCCGGGTCGGCGCGTGGTTGCCCAGCCGGCGGGCCCGCACCCCCAGGCGCCGAGCGGCGGCCCGGACCGCCCGGTACCGCCGCGGCTCGAACCAGGCCGAGAGCGGGCCGCCGAGGTAGCCGATGTCGCGGTGCCCGAGTTCGACCAGGTGGGCGACCGCGGCGGCCAGCGACGGCGGGGTGTCCACGACCACCGAGGGGACGTCGGGGACCTGCCGGTTGATCAGCACCACCGGGAAGTCCTGCGAGAGCTCCTGCAGCTGGGAGTCGGTCAGTCGCGAGCCGCCCAGCAGGACGCCGTCGGTGGACTTGCGGGCGGCCGCGATGTGCGCCCGCTCGTTGTCCGCGGTCTCCTCCGCGTCCACCAGGATCTGGACGAAGCCCGACCTGTTCGCCTCGTGCTGTGCCCCGCGGATGATGTCGAAGAAGAACGGGTTGGTGACGTCCGGCAGGACGAGCGTCAACAGGTGCGAGCGACCGGTGAGCAGGTATCTCGCCTGGGGACTCGGCAGGTACCCGAGAGCACGGGACGCGGCTCGGACACGCTCCACGGTCGCCGCGTTCACCAGGTCCGGGCGCGACAGCGCCCGGGACACCGTCGAAGGGGAGACGCCCGCGTCGCGGGCGACGTCGCGGATCGTGGCCGCCGCTCGGGGCACGGGCACCTCCGGGCAGGTCGGTCGGGCGACGCCCGAGGACCGGGCGCCGTGGGAGAACTATGCCCTGCCGGCGGCCGCAAACGGTTGTGGTGCGGCACGCACCGTCGTATCGTCACCACCACCAGCAGGCGGACGAGGAGGTCCTGGCATGCGGGTGGTCCTGGTCGGCGGTACGCCGACGTACCGGCTCGGCGGGTCGCGGCGATGAGCGCGAGCACCCGGGCAGCACCGTTCCGCCGGTCACGACGGGCCGGGGCCCGGGAGGTCGAGGGCAGCCGCGGCACCGTCCGCCAGCGCATCGCCCGGGACCGCACGGTCCTGCTGCTGATGCTGCCGGGCGTGCTGTTCTTCCTGCTGTTCGCCTACCTGCCCCTGCTGGGCAACATCGTGGCGTTCCAGGTGTACCAGCCGTTCCTCGGCTTCCGGGACAGCCCGTGGACGGGCCTGGACAACTTCCGCACGGTGTTCGCCGACGCCGCGTTCTGGGACGCGGTGGTGAACACTCTGCAGATCACCCTGCTGCAGCTGGTCCTCTTCTTCCCGGCCCCGATCCTGCTGGCGCTGCTGCTGAACTCGGTCCTGCACTCGACCATCCGGCAGTTCGTCCAGACCGTCGTCTACCTGCCCCACTTCCTGGGCTGGGTGGTCATCGTGTCGATCTCGTCGCAGGTCCTGGGCGGCACCGGACCGGCCGCCCGGCTGCTGGGCGCGCTGGGGGTCGAGGGCTTCGACGCCATGACCGACCCGGGGTTCTTCCCCTTCCTGGCCACGCTGCAGGTGATCTGGCGGGACACCGGGTGGGGAACCATCATCTTCCTCGCCGCGCTGTCGACGATCGACAGCCAGCTGTACGAGGCGGCGGCCGTCGACGGCGCCGGGCGGTGGCGCCGGTTCGTGGCCGTCACCCTGCCGGGCATCCTCCCGGTCGGTGTCCTGCTCCTGGTGCTGAACCTCGGCAACCTGCTCAACGTCGGCTTCGAGCAGATCGTCCTGCAGCGCAACAACGTCGGTCCGGCCGCCGGCGAGGTGCTCGACACCTACGTCTACTTCCACGGCCTCGTCGCCGGCCAGTGGGGTCCCAGTGCCGCGGTCGGCCTGGTCAAGGCGGTCGTCGCCGCCGCGCTCGTGTTCGGCGCCAACAAGGTGGCGCACCTGTTCGGCCAGGGAGGGATCTACCAGCGATGAGCGCTTCCGCCCGACCTGTCTGGTTGGAGCCCGCGACTCGGACGGGCACCACGTTCAAGGCGATCGCCCTGGTCACGGTGGTGCTGATCGTCCTGTACCCGCTGGTCGGGGTGGTGACCACGAGCCTGGCCAGCCAGGACGAGATCACCCGCAGCGGCGGGTTCGTCCTGCTGCCCAGTGATCCGAGCCTGGCGGCCTACCGCACGGTGCTCGGCGCCGGGGCGGTCACCCGCGCGGTCCTGGTCAGTGCGGTCCTGACGGTGGTCGGCACCGCGGTCAGCCTGGCGGTGACCGTGTCGCTCGCCTACGGCCTCAGCCGCCCCGGCATCATCGGCGCGCAGAAGGTGCTCCTGCTGGTCATCTTCACGCTGTTCTTCACCGCCGGGATCATCCCGAACTTCCTCGTGGTGAAGTCGTTCGGCCTGCTCAACAGCTACGCCGCCCTCGTCGTCCCCGTGCTGATGAACGCGTTCAACCTGCTCGTCATCCGCAGCTTCTTCCAACAGCTGCCCCGCGAACTGTTCGACAGCGCGAAGGTCGACGGCGCGAGCGAGGTCGGCACGCTCGTCCGGATCGTCCTCCCGCTGTCCAGAGCGGTGCTCGCGGTCGTCGGCTTGTTCTACGCCGTCGGGTACTGGAACGCGTTCTTCAACGCGTTGATCTACCTCAACGACAGCTCCAAGTGGCCGCTGTCGGTGGTGGTCCGGCTCTACGTCCTGCAGGGCCAGCCGATCGCCGGCTCGACGACCGTCGGCGACGCGACCGCGCAGGCGCCGGTCGAGGCGGTGCAGATGGCGATCATCGTGCTGGCACTGCTGCCGCTACTGGCGGTCTACCCGTTCGTGCAGCGGTTCTTCGTCAAGGGCGTGCTGACCGGGGCGGTGAAGGGATGACCGAGTCGACAGGCCCGAGCCGGGCCGCCTTCCTGCGGGGTTCCGCCGTGGCGGCTCTGACCGCGGTGGCCGGGAGTTCGCTGGCCTCGTGCGCCTCCAAGGACTCCCTGCGGGCTGCGACCGGGACGCTGCCACCGATGCCGGACTTCGTGCCGTTCGACGGCCCGCCGCCGGTCCACCCCGCCACCGCGTCGGGCATCCCCGCGTCCTACTACACCTATCCCTCGTCGCCGGTGCGCGCCGTTGCGCCGCCGACGGGGACCGGGGACCCGCTGCGTGGCCTGGTGTCCATCAACTGGGCACCGCCGACCCCCCGCGGGCAGAACCTCGTGTGGCAGGACGTGGAGCGCCGCCTGGGTCGCCGGGTGGACCTGTCGATCGTCTCCGGTCCCGACTACCCCGCCAAGCTCGCGACGGTCATCTCCACCGGCGACATCCCGGACCTGTTCCAGTGGACCGGGATCACGCCGTACTACCTGACGTTCTTCCAGCGCGAGTGCGCGGAGCTCACCCCGTTCGTCTCCGGCAGCGCGGTCCGCGACTACCCGGCGCTGGCGAACCTGCCGACCACCGGGTGGCGGGCCACCACGATCGGCGGCGGGATCTGGGGAGTGCCGAACGTCCGGTACGCGACCTACGGGAACGGCCTGTACCGCAAGGAGATGTTCGACCGGGTCGGCCCGTTCCCCAGGACCGCCGACGACTGGGCGCGTTACCTCAAGGAGCTGACCCGGCCGCGAGACAACGTCTACGGAACCGTCACCGCGAACGCGAACCTGTTCAACATGACGACCTACCGGGCCATGTTCGGTGTGCCGCTGAACTGGCGCCGGGCACCCGACGGCTCGCTGACCAAGGACATCGAGACCGAGGAGTACCTGGCCGCCGTCGAGTACGTCCGCAAGCTCTACGCGTCAGGGGTCTTCTTCCCGGGCTCGCCGGGCATGACGACGCTGCAGATGAAGAGCGTCTTCAACTCCGGGCAGGCGGCGACGACGTTCGACACCATCTCGGCCTTCCCGTTCGCGACCGGGCTGTACGCGCAGTCCAAGCAGCTCGACCAGGCGGCCCAGCCCCGGTTCATCCCGCGGATGCACCACGCCGGCGGGGAGGGGTCCTCGTTGCTGGACGGCGCGATCCTGGGGTACACCGTCCTGCGCAAGGGCACGCCGGAGCAGACCGCGGCCAGGTTGCGGGCCGTCGACTTCTTCGCCTCACCGTTCGGAACCGAGGAGTACCTGGTGCTGAAGTACGGCGTACGCGGCGTGGACCACACGCTCAACGAGCTCGGGAACCCGGTGCTCACCCCTCGCGGGCAGAACGACGTCAACGTCCCGTTCCGCTACCTGGGCGACGGGCCGCAGACCAACTACGACCCGACCTCGCGGGAGCCCGTCGACGTGCTCTACGAGGGGCTGAGCGACCTGCTGACCAGGACGGTCGCCGACCCGACCCTCGGGCTCTACTCCCCGACCCAGACCGCCGTGGGCTCCGTGCTGGACCAGAAGGTGACCGACACGGTGACCGAGGTCGTGTCCGGCCGGGCCTCGCCGCAGGCGTTCCTGGACCTGCGCGGGTGGTGGCGCTCGCACGGCGGCGCCGACATCCGCAACGAGCTGCAGGACGCGCTGGCGCAGGCCGGTCCGGCAGCTGCGCCCGGGACCCCCGCGGCGGGACCGTCGTCGACCGGGGTCGCCCGGTGAGCGGACCGGTGAGGTTCGCCGCGGTCGGGCTGGACCACGCGCACGT
>CAXTBU010000045.1:0-5832 GCA_964242885.1 uncultured Actinomycetales bacterium
GTCGAGCGCGGCCCAGACATCGGGAGACGGTCAGTCGCTGGCGGAGTCGCCGGCGTGGACGACGTTCTCGGTCGTCAGGGACACGTCGCCGCGGGACAGGTCCAGGAAGGACTCCTCGTCGGGACGGACGATCGCGAAGTACTCCGGCGAGGAGAACACGGCGGCGAACCCCGCGGCGTCGTCGAACCAGATCTCGGTCATGCCGTCGTAGCGGGAGGCCGGCATCTGCGGCAGGTCCACCCCGAGGCTGTGCGACTGCACGTAGCGGCGGACGTGCCGGGTCGATGCGGGCAGCGACATGAACAAGCTGGCGTGGCTGGTCCTGTGGTGCGCCACGAACTGCTCGTGGGTCAGCGCCGGGTTGCGTACCAACATGGCGGTGAACTTGATCATGACGAGCCTCTCGGTGATCTCCGGTTCCCAGCTAACGGGTGTAAGTCGACCGTAGCACCAAGGCTTACAGTCGTGAGGTCGACCGCGGCGCCCGACCCGGCGAGGTCGGCCGAGACCCACCCCGGAGTGGTCGGTCGCCGGATGCGGTCAGCTCGCGCGGGTTCGGCCGCGGATCAGGTCGGCAGCCCGTTCCGCGACGGCGATCACCGTGGCCTGGGTGTTACCGCGGGGAATGGCCGGCATGACGGAGGCGTCGACGACGTGCAGCGCGCGGACGCCGTGCACGGTGAGGCCCGGATCGACGACGGCCCCGGGACGGGTCCCGATCCGGGCCGTGCCCACCGGGTGCTGGTACGGCACGAGACCGTGGTCGATGAAGTCGTCCACCGCGACGTCGTTCCCGACGTCCAGGCCGGTCAGCGACGGTCCGGTGACCGCCTGCAGGCTGGGCGCGTCGAACAGCTCGAACGCCCGCCGGATGGCCGCCCGGAGTCGGGGCCGGTCGGCGGCGTCGCTGAGGTAGGCCGGATCGACGGCAGGCGCGACGGAGGGGTCCGGCGACGTCAACCGAACCCGTCCACGGCTGTGCGGGTCGACCAGCGCGACCAGACAGAACAGCGACGGGACGTCCACCGGCGCCAGGCCGGCGTCCGCGCCGAGCAGTGCCGCGCACAGGTGCACGTCGGGGCTGGCCGCGGCGCGGTGCGGGTCGCCGACCGCCAGCGCGGCAACGCCCTGACCGAGCGTCGACAGCGGACCCCGGCGCAGCACCCGGTAGACCCGTTCCGGGTCGTCGTACAGGGTGTCGCGCATCGCCTCGGCACCGCGCAGCGGCCAGGCCAGCAGAACCGCGGGGTGGTCCTGCAGGCCCTCGCCGACTCCGGGCAGGTCCCGCACGACGGCGATGCCGTGCTCCCGCAGGTGGTCGGCCGGGCCGATGCCGGACAGCATCAACAGCTGCGGCGTGCGTACCGCGCCGGCGGACAGGATGACCGAACGGACCGCCCGGACCTGCCTGGCCGCGCCCGACGCGCCCGTCGCGCCCGTCCGCTCGGGGGTGTAGACGACGCCCGCGGCTCGGCCCTGCTCGATGGTCACCTCGTCGACCCGGCAGCCCGTGGCGACCGTGAGGTTGTCGCGGGACAGCGCCCCGGCCAGGTAGCCGTCCACGACGCTGTGCCGGGCGCCGTCCCGGGTGTTGCTCGACGGGAGGCCGACCCCGACCCGCTGGGCCCCGTTCAGGTCGTCGCTGACCGGCCAGCCCAACTCGGCTCCGGCTTCGACGAAGGCCAGGGACAGCGGGTGCAGGTGTCGCGGGCCGGACACCGCCATGGGTCCGCCGGCTCCGTGGAACTGTCCAGCGCCGAGTTCGTGGTCCTCGATCCGGCGCAGGTACGGCTGCACGTCCCGCCAGCCCCAGCCGGTCGCCCCACTGGCGGCCCAGTCGTCGTAGTCCCCGGGCTGGCCGTGGAACCACCACATCGCGTTGATGGCGCTGCCCCCGCCGAGGCCCCGTCCGGTGACCAGGGGAACCTGGCGGCCGCCGAGCTCCTGCTGCGGGACGGTCGGGGTCAGCTGGGCCGAGGTGCCGGCCGCCAGGCCGAGCGCCCGGCCGGGAACCGCGATGTCCGGGTGGTCGTTGGGTCCGCCCGCCTCGAGCAGCAGCACCGTGCAGTCGGGGTCCTCGCTGAGCCGGGCCGCCAGGACGCACCCCGCCGCCCCGGCCCCGACGACGACGTGGTCGACCTCGTTCGGCACCGTCTCGGTCACCTGGTGTCCGCCTCGTCCCGTCGGCGTCCCAGTGGGCCGGCCAGCTTCCCGAGCTGGCCGAGGGCCTCGGCGCTGGATGACCCCGGCTCGGCGTGGTAGGTGATCAGCTGCTGCCCCGGCGCGGACCGCACGTCGAAGGACTGCATGCGCAGGGTCAGCGCCCCGACCTCGGGGTGGACGAAACGCTTGGCCTCCGTCGACTTGCCGCGAGCGGTGTTCTCCCGCCACATCCGGCCGAACTCGGGGCTCCGCTCCAGCAGCTCGTCCACGACCTGACGGATCCGCGGGTCGCCCCGGGCTGCGCCCTCCGCGAGCCGGAAGCCGGCGACGGTGTTGGCGGCCGATTTCGGCCAGTCGGCGTAGAACGAGCGGGAGGCGGGGTCGCAGAACACCTTCACCAGCAGGTTGTCCGAGTACGGGAAACCACTGAACAGGGCCGCACCCATCCGGTTGGCCGCCAGCACGTCGTAGGCCCTGCCCAGGACCAGTGCCGGGTTGTCGGGCCACGTGCTCATGAGCTCCAACAGCGCCGGGTCCACCCGGTCGGGGGAGGACGAGGCCGGGCGAGGACTGAACCCGGCGAGGCGGTACAGGTGCAGACGCCCGTCGTCGTCGAGGCGGAGCGCCTCCCCGAGTGCGTCCAGCACCTGGACGGAGGGGCTGCGCTCACGGCCCTGCTCCAGGCGCATGTAGTAGTCCGCGCTCACGCCGGCCAGTTGGGCGACCTCCTCGCGCCGCAGGCCGCTGACCCGGCGGTCGTCGGACACGGGCAACCCCAGCTCCTGTGGGGTCACCCGCCCCCGCGCGCTGCGCAGGTAGTCCCCGAGCGGCGTCGGCATGAGGACGACGGTAGGTCCGGCAGGGGCGGGACAGCCTGGGTGCAGCGCACCCAGGCGCGGACCCGACGGCGACGGGAGGCCCGACCGCTCACCGTCCCGACTCGCGACCAGCGAACGCACCCACCAGGTCGAGCAGCTCCCCGGGCGTCTCGACCTGCGGCATGTGTCCGGCGTGGTCCAGCAGCTCGAACCGGGCTCCGGGGATGGTCGCCGCGTAGGCGCGGCCGTAGGCGGGCGTCACGACGCCGTCGGCCGCGCCCCACACGACCAGGGTCGGCGCGGTGATCGCCGGCAGCCGGGCGCCGAGGGTGGGATCGACCATCACCGGTAGGCCGGGCTGGTTGCCGTACAGGTCGCGGACGGCGAAGTTGGCGGCCATCGCCGCGCGCTGGGCCGGCCCCATCGAGGCCGGGTCGGCGGCGTACGGCGCGGGGTCGTAGAAGCTCATCGCCATCAGCTCCGGCGGGGCGAGCTGGTTGACGTCGGGAACGGGATGGCCCGGCACCTGCAGGCCGACGGCGTCGACGAGGACGACGCCGGCGATCCGCTCGCCGGCCCCGGCGGCCATCTCGGCGGCGATCCACCCGCCGATGGAGTTGCCGACCAGGGTCACACGGGTGAGGTCGAGCACCTCCAGCAGGCGCGTGTAGACGGCGGCCAGTCCGCGGATGGTGCTCAGCGCCGGCGGGCGGTCGGTGCCGTTGAAACCCGGGTGGGTGGGGGTGATCACGCGGGCGGGGGAATCCCGCGTCGACACCGCCGCCAGGCCGGCCATCGATGCCGGCCCGGCTCCCCCGTGCAGCACCAGGAAGGCCGGCCCGTCGCCGGCGTCGTCGAACGTCAGCTCGACCGGCAGGTCCTCGCGCAGGTCCGCGGTCGAGGGGACGTCCAGGTGCAGCGTGCGGCTGCTCACGCCGGTCCTCCGGTGTCGCCGGCGGGGTGCATGCCGGTGAGCTGCTCGATGTCGTAGCGCGCGCGCAGGTCGATGATCGCGGCCTGGTCCGGGGGGCCGCCGGTGCTCAGCAGTGCGGCGAGCTCCTCGAAGTAGTGCTCGTGGCCGCCCGGGGCGCCGGACTGGAAGAACATCCGGGCGGGCTCGTCGGTGGGGTTGCCGAACGCGTGCGGCGTGCCGACCGGGACCCACATGAACGACCCGGGCCCGCCGCGCAGGAAGCGCTGGCCGGACGCCGACGTCCAGTCGTGCCAGTCCCCGACCGTGCGGTCCACCGGTTCGAAGGCCAGCACGTCGAGGGTTCCGCTGACCACGTAGAAGATCTCCTGGCCCTCGCCGTGCACGTGCGCGCCGACGTCGTAGCCCGGCGGTACGACGACCTCGAACGTCGAGATCAGTGCGCCCTCGCTGCCGGTGACCTTGACGGTGGCGTCCACGCCGCCGCCGACGATCCGCCGGCCGCCGCCGGGTGCCTGCGCGACGCCGTCGGTCATCGCAGTCCTCCCTGCGCGCCGCCGCCGGCCGCGAGGGGCGCGTACGAGCCGGTGGCCAGGTCCGCCAGCAGCGACGGCCGGTTCGGAGTCCAACCCAGCGACCGGGCCCGGGTGGCATCGATCTGCTGGTCCAACAGCAGGGCGGCGGCCAGGGGTCCCAGCCGCGCCCGGGTGGCCTCCTCGGTCTCGGCGGCGGTACGACCCTCCAGGCCGCGCACCCGGCTCGCGACCTCGGCGATCTCCTGCACGGTCGGGCTCTCGGGGCCGGCCCCGATGAGGTACGAGCCGGCGGGCGCTTCGGTCAAGGCCAGCGCGAAGAGGTCGGCGAGGTCGGCGACGTGGACGCTGGAGAAGTGCTGCGGGCCACCCGGGACCAGCAGCGCCGGGGCGTCTCCGCCGGTGGTCGGGCCGCCCAGCACCAGTGCGGGCAGGCCACCTCCCGCGCCGTAGACGTTGGCCGGCGCGACCACCACCGAGCGGACCCCGTCGTCGGCGGCGGCGCGCACCCGCGCCAGCGCCGCCGGTCGCCACGCCACGATCGGTGGTGGGTCCAGCGGGCTGTCCTCGGTGATGTGGGCGCCCGAGCCGTGGATCCACACCCCGCCCGTGTGCACGTAGGGCCGACCGGTACCGGCCAGCGCTGGGAGCACGGCGTCCAGCACCGCCGCGTCGAGGGCCGCGCTGGTGGCGTCGTTCGGGGAGGCCGCGTGGACGACAGCGTCGACGCCGTCCACCTGTTCGGTCAGCCAGCCGCGGTCGCCGAGGTCGCCGACCACCGGGTGCGCGCCGGCCTGGGTCAGGTGGCTCGCCGATCCCGTCGACCGCGCGTGGGCGACGACCTCGTGGCCCTGGGCCAGGACCTCCGCCAGGACCGCGGACCCGATGTACCCGGTACCGCCTGTCAGGAAGACCTTCACCTGCTCCTCCTTCGCGCTGCGTCGCGTGTCGTGGACCGCCGGTCGCCCGCCGGATGGAACAGATGGAAGGACGTGGACAGAGGCGCGCGGTGGTGTCGGGTGGGCCCCTGGCGACGAGGGCCGCTCGCGCGGGTCGTTCGGGGGGCCGTGGTGGCGCGCCCGGGTTCGTGCCTGCCCGGGCCGGCGGGGAGTGGCCCCGCTGGACGGTCATCGCGGAGCACGTGCGCAGGAAGCCTTGTGCGTCGCGATCTCCGTGCGGGACCGCAACGGTGATCACCGTATGCCTGATGCCGCTGGGTGTGCCTGGGTGCGGCCCACCCAGGCAGGCCGCCGGCCACGGTGGTCTCCGGGGGCTCCACGGGCTCGGCGACGGCCGGGTTCGGTGAGCCGGCCTGGGTCGGTCAGCCCGACGTGGGCCGGGTGCCGAGCCCCGGTTCCCCGAGCCCCGGTTCCCCGAGCCCCGGTTC
>CAXTBU010000045.1:5932-25824 GCA_964242885.1 uncultured Actinomycetales bacterium
TGGGCCGGGTGCCGAGCCCCGGTTCCCCGAGCCCCGGTTCCCCGAGCCCCGGTTCGACGCGCCCCGGTTCGAGGCGCCCGGCGCCGCCCCCGGCCGGTTCGTCGCGTGCGGGGCGCGCGCGGCGCACCAGGAACAGCCACGTGACCAGGGCCACGCCGGCGAGGCCGGCGCCGACTCCGGCCGGAGCGGCCAGGCCCGCACCGGCGGTGATCACAGTGCCCCCGACCCACGGCCCGAGCGCGTTGCCGACGTTGAAGGCCGAGGTGGCCGACGCCGACGCCAGGGTGGGTGCCTCCCCGGCCAGCGCCAGCACCTGGGCGGTCAGCGGAGCGACGATCGCGAAACCGGTCACGCCGAGGACGACGACCAGCACCACGGCCGCGACCGGGGACCTCGCCGACAGCAGCAGTGCCGACAGGGCCGCCGCGGTACCGGTCAGCGCGATCCCGACGGTGGCGACGGGGTGGCGGTCGCCCAGGCGCCCGCCGGTCAGCGAACCCACCAGCGCCCCGATGCCGAAGCCCGCCAGCACCCCGGGCACGGCCGCCACCGGCAGGCCGCTGACCTCGGTCAGCAGTGGCGAGACGTAGCTGAACGCGGCGAAGACCGCGGCCTCGCCCAGCGCGGCCGTGGCCAGCACGAGCCAGAGCCGACTGCTCCGGAAGGCCACCAGCTCCGGTGCCAGCCGCGGCGGCCGGACGGGACGTGCCTGGGCGGGCACGAGCGCGAGGATCCCGCCGACCGCGAACAGGGTGAGACCGGCCAGCCCCCAGAACGGCGCCCGCCAGCCCAGCCCCTGACCGACGAGGGCGCCGAGGGGCACGCCCACGACGTTGGCCACGGTCAGTCCGCTGACCATCACCCCCAGCGCCCGTGCCTGCGACTGCTTCCCCGCGGCCTGGGTCACCAGCACCGCGGCCACCGCCCAGAAGGCCCCGGTGGCCACGGCCGTGACGATCCGTGCGACGAGCGTGAGGCCGAAGGACGTGGACAGGGCGACGGCGACGTGGCCGGCGGCGAAGGTTCCCAGTGCCGCGACCAGCGTCGTCCGGCGGGGAAGCCGGAGGGTGAGCGCCGCCATCGCCGGCGCCCCCACCACCATGCCGACGGCGAAACCGGAGATGAGCAGGCCGGCGCGGGGAAGGGAGACGCGGAGGTCCGTCGCCATCAGCGGGAGCAGTCCGGCGATCATGAACTCGGTGGTGCCGAGCAGGAAGATCCCTGCGGCCAGCACCCAGACGACTCTCGGCAGGCGCTCGCGCCGACGGCTGACCGGGGAGCTGACCACGACGGACCTCCGGAGCGAGCGTGGGCGGGGAGCCGTCGGCGGGACCGAGCGGCGGCGGCTCGGGCAGCCGGTGGGTCGGCGTCCATGGTGCCGTCCCGGCTGAGGCCGCGCTCGCGCCAC
Source organism: uncultured Actinomycetales bacterium (assembly GCA_964242885.1). Lineage (GTDB taxonomy): Bacteria > Actinomycetota > Actinomycetes > CAXTBU01 > CAXTBU01 > CAXTBU01. Next base: position 7,341 of record CAXTBU010000045.1, read on the forward strand.
GGCTCGCCGGGATCTTGTGTCGGGCGGGGCCAGGCGTCACCCTGCCGGTGGACGACCACTCGCCGACGACATCGGTGGGTGACCACAGGCAGGCGACTCTCGACCGGTCCCGGGACCCTGGACCGCTGTTCCACAGCAACAGGAAGGCAACCCCGATGGTGCTGCAGCTGCCGAAACCCCCAGGCATGCCCGTGGGCCCGACCCGGACCACCACGTCTCCGCCAGCGGCCCGGGAGTGGTGACGTGATCACCCGCAGGGTGTTCTCCCGTGGACTGGTCACCGGGGCGGTGGCTGCCGGCCTGGTCGAGACCGGCACCGCCGAGGCCGCGCCGGCCGAACCCGCGTCGGGTGGCGGCATCCGCCGCGCGCGGGTTCGTGCCCGCAACGTCGTCCTCGTGCACGGGCTCTTCGCCGACGGGTCCAGCTGGAGTGAGGTCATCCGCCGGCTGCAGCGCACCGACCTGCGGGTGACCGCCGTGCAGAACCCCCTGACGACGCTGGCGGCCGCCGTGGCCGAGACACGCCGGGTGCTCGCCCTGCAGGACGGGCCGACGGTGCTCGCCGGGCACTCGTGGTCGGGGACGATCGTCAGCGAGGTCGGTGCCGACCCGGGGATCACCGGGCTCGTCTACGTCGCGGCACGGGCTCCGGACGCCGGCGAGGACTTCGCCGCACTGGCCAAGCGCTTCCCCACCCCGCCGGCCAGCGCGGGCATCGAGACGGTGGACGGGTACCAGCAGCTGAGCAAGCGGGCGTTCCTGCGCGACTTCGCCGGCGGGGTCGACCGCGAGAAGGCGCGCGTCCTCTACGCCGTCCAGGGCCGCAACACCACGACGCTCACGTCCGAGCGGACCACGGTGGCCGCCTGGCGCACCCGACCGACCTGGTACCAGGTCTCGACGCAGGACCGCACCATCGACCCCGACCTCGAGCGGTTCCTCGCCCACCGGATGCGCGCGACGACCATCGAGCTCGACACCAGCCACCTGTCCCTCGTGACCAGGCCCCGGGCTGTCGCGAACCTCATCCTCGCCGCCACCGGCCGTTGACCCCGGCGCTCCTCGGGGACCGGCCTGAGCCGGTCCCCGAGGGGCTGTCGCCGTCGAGCGAGGGTTCGCGTCGTCGGTCAGCCCAGGAGTGCCGCGGCGTCGCCGCGGCGAGCATCGGTCATCAGCCGGTCGGCGCTCGGGTCGAACCAGAGGATCTCGGTGAAGACCCCGGTGACGCTGCGGGTGTCGAAGTACGCGAACCGGGTCCCACCGCCACCGAACCGTCCCTCCTGGACGGTCAGGCCGTAGTCCCTCGTCAGCTCGCCGGACACGCGCTCGAAGTCGTGAACCCGGAATCCGAGGTGGTGAAGCCCTCCCTCGGGCTTCTCCCGCAGGAACTCCCGGTACAGGTCGTCGGGTCCGTCCTCGCGGGGGGCGATGACCTCGATGTTGGTGTCGCCGATGTACCCGAGCGCCATGTCCACGCGGATGTCGATGGGCGCCCCCCGGTACTCCACCTGGTTCAGCGGTGCGTTCTCCAGGACGTAGAACCCTGCGGTGCCGTACAGGGCCTCGATCTTCGCGCAGGCCACGTCGAGGTCGGGGGCGACGACACACCACTGCATGAAGCCGTCGGACAGCGGATTGGTCGCCGCTCGCCCCAGGTCGAAGCCTCGCAGGCGGATGGTCGGGTCAGGTCGAGTGCTCACGGAGTCCCTCGTGTGTCGTGTGCTGAGCCGGCCGGATAGGTATCCATCCGGTTAGGTACGACTCGACCATAGCAGTGAACTACCTGGTTAGGTACGGTGAGCGGATGACCCAGCCCGCGTTGCCCACCGCCCGTCGACAGCGGTCCCTCGCGACGCAGGAGCGCCTGCTGGCGGCGGCGCGGGCCGAGTTCCAGCAGTTCGGCCTCAGCGGGGCGCGGGTCGACCGGATCGCCGCGAGCGCGCAGGCGAACAAGCGCCTGATCTACGTCTACTTCGGTGACAAGGAGTCGCTGTTCGACACCGTGGTCACCCAGAACCTCGAGGCGGTCGTGCGAGCGGTGCCGTTCGATGCCGAGGACCTGCCCGGCTACGCCGAGCGCCTGCTGGACTACTGGCAGGCCCACCCGGACTCCGAGCGCCTGTTCTGGTGGCGCAACCTGGAACGGCGCTCCACCACCCCGGTGGAGGAAGCGGCCTACCAGCGGATGGTCGATGACATCGCGGTCCGGAGCAGGGGGGCCGGCGAGACGGGCGACATCCCGCCGGCGCACCTGTTCGCGTTCGTCCTGGCACTGCTCCAAGCCTGGTTCGTCCCCTCGCCCGCACTCGGCTCCACCGGCGGCGAGCACGAGCACGCCCGCCGTCGCCGCAGCGTGCGCGAGGCGGTGAGACGCCTGCAGGTTCCGCCGCCGGACGGGGCACCGCAGACCCCGGGGTCCTGAGCACCGCCGCGGTAGCGGCGTCAGTGACCGCCGCGGTGGCTGCGGTAGGCGCCGGCGCGCACGGCGATGAGCGCGTCCCGGGCGATGCGCTCGGCGCCGGCGTCGTCGACCAGCTCCTGGGCCACCATCAGCCCGAGGAAGACGGGAGCCGCCACCGCGCGCGCCATGGCGTCGGTGTCGGTGTCGGCCGGCAACTGGCCCAAGGTGACGGCGGTCGCCAGGCGCGCCCGGGTGGCCTGCCACCGGTTCTCCCAGTAGGCGGCGGCGGCCGCCGCGAGTCCCGGGGAGTTCCCGGCGCCGGGGAGGATCGTCCGGGCGATCGCCGCGTCGGCGGGGGTGCGCAGGGTCGCCGCGACGGCTCGGGTGAGGCTGACGAGGTCGACGTCGACGTCGCCGGTGTCCGGAACGGACATCGCGCGCTCGACGTGGTCGATCACGGCGTCGGTGAGCAGCTGGTCCCTGGTGGGCCAGCGACGGTAGACGGTGGTCTTGTGCACCCCGGCGCAGGCGGCGACGTCCTCCAGCGACAGGTCGGCGCCATGGCGGCCGAGCTCCTCCAGCGCCGCCTGCAGAACGGCGGTGCGGACCCGGGTCGAACGTCCACCGGGCCGCTGGCTGCCCACAGCCGCGACGGCCACAACCCCTCCTGTCGCAACGATAGGTTGCGTTTGTGGCGAGCGAACGCCTACGGTCTCGCTATGTCCACAAACTGTAGCGTCAAGGGCGGCACGTGATGCGCGCCGTCGAGGCCGTCACCGACATCGCCGCGAGCCGGGAGCGGGTGTGGGCAGTCCTCACGGCGTTCCCCGACTACCCGGCGTGGACGGCGTTCATCCAGCGGGTCACCGGCCGTGCGGCGGTCGGCGCGCGGCTGGACGTCACCCTCGGCGCCGACGGGCGGCGTCCGACCGTTGTGCACCCGACGGTGGTCGACGTCTCGCCCGGGAGGCGGTTCGCCTGGGAGGGGCGCCTCGGGCCGCCCGGGCTCTTCGCCGGAACTCACGAGTTCGTGCTGAGCGGCCTGCCGGGCGGCCGGACCCGCCTGGTCCACCGCGAGTCCTTCCGTGGTGTCGTGCCGGCCCTGCTCCGCGGCTCGCCGCGCGGCGCACTGCGCGGTTTCACCGCGTTCAACGATGCCCTGGCCCGACGCGTCGAGCAGTCCGGTGAGCCCGCATGAGCGGCCGGCTGCCCGGCGCGACTGCACTGGTGACGGGGTCGACCGCCGGCATCGGCGCCGCCATCGCCCGGGCCCTGGCGGCCGAGGGCGCAACGGTCGTGGTGAGCGGGCGGGACCGCGACCGCGGACTGGCCGTGGCCCGGTCGATCACCGAGCGCGGCGGCGCGGCGTCCTTCGTGGATGCCGACCTCACGGGCGGCGCCGACACCGTGCGCGCCCTCGCGGCGGAGGCGGTCGACGCCGCCGGCGGGCACATCGACGTCCTGGTGAACAACGCGGCGATGGCCGTCGCGCCGGGCCCGACAGCCGCGCTGGCCGAGCACGTGCTCGACGAGGTGCTCGCCGTCAACGTCAAGGCGCCCGTCGTGCTGACCGGTGCGCTCGCCCCGCTGATGGCCGCTCGCGGTCGCGGCGCCGTCGTCAACGTCGGCTCGATCAACGGGCAGCTCGGCATGGCCGGTTTCGCCCTGTACGGGGCGACGAAGGCGGCACTGGCCTCCCTCACCCGCTCCTTCGCCGCCGAGTACGGGCCGTCCGGGGTCCGGGTCAACGCCGTGATGCCCGGTCCGACGCTGACCGACCAGGTGGCGAGCATGCAGGACCTCCTGTCACCCCTGCTCGCCCGCGCCCCGTCCCGGCGCGCGAGCACGCTGGCGGACGTCTGTGCGGCCGTCGTCTACCTGGCCGGCGACGAGGCGGGCAACGTCCACGGCGTCACCCTGCCCGTCGACGGCGGCCTCACCGCCGTGTGAGCGGCGGCGGTTCCTCCGTGCGGTGTCCTGGCGCGTTCAAGACGCCGGTGTCGCCGTCGCCATGGTCGGCCCGGCGATCTCGCTCGTCGTCACGTCGTGAGCACCTGGCTCCGGCTGCGTCGCGCCACCCACCAGCTGTAGGCCAGCGTCACGGCGACGGTCGGCAGCACGTCCAGCAGTCCGGGACCGGCGACCTCGTCCGGCGCCGGATCCGGGAGTCCCTGCAGGGCCGGCACCAGGGTGTAGGCGCCGTTCTGCACGGTGTGCAGGACGATCGCGGCCTCCAGCCCGCCCGTGCGGAAGGTGAGCCAGCACATCGCCAGGGCGAACACCGTCAGGTCCAGTACGGCCCACGGGTCCGCGGTGCCGTGCAGTGCCACGAACACCGCCGAGGCGACGGCCGCGGCCGCCCACCGGCTGCGCGTCCAGCGCGCCAGGGTCTGCACCAGCCAACCCCTCGTGGTGTACTCCTCGGCTGCCGCCTGCACCGGGACCAGCAGCACGGTCACCGCGACCAGCGCCCCGTAGGTCCGCCAGCCCGGCCACCGGGACGGATCCCAGTCCCAGTCCGCGGCGACCAGCACGGCCAGCTGGGTGCCGACGACCACCAGCGCCGGTGCGAGACAGCGCAGCAGCCAGCGCCAGCGCAGGTGCCCGGCGACACTCGACACCGACCCGAGCGACCGGCGCCCGGCCAGGCGCACGGTGAGGGCGACCGCCGCCAGCAGCACGGCCAGGGTGGCGGCTCCGGAGCCGAAGTCCCACACCGGGTCCGCGAAGCCGGCGTCCGTGCTCTGGACACCGGCGAGACCGGCCAGCCCACTCGTCAGGCCCACGACGGCGATGACCAGGACCGACGCCGAGGCGCCGAACACCAGGAGCTCGACCAGCGCCCGCGACCGTCCCGGCCCGGTCGAACCGGGCAGCGGGTACTCGCGCCGGTCGAGCTCAGTCATCCCGCCGCCGCCCGAAGGCGAAGGCTCCCACTCCGGCCAGCACGAACCCGACGATCTGCAGCGGCCCCGCGCCCACGTCGTAGGCAGAGCTGTACTCACCACCCCGCAGCCCGCCGAGGATCCGGGCGACCAGGACCAGTGCCAACCCACCCAGCAGCAGCGCGAGTCCCCAGCGCCCCTGCCGTCGACCCCGCGCCGGTGGGTCGGCGGGATCGCCCGGCCGGCTCGGGTCGGGGCCGTCAGCCACGGCCACGAGGGGTGGGGGCCGAGCGCGCGGTCCGCTCGCGACGGTCACGGGTCACCCCGGCACCGTATGCGCGGCGCGTCCGTGCCTCACCTCCGCCCGCGGGCCCACCGCGCGAGCAGGGGCGGACGAAACGGTCGCGACGACGAACGGGACCCAGCAGTTTACCGTGGGAGACGGCAGTGAGTGGCACGACGCGCTCGCCACAGGTCCTGGACCCAACGACCTAAGGCCAGAGATGCCCGATGCCCTCGTCTCGGCGGGCACACCCGGCCCGGACTCGAACCCCCCGCCGGCGTCCCTCGGTGGCCCCGCTCAGCCACTCCCCGCGGTCCTGGCGCCGCTTGCCGACCCCGCGGGGCACCGGCTGGCGGCTGCCAGCCTGCGTGCCGAGCAGGACCTGCCGGCGAGGCGGACGGTTTCCAGCAGCGAACTCGGCTGGCGGTCGATCCTGGTACGGGCGTACGACGACCCCGAGCAGGCCGATCCCTTCACGACAGCCCCGACGCCGGACCTGCTCCTCGTCGTCACGCTGACGGGCACCTTCACCATGGAGTGTCGGCGTCCGCACGGCTGGGTCGGTGCCCCCTACCGACCGGGAGCCATCGGCGCGACGGCACCCGGCGGCAGCGCGACGCTGCGCTGGCGCAGCGTCGGGTCGTCGGGGCCGCGCACCTCGGTGCACCTGCACCTGAGCTCCGGGCTGTTGCGGGACACCGCGGCGGCGCTGGGCAGTGAGAGCCTGCTGACCCAGCTGCCCGACTCGCTGCTGTTGGAGGACCCGTTCATCCTGGCGACCGGACGCGCTCTGCTGAGTGCGGTGAAGCAGGGTGCCGACGCGCTGTTCGCCGACTCGATGGCCCAGGCCCTGGCCATGCACCTGCTCTACGGGCGGCTGTCTGCCACCGATGCGCCCCGCCGGCCCGCGGACCCCGGCGCACTCACCGGCGCGGCACTGCGGCGGGTGGTCGACCACATGCACGAGCACCTGGCCGAGGACGTCGCACTGGACGACCTGGCCAAGGTCGCCAACGTCAGCAAGTTCCACTTCCTGCGGCTGTTCAGCCAGGCGACCGGGGTCACCCCCCACCGCTACCTCGTGCGCCTGCGGATGGAACGCGCCGGTGAGTTGATGCGCGACAGCGCCTACACGGTGTCGGAGACCTCAGCCGAGTGCGGCTACGCCAGTCCGGGCCAGTTCGCCTGCGCCTTCCGGCGTCACCACGGGGCGACGCCCACGCAGTACCGGCGGGACGCCCGTCGCTGAACCCCGGCGACCCGGGCGCACCGAGCAGCCGCGCCGGAACCTGATCGGCACCGCAATCCCGGGGCCTGCAGACCGCAAGCGCGGGCACGGTGCAGACCGCCCCGCGGGCAACACTTCACCGAACAGGCGGCGACCAGCGCACCCACCAGGAGGTCCCATGCCCGACACCACGAGCGGCAACCGAGTCGCACTGGTCACCGGCGGTTCAGGCGGCATCGGCCGCGCCGTCTCCCTGCGACTGGCCGCCGACGGCATGCCGGTCGGGGTGCTGTACGCGGGCAACAAGGACAGCGCCAACGACACCGTCGGCGAGATCGAGTCCGCCGGTGGCCGGGCGATCGCGGTACCCGGTGACGTCGCCGACGAGACCCACATGGCCGCGGCGTTCGACGCGGTCGAGTCCGCGTTCGGCGGGGTCGACGTGGTGGTCAACACCGCCGGGCAGATGATCCTCGGGCCGATCGCCGACTTCGACCTCGACGCCCTGGACCGGATGCACCGCACGAACATCCGCGGCACGTTCGTCGTCGCCCAGCAGGCGGCCCGGCGCCTGCGGTCCGGCGGTGCGCTGATCACCTTCTCCACGTCGGTGACCCGGCTGGCGCTCCCGACCTACGGCGCGTACGCCGCGAGCAAGGGCGCGGTCGAGGCGATGACGCTGATCCTGGCCCGCGAGCTCGGCGGTCGGGACATCACCGTCAACGCCGTGGCTCCCGGGCCGACCGCCACGCCGCTGTTCCTCGACGGCAAGGACCAGGACACGATCGACCACATGGCCGGCCTCAACCCGGTCGGGCGCCTCGGGAGCCCCGAGGACATCGCCGAGACCGTCGCGTTCCTGGCCGGTCCTGGGCGCTGGGTCAACGGCCAGACCGTGTTCGCCAACGGCGGGATGGCCTGAGCGGCGTAACGGGCCCGGCACCGGCCGGGAGGCTGCACCCATCGGAGGAGGAGGCGACGCCTTGAACACGACCGGCAACACGATCCTCCTGACGGGTGGCACCTCGGGCATCGGCCTGGGCCTGGCCCTGAGGTTCAGCGAGGCCGGCAACACGGTGATCGTCTCCGGCCGGCGTCGGGACCGCCTGGACGCGATCGCCGCGGAGCACCCCGGGATCTCGACGTGTGTGCTCGATGTCGAGGACCCGTCCTCGATCACCGACTGCTACCGGGAGGTCACCCGGGCGCACCCGGGCCTCAACGTCCTGGTCAACATGGCCGGGGTGATGGTGCCGGAGGACCTGCTGGACCCCGATCACCTGGCCGTGGCCGAGACGACCGTGGCCACCAACCTGCTCGGGCCGATCCGCATGCTGGCCGCCTTCGTCCCGTTCCTGGCCCGGCGCGGCGACGCGACGATCATCAACGTCTCGTCTGGCCTGGGCTTCGTGCCCCGGCCCGTCGTCCCGACGTACTGCGCGACCAAGGCCGCGATCCACTCACTCACCCAGAGCCTGCGCGCCCAGCTCGCCGACAGCGGGGTCCAGGTCCTCGAGCTGATCCCACCCGCCGTCCGGACCGACCTCATGGGCCAACGGGACAGTGACTGGGCGATGCCGCTGGAGGACTTCCTCAGCGAGGTCATGACCATCCTGCGGACCCAGCCGGACGCCGTCGAGATCTGCGTGGACCGGGCCCGGGTCCAGCGGTTCGCCGAGGCCGAGGGCAGGTACGACAGCGTGTTCGAGGCGATGAGCCAGACGCACCGCGGCTGAGCCGCACCGAACCCGATCCAACCGCTGACCACACCAACTCCGCCCACCAACTCCACCCACCAGGGAGTCCCCGTGTCCGTCGTCCTGATCACCGGTGCCGCCACCGGCATCGGCAACCTGACCGCCCGCGCGCTCGCCGCGGACGGCCACACCGTCTTCGCCAGCATGCGCAACCCCGGCGGCAGCAACGCCGCGCGGGCCCAGGCCCTGCTCGACACCGCCCGGACCGACGGTGTGGACCTCCGGGTCGTCGAGCTCGACGTGCAGTCCCAGGACTCCACCGACGCGGCCGTCAAGACGGTCCTGGACGAGGCCGGCCGGCTCGACGTCGTCATGCACAACGCCGGTCACCTGTTCGTCGGTTACGTCGAGGCGTTCACCGCCGAGGAGATCGCCGGCCTGTTCGACAGCAACGCCATCGGGACCCACCGCCTCAACCGGTCGGCGCTGCCGCACATGCGCGAGCGCGGCTCGGGGGTCCTGCTCTACGTCGGCAGCACGATCCCGATCACCACCCCGCCGTTCCTGGGCCCGTACGTCGCCTCGAAGGCCGCGATGGACGCCCTGGCCCTGACGACCTCCTACGAGGTGGGCCAGTTCGGCATCGAGACGGTGATCGTCATGCCGGGTGCGTTCACCAAGGGCACCGAGCACTTCCCCGACGCCAGCCACGCCGAGGACGAGGCGGTCACCAGGGCGTACGCCAGGCTGGACCCGTTGGTCGCCCGGAACGAGGACGTCACCAGCGCCCTGTTCCCGCCCGGCGTCGACGGCGACCCGATCACCGTCGCCCAGGAGATCACCCGGGTGCTGGCGCTCCCCGCCGGCGCCAAGCCGTTCCGCACTGTGGTCGACCTGACCAACTCCGGCGTCGAGGTGGCGAACGAGGCCGTCCGGAAGGCTCGCGAGGAGTTCGTGACCCGCATGGGATTCGCCGAGCTGCTGCGCCCCAGGCTCACCGTCAGCAGCTGATCCGGCACCGCGACCAGAACCCCAGGAGGCGGCGATGTCCGAGCAGCGCACAGCCCGACACTGGATCGACGGCGAATGGGTCGACACCCCGAACAGGAGCGCCAGCTACAACCCCGCGACCGGCGAGGTCATCGGGGTGTTCTGCGACGGCGACGCGGGTGTGGCCCAGGCGGCCATCGACGCGGCGCAGGCGTGCTTCCAGACGAGTTCGTGGCAGTTCGACGCGATGAACCGCTCGACCGCACTGAGCCACATCGCCGACGCCTACGCGGTCCGCGGGGGTGAGGTCGTGGACACCCTCTGCCTGGAGAACGGCAAGCTCCACCAGGAGGCCGTGTTCGAGGTCGACTACATCGGCCGGGCCCTGCGCTTCGCCGCCGGCCTCGCCGTGCAGACCCAGGGCCGGGTGGCCGACACCCGCCCCGGACAGCAGTCGATGTCCATCCGCCAGCCGGTCGGGGTGGCCGGCCTGATCATCCCGTGGAACTCCCCCGCCTACCTGTCCATGCGCGCCCTCGTCCCGGCCCTGGCCGCCGGGTGCACGGCCGTGGTCAAGCTGCCCGCGCAGGCCGCCCAGACCGCCGCGCTGATGAGCGACATCCTGTCCGGCGTCCCGGAGCTGCCCCACGGAGCGGTCAACGTGTTCATGGAGACCGGGTCGGCCGGCTCCAGCCTGCTCGTCGAGTCACCCCAGGTGCCGGTGATCAGCTTCACCGGCAGCACGCGTACCGGGCGGACCATCGCCCAGACCGCCGCCGCCGGCCTCAAGCACGTGGGTCTGGAGCTCGGCGGCAAGACACCGCACCTCGTCTTCGACAACGCCGACCTGGACGCCGCCGTGACCACCATCGTCGCGTCGTCCACGGTCTACGCCGGCCAGTTCTGCATGACCGGCAGCCGCGTCCTGGCGCAGAGCGGGATCGCCGACGACCTCCGGGAGGCGCTGGCGTCGCGGCTGGAGAGCGTTCGACCCGGCCCGGCCGCGGACCCCGACAGCGAGATCGGGCCGATGATCGACGGGGCGTCCGTCCGCCGCGTCGACGCGATGGTCGACGAGGCGATCAGCGCCGGGGCCAAGGCGGTCGTCCGCGGGGGGCCGAGCACCGTCCCGGCGCTGGCCGGCGGGTCCTTCTACCACCCGACGCTGCTGGAGGTCGTGGACTCGTCGATGCCGATCGTGCAGCGGGAGGTCTTCGGGCCGGTCCAGACCTTCCAGGTCTTCGACTCCGAGGACGAAGCCGTCGCGCTGGCCAACGACACCGACTTCGGGCTCAGCGCGTGCATCTGGAGTCGCGACGTCGACCAGCCCGTCCGGGTGTCACGCAGGTTGCAGGCGGGCCTGATCTCCATCAACAGCTGGGCGAACCTGACCGTGCAGTTCGAGGAGGGCGGGTTCAAGGGAAGCGGGCTGGGACGCCTGGGCGGCGGCGCCTGTCTGGACGACTTCCTGGAGTACAAGCAGATCACCCAAGACTACGCGTGACGGAAACCCCCTCGGCACCGGCGAGCGCCGGCACCCCGCACCAGCTGCCGGCCCGCGGGCACGACTCCAGCGGCCCGGCCCCGGTCCAGTCGCTGACCAGCAGGAGCGGGTTGTCGGTCCAGGCGGGCCTGTTGGCCTCGCTGATGGTGGCCAGCGTCGTCTCGCCCCTGCTGGTGCTCTACCAGCAGCGCAACGGGTTCGGCGACGTCACCCTCACCGTGGCGTTCGCCCTCTACGCGGTGGGGGTCGTGCTCGGGCTCCAGCTGACGGCCCGCCTCACCGACGCCGCCGGCCCGCGCGCTGTCCTGCTCCCGGCTCTCGCGCTCGCCGCCGTGGCCCTGGTCGTGCTCCTGGTGTCCCAGTCACTGACCGCACTGATCCTTGCGCGGATCGTGTCCGGACTGGCCGCCGGCATGGTCAACCAGGCTGCCGGTGCCGCCATCCTCGGGATGACCGGCGGGAACGCGGCGACCTCGGCGGCGGTCACCGCGAGCCTGGCCAACGGCGGGCTCGGCCTGGGCCCGCTGCTCGGCGGAGTCCTGGCGCTGTGGGGCAACGCGTTGATCACCCCGATCGCGGTGCTGCTGGCGCTGGTCGTGGTCGTCGGCTGCGCCCAGCGATGGGGACCCACCGGCGGCTCCGGTGCTGGCGTGTCGTTCCGGCCGGTCGGTGTGGCCCTGCCGGCCCACGGACGGCGCGCGTTCCTCCAGGGGGTCCTCGGAGCCAGCGCGGCCTTTGCGGTCGGTGGCTTCGTGCCGGCGCTGGCACCGACCCTGCTCGGGGCGACCCTCGGCCTGCACAGCACGGCGCTCAGCGGCGCCACGGTGTTCCTGTTCTTCGCCTGCACCCCGCCGGTGGTGTTCGCGATGCGGCGGGTGACGGCGCGCGGGAAGTGCCTGGCCGGCCTGCCCGTGCTCGTCGTCGGCGTGGGGCTGGTCCTGGCGGCCCTGTTCACCGAGTCCCTTGCCCTGATGCTGCTCAGCATGGTGGTGGCGGGAACCGGCCTGGCGGCAACGTTCGCCGGCGGTCTGGAGATGATCGAGCAGGGCTCGGACCCGGCCGAACGAGGACGCGTCCTCGGGCTCACCTACACGCTGGTCTACGCCGCGTTCGTCCTGCCGAGCATCGGCTTCTCCCTGATCAGCACCGCGACCAGCACGGTGGTCGCCGCGATCGCGTTCACCCTGGTGATCGCCGCACTGTGCGCCGCGTCGGCCACCTCGCTGCTGCGCAGCCCCGCACGGTCCGGCTCGCCGCCCTGACGAAGGAGCACGCCGTGGACACACCGTCCATCGTCGCCAACCCCCTGGCCAACCGGGGGACCGCGTTCACCCTCGACGAGCGGGCACGCCTCGGCCTGACCGGCCGGCTCCCGTCCGCGGTGGAGACCCTGGACGAGCAGGCGGACCGCGCGTACCTCCAGCTGGGCGGGTTCGCCACCGACCTGCAGCGCTACGTCTACCTGGACCAGCTGCACGACCGCAACGAGGTGCTGTTCTTCCGGTTGCTCGCCGACCACCTCGCCGAGCTGCTGCCCGTGGTCTACGACCCGACCGTCGGCGACGCGATCGAACAGTGGAGCCGGGACCACCGCCAGTCCCGCGCGGTCTACCTGTCCGTCGACCGGCCCCAGGACGTCCACGCGTCGCTGTCCGGGCTCGGTCTCGGGCCGGACGAGGTCGACCTGATCGTGTGCCTACGGTGGCTCCATGGCGACCTACAGCGTGAGCCGTCCGAGTGGCGCAGGACCCGACGGGGAGTTCGAGGCCAACAAGGTCGAGATCAACCCGCACGGCGACCTGGTCCTGAGCACGGTCGACCCAGGGGTGCCGGATGTCACCGTTGCGCTCATCCGCAGCAGTCAGTGGCTGGAGTGTGTCCTGACGGCCGAGTGAGCGTGGTGTACCGGTTCCCGGACGACGGCAAGGCGAGCTCGCGGCGGCGCACGGCGCGGGCGGTGGAGAGCACCTCGTCGGCGCGTTGAGGCCGACGGTCATGCCAACGCCTCGTAGATCGAGATCGTCGTCATCCGCTCGCCGCTGACACCATTGTCGACCCCACGGCCGTCCCGGCGATGTCACCGGTACGCGCAGCGCTCGCACAGGCCGGCGTCGGCGTGTCACGGCAGCAGGACGAGCCTGCCGCGCACACCTCCGTTGGCGAGGACCTCGTGCGCCCGGGTCGCCTCGGTCAGGGGAAACGTGCCTGCGACCCGTAGCGACAGGTGGCCCGCGCCAGCCAGTGCCGACAGCTCCGCCAGCCGCTTCCCGTCCGTGTGGTACGCGTGGTTGATCATCCGGATCCCGCGCCTGGGCTGGGGTGCGGCGTTCAACAGCGAGAGGTACGCGCCGCCGTGCCGGACGGCGTCCGACGCGGCGACCCCTTGGTCGGTCGTGTCCAGGGCGCCGTGCGCTCCACCCGGCACGTGCGATCGGACAGCGTCCGCGAGGTGGCTGCCACGAGGCACGAACGCTTCGGCCCCGAAGCCGCGGACCACGTCCTCGTCAGCGGAACCGGCCTGGGCGATCACGCGGAGCCCCCGCAGGACCGCCAGCTCGGTGGCCAGGCCGCCCACCGCGCCCGCCGCGCCCGTGACGAGCAGCCACTGTCCCGACACCAGATCCAGAGCGTCCAGGGCCTGGTCCGCGGTCGTGACGTTCAGGGGCAGCGTCGCCGCCTCCGCCATCGTCTTTCCTGCGGGGACCGGAGCGACGGCCCAGTCCTCGAGCAGGACGTAGTCCGCGTACCCGCCCAGCGGAAGGTCGAGACGCTCCTGGAGCCCGATCACTCGGTCACCGACCGCGACCGTCAGGACGCCGTCGCCAACGGAACTGACGGTTCCTGCGATGTCGACGCCGACCCCGAACTGATCCCGCGGGATCGCGGACCCGTACCGGACCATGCCGCCGACCCGGACCATCACATCGGCGAAGTTGACGGCCGCCGCCGCCACCTTCACCAGCACGTCACCGGGTCCCGGAACGGGCACGGGAACGTCGACGGTCACCAGGACGTCGGGACCACCGAACTCCCTGACCACCACAGCGCGCACGTGCAGCTCCTCACCGTCTGCCGATCCAGCCGGCACACCGGCGTCAACGCCGCACCACCCTCGAGCGGCCGGCCACCTGCCGCCGTTCGGGCCAGGTCCGCCGTGTTCGCTGTTCGTCCCCGTCGAGGCACCCGGGACAGTCCCTGCTGCAACACGGTACGGCGAGGCCGTGCTCCGGGTCGCGCGCGGTGGTCGAGTTCCCGGTGGACGCCCCACCGTCCGGCCGGCGCGGGACCGTCGCTGCACGACCGTTCAGCACGTCGTGGCGGCAGTTCTGCCACGAGAACCCGACCCTGGCCAGGGGGGCGGTCGGACACGCCGGCGACGGTGACTCGAGTTGTCGGCACGAACAGGCCCGGAACCCGGCTGGTTCTCACCGGCCGCGTGGCGTGAGAGCCTCGATCTGCTCGTTTGCGGGGGCGCCGACAGGAGGTGGTGTGTGCCGGAAGACCGACCAGTGGTCCTCGTGCACGGCAATCCCGAGACGGCAGCTGTGTGGGGTCCCCTCCGGCAGGCCCTCGGCAGTCAGGACGTCGTGTGCCTGTCGCCTCCCGGCTTCGGGGCTCCCCTCCCCACAGGCTTCGGCTGCACGATGCTCGAGTACCGGGACTGGCTGATCACCGAGTTGGAGGACTTCGGCTCGCCGGTGCACCTCGTCGGTCACGACTGGGGCGGCGCGCACGTGGTGAACGTCGCCATGGCCCGACCGGACCTCCTGCAGAGCTGGGCCAGCGATGCAGTCGGTGCCTTCCATCCGGACTACGTCTGGCACGAGCTCGCGCTGCGCTGGCAGACCCCGGGCGACGGTGAGGCCTCTGTCGCGGGGATGCTCGGCGGTGAAGCGGCCGAGCGGACCAGTCGGATGGTGGCTCAGGGCATCGACCGTCCGGTCGCGGAGCGTCTGGCGGCAGCGCAGGGTGGACAGATGGGCCGGGCGGTGCTCGCCCTGTACCGCTCGGCCGCGCAGCCCGTCATGGCCAACGCCGGCCGCCACCTGTCAGCTGCGGCAGCCCGCCCAGGCCTGAGCATCCTGGCGGTGGACGATCACTTCATGGGCTCGGGACTGCTGCGGCGGGAGGCAGCGCAGCGGGCCGGGGCGCGTGAGGAGGTGCTCGACGGCCTCGGGCACTGGTGGATGGTCCAGGATCCCGAGCGCGCTGCCAGAACGCTGGGCAGCTTCTGGGCGTCCACGGCGGGACCATGAGGCCGCACGCGCTCGTCACCAGACGGGCCCGCGCGGACCTGCCCGTTGCCGGGCGTCGGGGGGTGCGGCGCTCCTAGGAGCGCGGCGGCCTCCCGACGTCGTTCCCTTCCGGACATGCTCGGTCGATGCGCAGACGCCCGTCGGAGGACGCCGAGAAGGGGAGAGTCCTCCTGGTCGCGGGCGGATCGGGGACAGCGCCGAGACCTGCTCGTTGGACGTCACGCACGGTCGACGTGAGCGGCACCGGCGCGCTGAACCGCGTCGTCAGCCGTTCGACCGCCGCCCAGCACTGGTGACAGGCGTCGCCCCCGGACGAGGACCGGACATCGGCTCCCCCGGGCTTGTCACGGTCGTGGGGCCCGGTCCTGCGGTCGGTGCCGCGCTGGCGCGGCGCTTCGGGCGGGCGGGGACCTCGTTGGTGTCGTCGCACGGAACCGTCTGCATCCGCCTGCTGCACGACGATCTCGAGCGGGACCGGGCCTTGACGGTCATCTCGTGAAAAGGCACCCCGGACCGACGGAGAATCGAATCGCACCGGGCGCCCCGTGGGGCTCAGCAAAGGAGAGCTCGTGTCCCTGGTCTGGTTCGTCACGGGTGCCTCGAGGGGCTTCGGGCGGCAGTTCGCGCTCGCCGCGCTACAGCGCGGCGACCGCGTCGCTGCCACGGCACGGGACATCACCGCGCTCGACGACATGGTCGGCGAGTTCGCGGAGGCCGTCCTGCCGATCACCCTGGACGTCACGGACAGGGCCGCCGACGCAGCGGCGATCCAGCGGACGCACGACCGGTTCGGGCGCTTGGACGTGGTGGTCAACAATGCTGGGTACGGCCATTTCGGTGCGGTGGAAGAGCTGTCCGAGTCCGACCTGCGCGAGCAGCTGGAGACCAACCTGTTCGGCGCCGTCTGGGTGACCCAGGCGGCGCTGCCGCTGCTGCGCGCGCAGGGCAGCGGCCACGTCATCCAGGTGTCGAGCATCGGTGGGGTCGGCGCATTCGCGAACCTCGGGGCCTACCACGCTTCCAAGTGGGCTCTGGAGGGCCTGACCGAGTCCCTGGCCGCCGAGGTCGCGCCGATGGGCATCAAGGTGACCCTGGTAGAGCCAGGTGGCTTCGACACCGACTGGGCGGGAACGTCGTCGCGTCGGTCGCCGGAGATGGCCGAGTACGAACCCGTCCGGAAAGCGGCTGCGGGCCGCCGAGGCGTCCAGGAGCCCGGCGATCCGCGGGCTGCCGGCAGAGCGCTGCTCGAGGTCGTGGACGCCGTGGAACCGCCGCTGCGGGTGTTGTTCGGAGCCCAGGCGCCGACCATCGTCGCCGGCATCTACGAACGCCGATTGCGGACGTGGAAGGACTGGGAGCAGACCTCGCTCCGGGCCCAGGGCTGAGCAGGTCGTGTGGCGGAACGCCCGGTCGGTCAGCGCGGACGGCGTTCGGTGCACCTGCTCGGACCAGGTCGCGAGGACCACGGAGGTCTGCTCGAGCCGGGCCGGGGACGCGCAGCGATGTGCCACGACTGGGGAGTCGGGTCAGCGGCGGCGGCCGCGCACCGATGCCGACCGCGGCGTCCCAGCCGGCAGCAGGCGTGCCAGTGGGTCGACGAGGCGGTCGGCGATGCCGTCCGGCCACGGGAAGAGGGGGGCGACGGCGCTCTGGTGGGCCAGTCCGTGCAGGGCCACCCACAGGGCGACGGTGTCGGCGAACGGGTCGGTGCTGGCCGAGCGGCCGGCCGCCACGCACTCCTGCAGGCTCGCCACCAGCACCCCCAACGCGTCCTGACCCAGCGCGGCGGCCTCGTCCTCGGTGACGGCCGCGCTCTGCAGCGCCGTGGCGGCATTCCACAGTCCGCCGAACATGACCCGGTACCGCTGCGGCCGCGTCCGGGCGAAGTCCAGGTAGGCGGCACAGACCGCGCGCAGCCGGGTCACCGGATCGGCACCGGCCGCGTCCCCGGCTGCCACCAGCTGGTCGCGCAACGACGCGAAGGCATCCCGGACGATCGCCAGCATGATCGCCTGCCGGTCGGGGAAGTGGGCGTAGATCGACGGTGCGGCGATGCCCACCCGACGGGCCACCGCCCGCAGCGTGACCGCCTGCTCGTCACCGGTCTCGTCCAACAGCTCCGCCGCGGCCCGGAGGATGTCCGCCCGCAGCCGCCCACCCTCCCCGCGGCGGTTGCGTTCCCGGGCGGCGACCGCGGGGGACGGTGCGAGCGGGGAGGTCACGCAGGTCACCTTACGACCGACAGGTCAGCTGGACCGCCCCGCACCTCGGCTGCCGACGGGGTCGGGCTGGCCGGACAGCCAGACGAGGTCTTCGGCAGCGAGTTGCCCACCGGCAGCATCGCGGCAGGATCGGGCCCGGGCGCCGGCGACCCGGCGGCGTCCGACCCGTTCCCGGCCCGGACGGGGCACCCGCGCAGAAGGGGGCCGGGCGGATGAGCCAGCCCACCCCGGCCCGGAACGTCGGCGCCGCGACCCCGACCGGCACGGGCGGCACCGTCGCCCACCGGGACCCGCACCGGGCCGTACGCGGGGTGGCCGGGGCGCTGCTGCTGTTCGCCGGTCTGCAGTACCTCGTGCTCGAGGTGGTGGCCGCCAGGGGGTGGACGAACCCGCCCTACAGCTACACCGCCAACTACATCAGCGACCTCGGCGCCCCCGACTGCACCACCTACCAGGAACGGGTGGTCTGCTCCCCGCGGCACGACGCGATGAACACGGCCTTCATCGCC
The DNA here is from genome assembly GCA_964242885.1 of uncultured Actinomycetales bacterium. Taxonomy (GTDB): domain Bacteria; phylum Actinomycetota; class Actinomycetes; order CAXTBU01; family CAXTBU01; genus CAXTBU01. The sequence continues at coordinate 25,316 of CAXTBU010000045.1, forward strand.
CACGGAGTGCTCGTCCTGGTCGCGTGGCTGCTCCTGCGGGGGGCTCTCCAGGGGCGGACGCGCACGGCCCTGCTCGTGGTGGCCGCTCTCGAAGGGCTCGGGTACGGCCTCACCGGCGTCTTCCACGGGTCCACGGCCGCGACGGCCGACGGGACCGTCGTCTACCACTACACCGGGGCCACCCTGGCAATCCTGGGCGGCAACACCGTGGCGCTCCTGGCGGGTCGCCGATGGCGGGAGCTCGGTGCCCCGCGCTGGTTCGGTACCGCCAGCACGGCCCTGGGCGTGGTGGGACTGCTCGGTGTCCTGGCGCTGGCCGCCCTGCTCACCTCGCCGTACGCCGGGGCTGCGGAACGGGTCGCCGTCGACGCGATCATGGCCTGGGACCTCGTCGCCGGTGTCGTGCTGCTCGCGTTCCCACCGGCGGCGTCCCGGCGCCCCCCGGGCGACCTGACGTTCCGGTCGCCTACGGCGGCAGCTGCGCCGACCGGGTGAGCTGCGCCGACCGG
>CAXTBU010000046.1:0-2551 GCA_964242885.1 uncultured Actinomycetales bacterium
TGCCGTCGGACTGCGAGCCGTCCGTGTCGAGGACGGTCACGGTCGAGGTCAGCTTGAGGATCGTGGACTCCGGGGTCTGGCCGGTCGCGGTGAGCTGAGCGACGCCGGGAACTGTCAGCTCCAGCGTGGTGCTGAAGACCCCGGCGGAGTTGGCAGAACCCGTGTCGACGACGCGCGTGGTGATGGGAGCCGACTGGCCGGTCCCGCCGGAGAGATACGTGACGTCGACGGTGACCGGCGTGCCGGCGGCGAAGCCGGCGCCGCCGAAGGTGACCGCGCCACCCTCCCCGACGGTGGAGGCGCTGACCACGGCGGGCTCGGTGACGACGACATACGCGTCCGTGCCCGCGAACGCGGCGACCGGCGCCACGAACAGGGCTGCGGCCGACGCGGCCGCGACGACGAGAAGACGACGGAACATTGGTTCTCCTGCTTCCTCCGGCGCCTGACAGTCCGAGGCACCACCCGACACGGACTGGAGCGGACAACGTCGTCGCGCAGCCATGTCGGAGGGCAGAAAATCACTGTCCGTACTCATCCGACAGCGGAAAGTTATCAGGTGCCTCCACGCGCGGGGTCGGTCCTGTTGATCGTCGTCACCGCTCACTGCACCATCGGCTGCAGCACCACCCGGGGTGAGCCGCGGCCGGGCGGCGCGAGCAGGTCGAAGTCGAGCGCCCGGGTACCGCCGGGAGCCACGTCGACGGTCAGCGCGCCGACCGGGCGCCCGTGCAGGCGGTAGGCACCCAGCGGGGTCGCCCGGCCGTCCAGGCGGACGCCCACGACGCTGCCGGCGCCGGATCCGACCGCCCACACCGTCACCCGCATCGTCCCGGGCGGGACGCCGTGCAGCCCGGCCCCGGTGACGTAGCCGGAGAGCCCGGTCGCCGGCGCCGTCGAGGACAGCACCACCCGCGCCCGCAACCGCCGGAGACCGTCCGGCGACCGCTCGCCCTCGGTCACCCGGACCTCGCGGCGCAGGTACCAGCTCATCTTCGAACCCGTGCCGTCGTTGAGGTACACCGCGACCAGCGGCCGCTCGGCGCCGGGCGCGGCGGTGCCCCCGGGAACTCCGGCCAGGACGGTTCCGGTCAGTGACGCCTGCACCGCCGGGCGGGCGTCCCAGACCAGCAGCCGCCCCTCGGTCACACCGCCGGCGGCAGCCCGCACCAGTGCCACCGGGTCGCCCCGGTACCGGACGAGGGCGGAGAAGGCGGCGGCCGCGGTCCCGGCGAAGAACCGGTCCTGGACCGCCGGATCGGGGTAGCGGCGGTAGACCTCGCTCTGCACGAGCTCGGAGATGCCGGCGGCCCCCACGGTGCCGCCGCCGGGCAGCGGGATCGGGCCGGTGACCGCCATCAGCCGGGAGAGCATCACCGGGTCGGTCGCGACGACACCGTCGACCAGCTGTCCGGACGTCCTTCGCCACATCTCCCGGGCCAGCACCGCCGTGTCCGGGAACCACGGCGCAGCGGTGACGTCCTGCAGGTACCGGCCGGTGCGGTCGGCCAGCAGCTGCCGGTACCCCGGGCCGAGGTCGAGGACCGGCGTGCGGAACGGGCCGACGTCCCCCGAGGACCCCTGCGCGAGCAGGGTGACGGTCCCCCGCTGTGCCCGGACCACCGCGAACGCGCTCGGCACCCCGCCCAGTGACCGCGCCTCGGCCAGGTTCTGGAACAGCACGAGGTAGGTCCGCGGCTGCTCGCCGCCGATCATGGCGGGCACCACCCGGGAGGCGCGGACGGCCGTGTCGAGGTCGGTGTCGGCGGCGACCAGCCGGTTCCGCAGCTGGACCGTCGGGCCGGCGACGCGCCGGTCCAGGCGACGTGTGTCCACGGCGGCGAGCTCGGCGGTGCCCGCCCGCAGCTGCTGCTGGGCGCCGGCCAGTGGACCCTGGGCCGCGGCCAGGGCAGCCACCAGGGGTGCCGGCCCGGCGCCGCGGGCGCGGGCTGCGGTCAGCGCGCCCAGCCCCCGGGGGCCGGCGAGCGGCTGCAGCACGCCGGCGGCGACCCGGTCGGCCACCGCCGACACCGTGCGGACCGCCCGCAGGTCGTCCCCCACCCCGGGCAGCCGGGTCGCCGCGGACCACACCGGGTCGCGGGTGAGCCGGTGTGCGGCAGCGGTGTCGCCGGCGAACCGGTCCACCCGCGGGCGGACGGCGGTGGTGTCCCCGGCCAGCACGTCGGCGCGGATCGCGGGGACGGCGGCGGCCGCGGCCCGCAGGTGCCCGACCGCCAGCGCACCGCGGACGCCCAGCCAGGCGGCCGCGGCCGCCACGACCAGCAGCGGGATGCCGACGAGGAGGGCCAGCAGCCGGCGGCGCGTCACCCGCGGACCGTCAACGGCCGGGCGTCCGCCCCAGGGCTGCGGTCAGCGCCCCGACGACGGGCAGCACCTGGGCGAGGACGGCCTCGTAGGCGGCACGACGGCGCCCGATCGGGTCCTGGATCGCGTCGTCGTCGGCCGGTACCGGCGGCAGCGTGCCGCGCCGCGCGGCGACCGCCCGGACGAGTCCGGGCAGATCGGGCTCCGCCCGGACGAGTCCGGGCAG
>CAXTBU010000046.1:2651-19656 GCA_964242885.1 uncultured Actinomycetales bacterium
CCGCCCGGACGAGTCCGGGCAGATCGGGCTCCGCCCGGACGAGTCCGGGCAGGTCGGCCCCGTCCGCCCGGTCCAGGTCGTCCAGCAACCGGCCGAACTCGCGGACGGTGAAGGCGGTGCGCAGGCCGGACCGGTTCAGCCGGACGACGGCGGCGCGGTGCTCCCGGGTCGCGGCGAGGACCAGCGCGGCACCGCCGACCAGCTCCGGCGTCAGCTCGCGGGACAGCATCCCGGTCGGGTCCCCCGCGTTCGCGGCGACCAGCTCACGGACGATCGGCGGCGACTCGACGCCCGGGCGGGCCCGCGTCCCGGCGCTGCGGACGACGATCGAGCGCGGCCCGAGCGCACGGTCCAGCGACCCCTGCAGCACCCGCTCGAGCAGCGGGGACCGGCACAGGTTCGCCGTGCACACGGTGAGGATCGACACGATCACCGACTGTATTCGCTGGCCCCGGCGCAAGCGCCGGCGTGGGGTCGGTCAGGCCGGGTAGAGCGCGTCCCGCGCGGCGGCGTAGGCAGCGCGCACCGCCCGGCCCGCTGCCGGGTCGGTCGGGCCGTCCAGCGTCGTGTCGACCGCCGCGGACCACGCCGGCGGCTCGTCGGCGCCGGACAGCGCCCACGCGGCCTGCCGCGCCGCGCCGAGCGCGACGTACTCGCCGTCGGCCGGAACGGTCACCGGCGTGCCGAACACGATCGGCGCCGCCTGCTGGACGGCGCCGTTGCGGGCCGCGCCGCCGATGAGCAGCACCCGGCCGATGGCGATGTCCTGTGCCCGCAGCGCGTCGATCCCGTCGGCCAGGCCGCAGAGCATCCCCTCGACCGCTGCCCGCGCCAGGTTGGCCGGCGTCATGGTGGACCGGCGCAGCCCGTGCAACGACCCGGCGGCATCCGGCAGGTTGGGCGTCCGCTCGCCGTCGAGGTAGGGCAGCAGGGTCAGTCCGCCGGCGCCCGGCTGCGCGGACAGCGCCAGCTCGGTCAGCCCGTCCAGGTCGGTGCCCAGCATCGCGGCGGTCGCCGACAGCACCCGGGCGGCGTTCAGCGTGCAGACCAGCGGCAGGAAGTGGCCGGTGCCGTCGGCGAACCCGGCGACGAAGCCGGACGGGTCACCGGACGCCTGGTCGTGCCAGGCCGACACCACCCCCGACGTGCCCAGCGACACCGCGACGTCGCCGGGCACCAGGCCGAGGCCGAGGGCGGCGCCCATGTTGTCCCCGGTTCCCGGGCCCACGACGAGGCCCTCGCCCAGCGGGGTGCCGGCCGCGGTCCGGCCCGGCGACGCGCCCGGCGCCACCACCCGCGGCAGCCGCGGCAGCCCGCCGGTCGGGCGCCGCAGCGCCAAGCGCAGCAGGTCCTCCCGGTAGCCGTCGGACGCCGGGCTCCAGTAGCCGGTGCCACTGGCGTCGCCGCGGTCGGTGGTCGCCTCGACGCCGGTCGCGCCGGGCCCGCCGCCGAGCAGCCGCCAGGTCAGCCAGTCGTGCGGGAGCATCACCTGCGCGGTCCGCGCGGCGGCGTCCGGCTCGGCGTCGGCCAGCCAGCGCAGCTTGGTCGCGGTGATCGAGGCCACCGGCACCGACCCGGTGGCGTCGGCCCAGGCCTTGGCGCCGCCGAGCTCCTCGATCAGGTCCGCGGCCGCGGGCGCGGAGCGGGTGTCGTTCCACAGCAGCGCGTCCCGGACCAGCCCGCCGTCGGCGTCGACGGTGACCATCCCGTGCTGCTGGCCGCCGACCGAGACCGCGGCCAGGTCGGCCAGCACGTCCGCGGGCAGCTCCGCCGCGGCCGCCTGCAGCGCCGTCCACCACGCGTCGGCGGACACCTCCGTGCCCTCCGGGTGCGCGGCGCGACCGACGGCCACCACTGCTCCGGTGGCCGCGTCGCAGACGACGATCTTGGTCGACTGGGTCGAGGAGTCGACTCCCGCAACCAAGGTGCGAGGCCCGGCGACCAAGGTGCGCGTGCCGGGCTGCTCCGCTGCGGTACCGGAAGTCGTCACTGCGTCTCGAGTCCTCTCTCGCGCAGCGCGCGGCGCTGCGCCTCCAGGGCGATCAGTTCGGCGAACAGCTTGTTGTAGCGCTCGGTCTCGGTGTCCGGGCGCATCCGCTGGACGGTCGCCTTCATCGCGGCCACCTTGGCACCCACCCCGATCGCCGCCAGCCGGGCGGTCAGCCCGTCGGCCCACCGCGCGTCCGGCGACAGGTCGGTGACCGCCAGCGCCGTGACCACCCCGTCCAGGCCCGGCTCGGCGGCCGCGGTGCGCAGCGTCTGCACCCATCCCCGCCCGGCACCCGACGACGCCGGGCCGTCCCCGCCGTCGGCGGACTCCGGCGCCGCTGCCGTCCCGCCGACCGCCGCGACCAGCCGGGCGACCGCGGCGTAGGCGGGATCGGACCAGGTCGCCGGGTCCAGTGCGTCGAAGTCGGCGGGCAGCAGCCGCGGCGCCTGCACGGCGTACTGCGCCAGCTCGTGCTCCATCCGCTGCCGCGGCGTGCGGGGCTCCCGCGGCAGCGCCAGGGCGGTGACCGCCGGCGCCGCCGCATCGTCGGCCGGCCGTGGGCCGGGCCGGCGGCGGCTGTCGGAGGTCTCCGGGACCTTCTCGGCCAGGATCCGCCGCACCTCGTCCGGGTCGTTGCCGAAGTTCGTCAGGTTCGCCAGCTCGCGCAGGTAGCCGTCGCGCTTGGACCGGTCGCGGACCGAGCGCAGGTAGACCCCGCCGGCGCGTACCGCGTCCACCCGGGCGTCGGCCCGGTCCAGGTCGAAGTCGGCGACGGTGGCCTGCAGCACGAAGCGGTACAGCGGGACCCGGCTGGCGACCAGCTCGCGGACCGCCGCGTCGCCGGCGGCCAGCCGCAGGTCGCACGGGTCCCGGCCGTCGGGCTCGATCGCGACGTAGGTCTGCCCGACGAACCGGTCGTCGGTGGAGTGGAAGGCCCGCTCGGCCGCGCGCCGGCCGGCGGCGTCGCCGTCGAAGGTGAACACCACCTCCCCGCGCATGCCGTCGTCGTCCATCAGCAGCCGCCGCAGCACCGAGGCGTGCTCCTCGCCGAACGCCGTCCCGCAGGTGGCGACCGCCGTGGTCACCCCGGCCAGGTGCGCGGCCATCACGTCGGTGTACCCCTCGACGACGACGGCCTGGCTGCGCAGCCCGATGTCCCGCCGGGCGAGGTCGGCGCCGTAGAGCAGCGCGCTCTTGCGGTAGACCGGCGTCTCCGGGGTGTTCAGGTACTTGGCCTCGACGACGTCGTCGTCGTACAGCCGGCGCGCGCCGAACCCGACGACGTCGCCGGACAGCTCGCGGATCGGCCACAGCAGCCGGCCGCGGAACCTGCAGTACAGCCCCGTGCGGCCCTGCCCGGCGATCCCGGCGGTGACCAGCAGGTCCCCGTCGTGCCCGGCGGCGCGGAGCACGTCCAACACGGCGCCGGCGTTGCGGGGGGCGTACCCGACGCCGAACCGCAGCGCCGCAGCCTGGTCGAAGCCCCGGGAGGCCAGGAACTGCCGGGCCGGAGCCGCCTCCGGCGAGCTGGCCAGCTGCTCGGCGAACCACTGCTGGGCGGCCTGGTTGGCCTCGACGATCCGCTGGCGCTGCCCGGCCGCCGGGCGCCGCGGGCCGGTCGGGCGGGCCCCCTGCTCGTACTGCAGCGGGACGTTGGCCCGCGCGGCCAGCCGCTCCACCGCGTCGACGAAGGACAGGCCCTCGATCTCCTGCAGGAAGCCGATGACGTCGCCGCCCTTGCCGCAGCCGAAGCAGTAGTACAGGCCCCGGGTCGGCGTCACCTGGAAGCTGGGGGTGCGCTCGTCGTGAAACGGGCACAGGCCCTTCAGCGACCCCCCGCCGGCCCGCCTCAGCGCGACGTACTGGCCGACCACGTCCTCGATCCGGACCCGGTCGCGGACCTCGGCGACATCGGTTTCGCGGATCCGGCCTGGCACACCGGCGAGTCTAGGAGTGGCCGGGAAGATGGCCGCGTGGACGGCGGGGAACGCGTGGACGGGCGGCGCCGCACGCTGGTGGCCGCCGACCTCGCGGTCAAGGCAGCCGTCCTCGCCCTGCTGGCACTCGCGCTCGCGTTCCCCAACTGGGAGCGGTTCGCCGGCAAGGCGATGGCCGGGCGCGCGGTGGCCTACCCGCTCGCGCTGCTCGTCGTCCCGCTCGGGTACCTGCTCGCCCGGCGCCGGGGGTCCCCGCTGCGCTACCCCGTCGGGGCGGATCTGCTGTTCGGCCTGCCCTGGCTCGTCGACCTGCTGGGCAACGCCGTCGACGCCTTCGACCGGGTCGGGTGGTTCGACGACGCCGCCCACTTCGTCAACTGGGCGCTGCTGACCGGGGCGCTCGTCGCCGTTCTGCCGCGGTCGCTGCCGCGCTGGGTGGCGGTGCTGCTGGCGACCGGCGCCGGCTGCCTGGCCGCCCTCGGCTGGGAGCTCGCCGAGTACGCCACGTTCATCCGCGGCGGTGCCGAGGAGGCCACCGCCTACCGCGACACCCTCGGCGACCTGTCCCTCGGCACGCTGGGAGCACTGCTCGCGGCCCTGATCGGGACCGCGGTGATCGGCACCGGGCTGCGCGGGGAGCGCAGCCCGGTGCCGGTCGGGACAGCCGTCAGACGGCGCCCATGAGGTGCTTCATCGCGAGCTGGTCCAGGGCGTCGAAGGCGTAGCCCTGCTGCGCCCACGCGTCCGGGTCGAAGCTCTCCGCGCGGAAGTCGGCCAGCGACTCACCCGCGGTCAGCGTGGGCTCGGACAGCTCCGGGACGCGGGAGGCGGCCAGCGCCTGCTGGACCTCCGGGTCGGCCCGGAACGCCAGCGCGCGCTCCTTGAGCATCAGGTAGTTCGCCATGTTGCCCAGCGCGGAGTCCCAGACCTGCTCGGGACTCTCGGTGCGGCTCGGCTTGTAGTCGAAGTGCCGCGGGCCGGTGTAGTCACTGCTCTCGATCAGGTCGACGAGCCAGAAGGCCGCGCGCAGGTTGCCGGCGCCGAAGCGCAGGTCCTGGTCGAACTTCGGCCCGTTCTGGCCGTTGAGGTCGATGTGGAACAGCTTGTTGCTCCACAGCGCCTGCGCGATCGCGTGCGGGTAGTTGAGGTTCGACATCTCCTCGTGCCCGGTCTCCGGGTTGACGCCCACGATGTCGGAGTGCTGCAGCTGCTCGATGAAGGCCAGCGCGTGGCCGACCGTCGGCAGCAGGATGTCGCCGCGGGGCTCGTTCGGCTTCGGCTCGATGGCGATCCGCAGGCCGTAGCCGGAGTCCTTGATGTAGCCGGCGACGGTGTCGATGCCCTCGCGCATGCGGTCCAGCGCGGCGCGCACGTCCTTGCCGGCGCCGGTCTCGGAGCCCTCGCGGCCACCCCACATGACGAAGGTCTGGGCGCCGAGGTCGGCGGCCAGGTCGACGTTGCGCAGCACCTTGCGCAGCGCGAAGCGGCGGACCGAACGGTCGTTGCTGGTCAGGCCGCCGTCGCGGAAGACCGGGTGGCTGAACAGGTTGGTGGTGACCATCGGGATGGTCATCCCGGTGGCCTCGCACACCTTCTTCAGCCGGGCGATCTCGCCGTCGCGGGTGGCGTCGTCGGACCCGAACGGGAACAGGTCGTCGTCGTGGAAGGTGATCCCCGCGGCACCGAGCTCGGCCAGGTGCTCGACGGCCTCGACGGTGTCCAGGGGCGGGCGGGTCTCGGAGCCGAACGGGTCGGCGGCCGGCCAGCCGATGGTCCAGAGCCCGAAGGTGAAGTTGTCGGCCTTGGTCGGGGTGTAGCGGCCGGCGTCGGTCGCGGTCGGGGCGGTCATACGAGTGCTCCTTCGATGGCGTGCCCGGTGGCCGGGACGGCCGCGGGCGGGTGGTGGACGGACGGATCTAGGGGGCGGTCGCCGGCGAGCCGGTCCTCGACGGGCCGGGGCAGGACCGCCGACGGGTCGGCGAACAGCGCGTCGAGCACGGCCGCGCCCGCGCCCAGTGCGGCCGCATCGGGACCCACGGTCGAGGCGACCAGCCGGTGCCGGGCCGACGGCGCCACCGCCCGCCGGCGCATCTCCGCCTCCGCCGCCGGGATCAGGTGCTCGGCCAGGACGGCGAACGCCCCGCCGAGGACGATGCGGCTCGGGTCCAGCACGTTGACCAGCACCGACACGCCGTAGCCCAGGGCGTTCCCGGCGCGCCCCAGCTCCGCGCGGACGGCGGGGTCGGCCCGTGCCAGCCCGACCAGCTCGGCCAGCCGGGAGCAGGAGTCCCCGGCCGACCGGCCCGACGTGATGCCGCCGGCGCGGAGCAGGGCCTCCAGGCCCGCGACCGTCTCCAGGCAGCCGATCCGGCCGCAGCCACAGCGCTCGGTGGCACCCGGGACGGGAAGGTGACCGATCTCGCCGGCGAACCCGCCGCTGCCGCGCAGCACGCGTCCGCCGACGACGATCCCCGCGCCGACCCCGACCTCCCCGGTCAGGTACACCAGGTCGGTCCCCGACTCCTCGGGGCGCACCGTCGAGGTGTACTCGGCGCGGTACTCGGCGGTGGCGGCGAGGTCGGCGTCGTTGGCCACGGTGATCGTCACCCCGGCCAGCTCGCCCGGGAGCCGGCGGTGCAGGTGCGCCGGGACGTCGGTCCCGGACAGCGGCAGGTTCGGTGACGACACGACCGTCGCCCTGTCCGCGTCGACCAGCCCCGGGATCGAGACGGCGACGCCGAGCAGCCGGTGCCGGGGGGACCGGACCTCGGTCAGCGCCTCCGCGACGAGTTCGGCGAGCCGGCCGACCGCGGTGGCGGCGGTGCCGCCGCGTACGTCGAACGCGACCCGCTGGCGCCAGCAGACGCGGCCCGACAGGTCGAGCACCACCGCGGTGAGGTGGTCGGTGTTCACCTCGACGCCGACCGCCCGGACCGGGGCGCCGGCGAGGTCCACCAGCCGACCGGGCCGGCCGACCCCGCCGCCGCGGACGACGTCGCCCTCGACGAGCAGTTCGCGGGTGGACAGGTCGGCCACCACCGCCGAGACGGTGGCCTTCGTCAGCCCGGTCGCGGCCGCCAGACCCGCCCGCGAGACCGGCCCGACCTGGCGGAGCACGCCGAGCACGCGGCCGAGGTTGGCCCGCCGGACGTCCGGCGAGCCGGCCGGCCCGGTCGGGTCGGCGAGGGGGCGCAACACGTCCGCACCTCCCGCCGTCCACGGCCGTCGACCAGTTCGTTCAGACGGTAAACCAATCGGCGGTCACTGCCAAGACCGAGTCGGCACCTGGACCGCGTCGCCCACCGGGACCGGGCCGCCCACCAGCCGGGCGTGCCAGGCGAGCGCGGACACGTCGGTCAGGGAGGCGACCTGGTCGACGACGACCCGCAGCCGGGCGGCGTCGCCGCCGGCCGCCGCCAGGTCACCGGCGAACGGCGGCTCCAGCACCGCCCCGCCGCCGGCGACCAGCGCGGCGGACAGCGCGAGCAGCACCTCCCGCTGCCGCCCGCGGCGGGCCACGTGCTCGGCGGCGTCCATCACGAACCGGGCGGCCAGCGACTTCAGCAGCGCGATGGCGACCGTCGTCTCGCGGGCGACCACCAGGTCGGCGGCGTACCGGGTGAGCGGGCCGTCGCCGTACCGCTGCCGGGTACCGGCCAGCGCCGCACCGGTGAACCGGCCGACGAGCCGGCTGGTGACGTCCTTGAGGCCGGCCAGCGAGCGGCGGGTGCCGTCGTAGGGCCGCCGCGGCCACCAGTCGGGCCCGGTCAGCTCGTCGCGGGCGGCCGTCAACTCGGCGTCGTCGAGGTCGGGCAGGTACCGCTCCCGGCAGACCGCCGCCAGCTCCGCCAGCACGCCGGCGTCGCCGAGCACCCGCAGGTCCAGCCCGCCGCCGACCACCGCGTCCTCGACGTCGTGCACCGAGTACGCGACGTCGTCGGCGAAGTCCATCACCTGCGCCTCGACGCACCGGGCGCCCGGCAGCGGCGGCTGCCCCCCGCTGCGCACCCAGCCGAACACCGCGAGGTCGTCGGCGTAGACCCCGTACTTGCGGCGCACGCCCGGCCCGGTGTGCCGGTGCCCGGCGCGGGTCCACGGGTACTTGGTCGCCGCGTCCAACGTCGCCCGGGTCAGGTTGAGCCCGGCGGGGCTGCCGTCCGGGGCGGTGGTCTTGGCCTCCAGCCGGGTGAGCAGCCGCAGCGTCTGGGCGTTGGCCTCGAACCCACCGCACGGGCCGGCGACCTCGTCCAGCGCGGCCTCCCCGTCGTGGCCGAACGGCGGATGGCCGATGTCGTGGGACAGGCAGGCGGCGTCGACCACGTCGGGGTCGCAGCCCAGTGCCTGGCCCAGCTCGCGGCCGACCTGCGCGACCTCCAGGGAGTGGGTCAGCCGGTTGCGGACGAAGTCGTCGGCGTTCGGCCCGAGGACCTGGGTGCGGGCGGCGAGGCGGCGCAGCGCGCTGGAGTGCACCACCCGGGCACGGTCGCGGGCGAACGGGCTGCGGTGCGCGGTCTTCTCGCCCTCCGCGACGAGCCGGGCGACGTCGCTGTCGGTGTACCCGGGCGGGACGCGCTCGGCCACCGGCGTCAGCCGCCGGAGACGTCGAGCTCGGCGTCGGCCAGGCCGCGCCCGTTCCCGGCCCGGTCCGGCCGGTCGTCGCGGCCGTCCAGCCAGCCCTCCGGCAGCGCGACCCGGCGCGGGCTGCCCTGGCGGCCGCGGGGGGTGCCGCGGGCGTCGGCCGGGTTCGGCTGGTCGGGGTCGATCCGGGCCAGCAGGCCGTCGAGCTCGGCCAGCGTCGCGACCCGGCCGAGCGCGGCGCGGACCTCCGAGCCGACCGCGAACCCCTTGAGGTACCAGGCCACGTGCTTGCGGAAGTCGGCGAGCCCGCGGGGCTCGCCCATCAGCCCGGCCAGCAGCTCGGCGTGCCGGCGCATCGTCGCGGTGACCTCCCCCGCCGCCGGCTGCTCCGGCAGGGGCCGGCCGGCGAAGGCGGCGGCGAGGTCGCGGAACAGCCACGGCCGGCCCAGGCAGCCGCGCCCGACCACGACGCCCGCAGCGCCGGTGGTGTCCAACAGCCGGAGCGCGTCGGCGGCCTCCCAGACGTCGCCGTTGCCCAGCACCGGGATGTCCAGCTCGGCGGCGAGCTCGGCGATCGGCGCCCAGTCGGCCTCGCCGGAGTAGGCCTGGGCCGCGGTCCGCCCGTGCAGGGTGATCGCCGCCGCCCCCTGCTGCTGGGCGATGCGGCCGGCGTCGCGGTAGGTCAGGTGGTCCTCGTCGATGCCCAGGCGGGTCTTGACCGTCACCGGGACGCCGGCGGGAGCGGCGGCCCGGACGGCCGACCCGACGATGTCGGCGAACAGCGCGCGCTTCCACGGCAGCGCCGCGCCGCCGCCGCGGCGGGTCACCTTCGGGACCGGGCAGCCGAAGTTCAGGTCGACGTGGGCGACGTCGTGCTCGGTGACCAGGACGGTGACCGCCGCGGCCACCGTGACCGGGTCGACGCCGTAGAGCTGCACCGACCGGGTGGTCTCGGCGGCGCCGAAGGTCAGCATGTCCAGGGTCTTGGGGTCGCGCTCGACGATGCCGCGGCTGGTGATCATCTCGCAGACGTACAGGCCGGCACCCTGCTCGGCGCACAGCGTGCGGAACGCGGCGTTGGTGACCCCGGCCATCGGCGCCAGGACGACCGGCGGGTCCACGGTCAGCGGGCCCAGGCGCAGCGGCGGCGCGGCCGTCCGGGCAGCGGGACGGTCCAGGACAGCGGTCACCGGTCCATGCTCGCACCGGCTCGCGCCCGGCCGGGGCTCAGGCCCAGGCGAGCAGCCGGTCACGACGCGCGCGCAGCACCGCCACCGGCGCGGTCGCGCTCGGCGGGCCGGGCACGGCGCTGCGCAGCGTCGCGTGGATCCGGCCGTGCGGCTCGCCGGTGCGGGCCGCGACCCGGGCGACGAGGTGGTTGACCTCCCGGCGCAGGTCGCCGACCTGCTGCCAGGCGGCGGGCTCCGCGGGCGGCGCGGCGTCGGCAGCCGGTGCGGGGTGTCGCCCGACCGCCCGCCGGCGCAGGTCCGCGTCGCGGCGGGCCAGCAGCGCGGCCGTCTGCACCGGCGAGAGCAGGCCGGGCAGTCCCAGCACCTCTTCGTCGGCCTCGTCGACCGACACCGGCTCGAACCCGGTGACCGCCCGCCCGCCGTGCAGGACGTGCGCGAACTCGGCCTCGGCCGCCAGCGCCTCGAAGCCGCCGACCCCGTCGGGCTCGGTCCGCTCCTTCGGCTCCCTCGGCTCGGGCAGCTCCTCGGCGACCGGCGGCGGGGGGACGACGTGGTCGCGCTCGGACTCCAGCTCCGCGGCCAGCGCCAGCAGCGGCCGGACCGCCGGCAGGAAGACGGTCGCCTGCTCACCGGGTCGCCGGGCGCGGACGACGCGGCCGACGGCCTGGGCGAAGAACAGCGGCGTGCGGTAGCTGGTCAGCCAGGCCAGGCAGGCCGCGCGCGGGATGTCGACGCCCTCGGAGATCATCCGGACGCAGACCACCATCCGGTCGTCGGACCCGGCGAACGCGGCCAGCCGGGCACTGGCCGCCGGGTCGTCGGAGGTCACCACCACCGGCGCCCGGCCGGTCACCCGCTCGGCGACCTCGGCGTAGGCGCGGGCATCGGCGACGTCGGAGGCCAGCACGATCCCGGCCGCGCCCGGCATCCCGGCCGCGCGCAGGTGGCTGATCCGGTCGTCCATCGCGGCCAGCACGTGCGGGACCCACTGGCCGCCCGGGTCCAGCGCCGTCCGCCAGGCCGCGGCCTCGACGTCGCGGGTGTCGTCCCCGGACAGGCTGGCGCTGACCACCTCACCGGCGCTGTTCAGCCATCGGGAGACCCCGGTGTAGGCGGCGAACACCACCGGGCGCACGACCCCGTCGGCAAGCGCGGCGGCGTACCCGTACCCGACGTCGGCGGTGCTGCGCAGCGCCCCGTCCGGTTCGCTGCGGTACCGGACGAACGGGATCGTCTCGCCGGGCCGGGTCCGGAACGGGGTGCCGGTCAGCGACAGCCGGCGCCGCGCGGGGGTGAACGCCTCCTCGACCGCCTCGCCCCAGGACAGCCGGTCTCCGGCGTGGTGGACCTCGTCCAGCACGACCAGGGTCCGGGCGTGCTCGACCCGGGCCCGGTGCACCCGCGGCCGGGCGGCGACCTGGGCGTAGGTGGCGACGTAGCCGTCCATCCCGGGCCGGACCGGGCCGACCTCGTTGGGCAGCGCCGGGTCCAGCTGCAGGCCCGCGGCGTGCGCGGCGGCGGCCCACTGCGTCCGCAGGTGGTCGGTCGGGCAGACCACCACGACCCGGTCCACCTCGCGCTGCGCGACGAGCCGGCCGGCCAGCTCGAGGGCGAAGGTCGTCTTGCCCGAGCCCGGGGTCGCGGTGACCAGGAAGTCCTCGGGGCGGTCCGCGAAGTAGGCCTCGAGGGCGTCGCGCTGCCAGGCCCGCAGCGGCCCCGACGGCCGGATCGCCTGTCGGGACAGCAGATCCGGCACCGGGCTCACGGTTGCCAGACCCTACCGCGGTGACCCCGGCGCGGCCCGGAGCCCAGCCCTGTCGCCCACGCACCCCGCTGGCGCGGCCGTCGTCCACGGGACCGGCTCGGCTCGGCTCGCGTCGTGCACGGCCGCCGACGCTGGCCGGGTGACCACGTCGGGGGCGGACCGTGCCCGGTCCACCCGGCTGACGGTCGCCTCCTTGGGCGGTGCCGCGACCGGCGCCGAACTCGCCGCTGCCGGCGTCGGCCGGTCACGGGTCGGGTCGGCGCTGGCTGCCGGTGAACTGGTGTCCGTCGGACACGGCGTCGTCGCCTGCCCAGACGCGCCCCGCGACGTGGTGCTGGCCCGCCGGCTGCGCGCTCAGCCGGCGTGTCTGACGGCGGTGCGGGCCCACGGGGTCGGCGTCCTCGTCGAGCCGGCCCGCCCGCACGTGCTCGCGGCGAGTGCACGGCCGCCCACCCGGGCCGTCGTCCTGCACCGAGGACCGGCGGTCCCCCGCGGCAGCGCAGAGCCGGTGACCCTGACCGACGCGGTCGAGCAGGTCATCCGCTGCCGGCCGGCACTGGAGGCTCTCGTCGTCCTGGACGCGGTCCTGCGGGACCACCTCGTCGACCTGGCCGACCTCTGCGCGCGGTTCCCGAGCGGTGGCCGCCGCCGGGCCCGGTGGGTGCTCGACCACGCCGATCCGCGCGCCGAATCGGTCCTCGAGTCCGCCTTGCGCTGCCGCATGCTCGAGGCCGGGATCACCGACATCCGGTCCCAGGTGTGGATCCGCGACGTCGGGCGGGTCGACTTCGTCGTGGACGGCTGGCTGGTCGTGGAGGCCGACGGTTTCGCCAGCCACAGCTCGTCGGACGACCAGGTCCGCGACGCCGGCCGGAGCGCCACCGCCCTCGGCCACGGGATGCCCACGCTCCGCTTCCCGTACCGGACCGTCGTGACGTCACCCGACGCCGTGCTCGCGGCGATCGAGGCCGCCCGCGACCGTTTTGCCTCACGGACCGGACACTTTCGGACACGAGTTGACGCCGGACGCTGACCCGACCAGGGCGGGACGTGCCCGGGCGGACGAACTCGTGTCTCGAAGCGTCCGGATCCGGCGGTGCGCCGCGTGTGAACGCGCTCAGGCGCCGACGAGCCGCGCGGCCAGCCAGCCCTGGACCGCGTCCAGCCCGACCCGCTCCTGCGCCATCGAGTCCCGCTCCCGGATGGTCACCGCCCGGTCCGCCAGGGTGTCGAAGTCGACCGTGACGCAGAACGGCGTGCCCACCTCGTCCTGCCGGCGGTAGCGGCGGCCGATCGCGCCCGCGTCGTCGAAGTCGACGTTCCAGCTCCGGCGCAGGGTGGCCGCCAGGTCCCGGGCGACCGGGGACAGGTCGGCGTTGCGGGACAACGGCAGCACCGCCGCCTTGACCGGTGCCAGCCGGGGGTCCAGCCGCAGCAGCGTCCGCTTGTCCACCCCGCCCTTCGCGTTGGGAGCGCTGTCCTCGGAGTAGGCGTCGACGAGGAAGCACATCATCGACCGGGTCAGGCCGGCGGCCGGCTCGATGACGTAGGGCACCCAGCGCTCGCCCTTCTCCTGGTCGAAGTAGGAGAGCTCCGCTCCGCTGTGCTGGGCGTGCGTCCTCAGGTCGAAGTCGGTGCGGTTGGCGATGCCCTCCAGCTCACCCCACTCCGAGCCGGCGAAGCCGAACCGGTACTCGATGTCGACGGTGCGCGTCGAGTAGTGCGACAGCTTCTCCTTCGGGTGCTCGTAGTGGCGCAGGTTCGCCGGGTCCACCCCGAGGTCGGTGTACCAGCGGGTGCGCTCGTCGATCCAGTACTGGTGCCAGGTCTCGTCGGTGCCCGGCTCGACGAAGAACTCCATCTCCATCTGCTCGAACTCGCGGGTCCGGAAGATGAAGTTGCCCGGCGTGATCTCGTTGCGGAAGCTCTTGCCGACCTGGCCGATGCCGAACGGCGGCTTCTTGCGAGCACTGCTCAGCACGTTGGCGAAGTTGACGAAGATGCCCTGCGCGGTCTCCGGGCGCAGGTAGTGCAGGCCGGACTCGTCGTCGACCGGGCCGAGGAAGGTCTTCAGCAGGCCGTTGAACTCCCGCGGCTCGGTCCAGTTCCCGCGCTCGCCGGTGTCCGGGTCCGGGACGTCGTCCCACCCGTTCTCCGGCGGGTGGCCGTGCCTGGCCTCGTACGCCTCGAGCAGGTGGTCGGCGCGGTAGCGCTTGTGGGTGACCAGGGACTCC
The DNA here is from genome assembly GCA_964242885.1 of uncultured Actinomycetales bacterium. Classification (GTDB taxonomy): domain Bacteria; phylum Actinomycetota; class Actinomycetes; order CAXTBU01; family CAXTBU01; genus CAXTBU01. The sequence continues at coordinate 16,346 of CAXTBU010000046.1, forward strand.
ACGAGCGGGTCGGTGAACGTGTCGACGTGGCCGGAGGCGACCCAGGTCTGGCGCGGCAGGATCACCGAGCTGTCCAGGCCGACGACGTCGTCGCGGCCGCGGACCATCGTCTGCCACCACTGGCGGCGGACGTTGTCCTTGAGTTCCGCGCCCAGCGGGCCGTAGTCCCACGCCGACCGGGTCCCGCCGTAGATCTCACCGCTGGGGAAGACGAACCCGCGGCGCTTGCACAGCGCGACGACGGCGTCGAGCACCTGGGTGCGGGTCAGCGGCTTGGCGGCCGCGGGCGCGGCAGCCTCGGGCGGCGGGATGGTGGGCACCGTCCCAGGCTAGCCAGCGGCGACCCCGGCCCCGGTCGGGATCAGCCCGCGCTCAGATCAGTTCCGTCACCTCGGCGATCGACGGCAGCACCCGGGTCGGCCGGAACGGGTAGCGCTCGATGTCCGCGACCGCGGTCGAGCCGGTGAGCACCAGGTAGGTCCGCAGCCCGGCCTCGATGCCGGCGACGACGTCGGTGTCCATCCGGTCCCCGATCATCGCCGTGGTCTCGGAGTGCGCCTGGATCCGGTTCATCGCCGACCGGAACATCATCGGGTTCGGCTTGCCGACGAAGTACGGCTCGCGACCGGTCGCCGCGGTGATCATCGCCGCCACCGCGCCGGTCGCCGGCAGGCTGCCCTCCGGCGACGGGCCGGTGTTGTCCGGGTTCGTCGCGATGAACCTGGCCCCGCCCTGGATGAGCCGGACCGCCCGGGTGATCGCCTCGAAGCTGTAGGTCCGGGTCTCGCCCAGCACAACGAAGTCCGGGTCGCTGTCGGTCAGGGTGTAGCCGGCCTCCCACAGAGCGGTGGTCAGCCCCGCCTCGCCCAGGGCGTACGCGGACCCGCCCGGCAGCTGGTCGGCCAGGAAGCGCGCGGTGGCCAGCGCGGAGGTCCAGATGGACTCCTCCGGGACCTCCAGCCCGGTCCGGTGCAGCCGGGCGGCCAGGTCCCGCGGGGTGTACATCGAGTTGTTGGTGAGCACCAGGAAACGCCGCTCGCGGTCGAGCAGCCGGCCGAGGAACTCCCTGGCACCGGGCAGCGCGTTGCCCTCGTGGACCAGGACGCCGTCCATGTCGGTCAGCCAGCACTCGATGTCGGGGAGCTCCGGTCGGTCGGACTCGGCGGGGGCCACGCCTCCATCGTGCCCGGGTCCGGGGACGGCCCGGCCACGGGCAGCGACAGCGTCACCGCGGTCCCGGCGCCGACCCTGCTGTCCAGCCGGGCCGTGCCACCGTGTCGGCTGACGACGACGCGGACCAGCGCGAGGCCGATCCCGCTGCCCGGGGTGCCGGCCGCACCGCGGCCGCGGGCGAGCTCCTCCCAGACCAGGTCGACCTCGTCCGGCGGCACCCCGGGACCGGTGTCGGCGACCTCGACGACGACCTGCGCGGGCGGCCCCGGCGCCTCCCGGGCACGGACCTCGACGACGTCGCCGGGCCGGGTGTGCTTGACCGCGTTCGCGACGACGTTGTGGACCGCCACCACCAGCAGGTCCGCGTCGCCGCGCACCGTCGGCAGCGGCCGCGGCGCGGTGGGCAGCGCCAGCCTGACCGGCCGCCCGCTGTCCGCTGTGACCAGCCCGACGGCCTCGCTCAGCACTGCGGCGACGTCGACAGGGCCGAGGTCCAACGGGGTCGTCTCGACGTCGGCGACCCGGCGGAGGTCGGTCAGCAGCCGCCGGACCCGGTCCGCCTGGTCGCGCGCGGTCCGCAGCGCCGCCGGTTCGACCGGAACGCCCGGCGCGGGCTCGGCCAACGCGGCGAGCAGCGCGGTCAGGGGGTTCTTCAGTTCGTGGTCCAGGCGGGCGACGAAGCGGCGCCGCTCCCGCTCCGCGCCCGAGCGGGCGGCAGCGACGTCGGCGGCCACCCGGCCCGACCGTCGCCGGCCCACGGTGTCCGCGGCGAGCAGGCCGCCGGTGCCCAGGACACCCAGCACCAGCACGGGGACGGCCGGCGAGACGAACAGGTAGAACCGGGACCGCGGCGCGGCGAGCCCGATGACGACCGCGGCAACGACGGCGACGGCCAGCGGCAGCCACCGCGGTGTCCGCCGCCGGGCGGTTGGAGCAGCGCTCACCGAGTCCACGGTCACCCGGTCACCGGGGCGACGAACCGGTACCCGGCGCCGGGGACGGTCTCGACCCAGCGCGGTGCCGCCGCGTCGTCGCCGAGAACCCGTCGCAGCTCGGCCACCCTGTTGTCCACCGCGCGGGTACCGACCGGGTGTTCGTAACCCCACAGCACCTCCAGCAGGCGCTCACGGGTGTGCAGCTCCGCGGGGTGGCTGACGAGGTAGTCCAGCAGCAGCGTGGCCTTCGGGGTCAGCACCAACTCGCGGCCGGCGAGGAACACCCGGTGGGCGACGCGGTCCACCCGCAGGTCACCGGCGACGGCGACCTCCGCCCGGGCCGACAGCGGCCGGCCGCCGCCCGCCCGGCGGAGCACCGCTCGCACCCGGGCGACGAGCTCGACCGGGTCGAACGGCTTGTTGAGGTAGTCGTCGGCCCCCTCGTCCAGCGCCAGCGCGCGTTCACCGGCCTCACCGACCTGGGTCAGCAGCAGGACCGGCGTCCAGGTGCCCGCCTCACGGAGTCGGCGCAGCATCTCCCGGCCGTCCATGCCGGGCATCGCGACGTCGGCGACCACCACGTCCGGGCGTCCGGCCTGCGCGGCGGCGAGGCCGTGCAGGCCGTCCGCGGCGGTGCTCACGGAGAAGCCGTTGCGGGTGAGGAACGGCCCGAGGACGCCGGTGATGGCCTCGTCGTCGTCGACGAGCAGCAGGTGCGGCCGCGCGCCGCCCGGCGCGCCTGCGTCACTCACGGTCGAGCTGGACGATCGCCTGTCCGCCGCGGATCACGATCTGGCTGTTGTCGCTGCTGTACCCGTTCCCGGCGAGGCGGATCTCGTAGGTGTCCCCTGCCGCGTCGGTGTGCGTCACCCGGTACCCGGCCTTGGGCAGCGCGGTCCGCCAGTAGTCGTAGGCGGCCCTGCCGTCGGTCACCGCGACGACGCCCGACGTCTCGAGGCCGTCCACGTTGACACCGCCGACCACCGCGCCCGGCGGCAGGGGGAACCCCGCGGGAAGCGTGGCGCCGGCCGTCGTCGGGAACGGGACCGCCCCGGCGCTCCCGCTCGGGCTGGTCGAACCGCCGCCGACCGGCCCTGTCGGGAGGTCGGTGAGGTCGGGCACCGACACCGTCGGGACCGCGAGCCCGCCCGGCGCCGAGCTGGCCGGCGCCTCGGCGCTGGGCGTGTCGGCGCTGGGCGTGTC
>CAXTBU010000046.1:19756-24665 GCA_964242885.1 uncultured Actinomycetales bacterium
TCGGCGCTGGGCGTGTCGGCGCTGGGCGTGTCCGCGGGGGCCTGGCTGCGCGTCACGGTGACGGTGGCCGCGGGGCCGGCGGCCGCACCGTCGGAGCTGACGCCGCTGCTGCACGCGCCGGCGCCGGCCAGCGCCGCGGCGCAGACCAGCGACGCGACGAGGGCGCGGACCGGGGGGCTGCGGACGAGGGCTTCACTGGTCATCGGGAACCTCCTGGGCGACGCGCTCGAGGTGCTGACACCGCAGACGCTACGGATCCGGGCACCCGACGGGACTGCTCCGGTGGAGCAGCCTCGCGACGCCGTGTCGCAGGTCTGCCACCGGAACCGCAGGTCGGTTGCGAGAGCGGGCCGGCCCGCGGTCAGCCGTCGAGGTCGGTGGCCACGACCGGCGCCGATGCCTCACCGAGCCGGGTGGTGCCCGCGTCGGCGGCCAGCGCGGAGGTCCCGGCCGCACCGCCCGCGGTCGCCAGCACCTCGAACGCCGACGGCTCGTCCAGCGCGGTCGACAGCAGCGGGACGACCGTCATCTTCGACTCGTAGCCGTTCAGCGCCCGGCGGTAGGACCCGATGTCGCGCCAGGTCGTCACCACCGTCCACAACCCCGCGTCGTCGACGGCGCGGGCGACCCAGCCGTCGAGGAAGCCCGGCCGGCCGGCCAGCACGGCGAGCGCGTCGGCCGCACTCGTGCGGAAGTCGGGGCCGTCCCCGTCGGGGACCCGGTGGCGCGTGGCGACGATCACCGCCCGAGTGTCCCGCACCCCTCGGCCGGCTCTTGCGGCGGAACCGCTACGGCGCGGGTACGGACTGCCGATGAGCCCACGTGGACCGACGCGGGTTCCGGGTGGGGTCCCGGGGGAGCTGGCAGCGGTGGACGGCCGCCGTGCGCCGCCGGCCCGCGGTCGCCGACACCCGGGTCATGGCGGCCACCACCGGAGGGCTGTACACCGCGGGTGGCGTCTTCGCGCTGCTCGGCACGGTCGGCGCCGCCGACCAGATCAGCCACCTGACGGCGCTGCGGTGGACGGCGGTCGCGGCGCTGACGCTCGGCGTCGCGGTCCTGCTGGCCAGGCACCGCACGCCGGTGGGCGCCTACCAGGTGCTGGTGCTGCTGAGCACCGCACTGACCAGCTTCGGGGTCTGGCTCGCCGGCCCGGACTCGGCGCTGGCCTTCGCGGCGCTGTACGTGTTCGTCGCCATCGACCTGTTCTTCTTCTCCTGGCTGGCGACGGCCGGGCAGCTGGCCGCGCTGATGGCCGGAGCCGGCTGGGCGTTCGCGGCGACGGACGTCCCGGTCGGGGAGCGGATGCTCGCGACGAGCGCGGCCGTCGCGGTGGCGGTCGTCGTCGGCTGGCTGATCCGGCGCGCGGACGAGGCGGAGACCGACGCGCTGACCGCACTGCTGAACCGGCGCGGCTTCGACAGGTCGCTGGACGACGCGATCACCCGCGCGGACCGGGACGCCCAACCGCTGGCCCTGGCGCTGCTGGACCTGGACCACTTCAAGCAGGTCAACGACAGCCTGGGACACGGGGTGGGCGACGAGCTCCTGGTGTCGGTCACCCGCGCCTGGCAGCGCGAGCTCGGTCCCGGGCAGACGCTGGCCCGGTGCGGGGGCGACGAGTTCGCCGTCGTCCTGCCCGGCGAACCGGCCGAGGCCGAGCACGTCGTCCAGCGGTTGCGCGCGGCGGTTCCCGGCCGGCGCACCTGCTCGGCCGGCCTGGCCCTGCTCGAGCCCGGTGACTCCCGGTCGATGCTGGTCGGGCGGGCCGACGCGGCGCTGTACGACGCCAAGCGCGCCGGCCGGGACCGGATCGGCCTCGGCGACCGCCAGCTGGACCGGGAGCGCGACCTGCGGGGCGCCCTGTCCCGGGACGAGCTGTTCCTCGACTACCAGCCGGTGGTCGCACTCCCCGGGGGGCGGACCGTCGGCTTCGAGGCCCTGGTGCGGTGGCGCCACCCCCGCCGGGGGGTCCTGCTGCCCGGCTCGTTCCTGCCCCGGTCCGAGTCCAGCCAGGTCGTGCACGACCTCGGGAACTGGGTGACCCGGACGGCCTTCGCCGAGGCGGCCAGCTGGCACGCCGCGGCCACGCCGGGCGACGCACACCCGCCCCGGATCGCCGTCAACGTCGCCGGGCCGGAGTTGCGGCTGCCCGGGTACGCGGACCGGATGCGCGACTCCCTCGCCGCCGCGGGCCTGCCGCCGGCCGAGGTCGTGCTCGAGGTCACCGAGACGACGCTGGACGCGGACGCCCCGGAGGTGCTGGCGACGCTGCACGAGCTGCGCGGACTCGGGGTCCAGCTGTCGCTGGACGACTTCGGCACCGGCTGGTCGACGCTGTCCCGGCTGGACCGGCTGCCGTTCGACATCCTCAAGATCGACCGGTCGTTCATCGAGCGGCTGGCCGGTCCTGACACCGACACGGACACGACCATGCTCCGGGCGGTCTCGGCGATGGGCCGGGCGCTCGGTCTGGACGTGGTCGCCGAGGGCGTGGAGACAGCCGAGCAGGCCGTCCTGGTCGCCGCGGCCGGCTGCGGGTTCGCCCAGGGCTACTTCTTCGGGCGCCCCGGTCCGCCGGTCCGCCGGCCACCCAGCAATGCCGCCGCCGCTGCCGCCGGACCCGGGACACTCCTGCCGGTCCGCGCCTGACCGCGCTCAGGCCTTGCCCATCCGCCGCTCGCGGCCGGCGTACTCCTGCACGGCACGCCACAGGACCCGCCGGTCGACGTCCGGCCACAGCTCGGGGACGAACACCAGCTCGGCGTACGCGGCCTGCCACAGCAGGAAGTTCGACGTCCGCTGCTCCCCGGAGGTCCGCAGGAACAGGTCGACGTCCGGGACGTCCGGGCAGTAGAGCGCCCGGGCGAGCCGCTTCTCGTCGACCTTCGCCGGATCCAGCCGGCCGGCCGCGACCTGCTCGGCCAGCGCCCGCGCGGCGTCGGCGACCTCGGCCCGCCCGCCGTAGTTGACGCAGAACTGCAGGGTCAGCACGTCGTTGTCGCGGGTCTGCTCCTGCGCGCTCTCCAGCTCCCGCACGACCGAGCGCCACAGCCGCCCGGGGCGCCCCGCCCAGACCACCCGCACGCCGAGGGCATCGAGCTCGTCGCGGCGCCGGTGGATCACCTCCCGGTTGAAGCCCATCAGGAAGCGGACCTCCTCCGGGCTGCGCCGCCAGTTCTCCGTGCTGAACGCGTAGGCGGACAGGTTCGCCACGCCCACCTCGATGGCCCCGTGGATCACGTCGAGCAGCGCCGCCTCACCGGCTTCGTGCCCGCGCGTGCGCGGCAGCCCGCGCGCCCTGGCCCAGCGCCCGTTGCCGTCCATCACCACCGCGACGTGCCGCGGCACCCGCTCGGCCGGCACGGCCGGGGCGACCTCCCCGGAGGGGTGCGGCGGCGGAGCGGCCGGGACCCGCCTCACCTGCCGGCCTGCACCGCGGCGACAGCGGGTCGCGGAGCACCGCTCTCGACGTAGGGCAGTGATCGCAGTCCCCGCTCGAGGTGCCAGGAGGTGAACGCCGCCACCAGGCCGCTCGCCTCACGGCGGTTGGCGCCGACGCTGACATCGGCCACCGACCAGTCGCCGGAGAGCAACGCTCCCAGCAGCACGACGGTGGCGGTTGCCGGCGCGGCCGAGGCGGGCGGCCGGCAGTCGGCGCACACCATCCCGCCCGCGGCGACGGCGAACGAGCGGTGCGGGCCCGGCACCCCGCAGCGCGCGCAGGTGTCGAAACTCGGTGCGTAGCCGGCGATCGACATCGCCCGCAGCAGGTAGGAGTCCAGCACCAGCCGGGGCTCGCGCGGCCCGGCCGGGTCGGCGGCGGCCAGGGCGCGCAGCGCTGCCACCAGCAGCACGTACTGGGCCGGGGCCGGCTCGCCCTCCTCGGCGGTGAGCCGCTCGGCGGTCTCCAGCATCGCCGTCCCCGCGGTGTAGCGGGCGTAGTCGCCGCCGATCGCCTCCCGCAGCTGGGTGATCGTCTCCACCTGGGTGACGATCTCCAGCGACCGGCCGGTCGCCAGCTGCAGGTCGACGTGGCCGAACGGCTCGAGGCGGGACCCGAACTTCGACCGGGTCCGCCGGACGCCCTTGGCGACAGCGCGCAGGCGTCCGTGCTGCCGGGTCAGCAGGGTGACGATCCGGTCGGCCTCGCCGAGACGCTGGGTGCGCAGCACCACACCCTCGTCCCGGTAGAGCGCCATGTCCTCGATCCTGCCCGCTCGCCGGTCCCGGTGCGGGAGGCTCAGGCCCGGTAGGCCCGGTTGACCGCCGAGACGACCGCCTTCAGCGAGGCGGTGACGATGTTGGGGTCGATGCCGACCCCCCAGAGCGTCCGGCCGTCCACCGAGCACTCGACGAAGGAGGCGGCCCGGGCGTCCTGGCCGGAGGTCAGCGCGTGCTCGGCGTAGTCGAGGATCGTCACGTGCACGCCGATCCCGGCGAGCGCCGCGAGGAACGCGTCGAGCGGACCGTTCCCCGGCCCGTCGAGCGTCCGCGTGACCCCGTCCACGACGAGGTCGACGGAGATCCCGTCCCCGGACGGCACGGCGTCGGTGTCGGGGTCGGTGTCGGCGTCGGGGTCGGCGTCGGCCGCAGCGGGCGCCACGGCCTCCGGCCGCGTCCAGGTGCGGTGCCCGCGCAGCCGCAGCCGCCCCCACGCCGCCTGCGGGTTGGGCAGGTACTCGTCGAGGAACACCTCCCACATCCGCGCGGGGGTGACCTCGCCGCCGACCTCGTCGGTGTGCCGCTGCACGACGCCGGAGAACTCGATCTGCAGCCGGCGCGGCAGGTCCAGCGCGTGCTCGCTCTTCATGACGTAGGCCACGCCGCCCTTGCCCGACTGGGAGTTCACCCGGATGACGGCCTCGTAGGTGCGCCCGAGGTCCTTCGGGTCCACCGCCAGGTACGG
>CAXTBU010000047.1:0-24405 GCA_964242885.1 uncultured Actinomycetales bacterium
ACCCTGGACGCGGCGTGGTCCCGCGCCGGCTGGCCGGGCGGGTTGGCCGGTGCGCTGGCCGCGGTCGGCGCGACGGGCGCCGCCGGCGAGCTCACCCGGGTCCCGGTTCCCGGCGGGGTCGGCCCCGCCGCCCGCCAGGTGGTCGCCGTCGGGCTCGGTCCGGCGCCCGACGGCCGCCCCGCGACCGATGTCCTGCGGCGTGCCGCGGGACAGGCCGCCGCCGCGCTGCACGGGACCGCCCGGGCCGTGGTCGCCCTGCCCACACCCGACCTGCGGTCGCTGGAGGCGGTCGCCGAGGGGATCGGGCTCGGCGCCTACGCCTTCGACGGCTACCGGACCGCCGGACCGGCCGGGCCGGCACCGCGGATCCCGCTGCTGGCGGCGGCCGTGGTCAGCGAGCTGTCCGGCGGCGAGGCGACAGCCGCGGTGACCCGGTCGGCGACGCTGACCGCGGCCGTGCGCCAGGCGCGGGACTGGGTGAACGTCCCCGCGGCGGACCTCTACCCGCAGTCCTTCGTGGACGCCGCCCGCGACGCCGTCGCCGGGCTGTCCGGCGCCGCTGCCCGCGCGGTGAGCGTGGAGGTGCTCGACGAGTCCGAGCTCGCCGCGGGCGGGTACGGCGGGCTGCTCGGTGTCGGTCGCGGCTCCCAGCGCCCACCCCGACTCCTGCGCATCGCCTACCGGCCGGCCGGTGCCCGGGGGCACCTCGCGCTGGTCGGCAAGGGCATCACCTTCGACAGCGGCGGCTACTCGATCAAGACCGCCACCGGGATGGTCACCATGAAGTGCGACATGGCCGGCGCCGCCGGGGTGGTCGCCGCGGTCCTGGCCGCCGCCCGGCTCGGGGTGCGCACCGACATCACCGCCTACGCCGCGCTCGCCGAGAACATGGTGTCCGGCGCCGCGACCCGGCCCGGCGACGTCGTCGCGGTCTACGGCGGCACGACGGTCGAGGTCACCAACACCGACGCCGAGGGCCGGATGGTGATGGCCGACGCCCTGGCGCGCTCGGCCGAGGACTCGCCCGATGTCGTGGTGGACATGGCCACGCTGACCGGGGCGTGCATGGTCGCGCTCGGCCTGCGGACGGCCGGGGTGATGGGCGAGGCCGAACTCGCCGACCGCGTCGTGGAGGTCGGCCGGGAGACCGGTGAACCGTTCTGGGCGCTGCCGATCCCCGAGGAGATGGTCGGCAAGCTGACGTCGAAGGTGGCCGACCTGAACAACGTCGGGGACCGCGACGGCGGTGCGCTGCAGGCCGCGGCGTTCCTGCGCAGCTTCGTCGGCGACGGGATCCGGTGGGCGCACCTGGACATCGCCGGTCCGGCGTACAACGACAAGACGGCGCACGGGTTCACCCCACCGGGCGGGACGGGCTTCGGGGTCCGGACGCTGGTCGGGCTGGCCGAGCTGTCCGCGGCGGGCGAGCTCTAGCCGGCCGGCTTCACCGGCCAAGCCCGCCCGGGCGCCCGCCGGTCCGGCGCTGACGATGGGTCCAGTCGCGCATCCGCTGCGGGTAGCCCACCGCGCGCGTCTCGTAGGACGGGACGCCGAGGCTGTTGGCCAGGTGGTGGGCGGCGGCTGCGCTGGGCACCCGGCGCCGGGTCCACTCGCCGTCCCGGGCGACGAAGACCATCGTCGGGCCGGTGACGGAGGTCGCCGGCTCGACGAAACCCTCGACGCCCACGCGCGTGGCCGCGAACTCCCGCAGCCGGGCGGCCGCCTCGTCGAAGTCGTGCCGGTCGCGTCGGGGAGCCCGGACGGGCTGACCCCCGGGCGGACGACCGCGGCCCTGCGGCCAGCGCGGGCGCAGCCGGTCCAGCCAGGACATCGGACCTCCTCGTTCCCGCCCCGGACGGGCGTTCCCGCTCGTTCGCGCCCCGGACGGGCGGCGCCGCTGCGGCCGGCGGTGCGAGTATGGGAGCCCGGGTGGCGCCTGACAGCGCAACGGTCGGACCGCCCCCGCCGTCCCCATCTCGACCAGCAGGGAGACCAGCGTGGCCGACGCCACCGCACCGGGCACCTTCGACCTCGTCGTCCTCGGCGGCGGCAGCGGCGGCTACGCGGCCGCGCTGCGGGCGGCCGAACTCGGCCTGTCGGTCGCGATGGTGGAGAAGGACAAGGTCGGCGGAACCTGCCTGCACCGTGGCTGCATCCCGACGAAGGCGCTGCTGCACGCGGGCGAGGTCGCGGACACCGCCCGCGAGGGCGCGCAGTTCGGCATCGTCAGCACGCTGGACAAGGTCGACATGCCCGCCGTCGTCGCCTACCAGCAGAACGTCGTCAACCGGCTCTACAAGGGGCTGCAGGGGCTGGTCAAGAGCCGGCACATCACGGTGGTCCAGGGCGAGGGCCGCCTGGTCGCCCCGGACACGGTCGAGGTCGACGGCACCCGCTACACCGGCCGCCACGTCGTACTCGCGACCGGCTCTTACGCCCGGACCCTGCCCGGTCTCGAGGTGGACGGCCAGCGCGTGCTGACCTCCGACCACGCGATCGGTCTGGACCACGTCCCGGCCAGCGCGGTGGTGCTCGGCGGCGGGGTGATCGGCGTCGAGTTCGCGAGCGCGTGGACCTCCCTCGGGGTGGACGTGACGATCGTCGAGGCGCTGCCGCGCCTGGTCGCCGCAGAGGACGAGGCGGTGTCGAAGATGCTCGAGCGGGCGTTCCGGCGCCGCAAGATCGGCTTCCGGACCGGGGTCCGGTTCTCCGGTGTCGAGCACACCCCGACCGGCGTGCGGGTGTCGCTGGAGAACGGCGACACGATCGATGCCGAGCTGCTGCTGGTCGCGGTCGGCCGCGGCCCGGCGACGGCCGGGATGGGCTACGAGGAGGTCGGGGTCCGCGTCGACCGCGGCTTCGTCCCGGTGGACGAGCGGCTGCGGACCAACGTCCCCGGCGTCTACGCGGTCGGCGACATCGTGCCCGGGCTGCAGCTGGCGCACCGCGGGTTCGGCCAGGGGATCTTCGTGGCCGAGGACATCGCTGGGCTGGACCCGGCACCGATCGACGAGCTCGGGATCCCGCGGGTGACCTACTGCGACCCCGAGATCGCGTCGATGGGGCTGACCGAGGCGCAGGCGCAGGCGGAGTACGGCAAGGACGGCGTCCAGAGCTTCCAGTACGACCTGGCCGGCAACGGGCGGTCGCAGATCCTGAAGACCGCCGGTTTCGTCAAGCTGGTCCGCCGGACCGACGGCCCCGTCGTCGGCATCCACATGATCGGTTCCCGGATGGGCGAGCAGGTCGGCGAAGCGCAGCTGATCTACAACTGGGAGGCGCTGCCCAGTGAGGTCGCGTCCCTGATCCACGCGCACCCGACGCAGAACGAGGCGCTCGGCGAGGCACACCTGGCGCTGGCCGGGAAGCCGCTGCACGTCCACTGACCTGCGCGCGACGCGCCCCCGGCGCACGCCGCGCCGTGCCCCGACGGGTGGAGCGGGGGGGTTCGACCGCGTGTCGCGGCGGCGGCGGAGGCGCGGATAGCCGCAGGTAGGGTCGGCCGCGCCGTCGGCCGGCACCTCGGGCCACGGGACGTCGAACGAAGGAGTTGAGGTCCGGATGTCGGTCTCCGTCACCCTGCCGGCGCTCGGCGAGAGCGTCACCGAGGGAACGGTCACCCGGTGGCTCAAGCAGGTCGGGGAGTCCGTCGAGGCGGACGAGCCGCTGCTGGAAGTGTCGACCGACAAGGTCGACACCGAGATCCCCTCCCCGGCCGCGGGCACCCTGGTCTCGATCACCGCCGCTGAGGACGAGACCGTCGAGGTGGGCGCCGAGCTCGGGGTGATCGGTGAGTCCAGCGACGCGCCGGGTGCCGCGGAGCCGGACGGCGGATCCGACGGCGGATCGGACGGGACCCCGGCACCAGGCGACCGGGCCACCGCCGAGGACCCCGCGCGCGCCGAGCCGGCCGCGTCCGGACACTCCACTGCCAGCGAGGTGCCCGGCGGACAGAGTGGATCGCTCCCTGCCGGGGACGCCGCGCCGGACAGCCCCCGGGCCGACAGCCACGCCGACCAGCTCCGGGACGGCGCTGGTGGATCCCCCGCCGAGCCGGCCGGGACAGCCGCAGCCCCCGCCCCGGTCGCCTCCGCTGCGCCGGCCCCCGCCCCGGCAGCGTCCGCCAGCCCGTCGTCCGGCACCCCGTCGTCCGGCACCCCGTCGCCCGGCACCCCGTCGTCCGGCACCCCGTCGTCCGGCACCCCGTCGTCCGGCACCCCGTCGTCCGGCACCTCGGTGACGCTGCCCGAGCTGGGCGAGAGCGTCACCGAGGGCACGGTGACGCGATGGCTCAAGGCGGTCGGCGACGCCGTGGCGGCCGACGAACCCCTGCTGGAGGTGTCGACCGACAAGGTCGACACCGAGATCCCGTCCCCGGTCGCCGGCACGTTGCTCTCGATCACCGCCGCGGAGGACGAGACGGTCGCGGTCGGCGCCGAGCTCGGCGTGGTCGGCGCACCGTCTGACCAGCCGGCGACGGCGTCGGCGCCCCAGCCGGACCCCCAGACCACCCCGCAGACCACCCAGCAGCCGGTCGCTGCGGCACCTGAGCCCGTGGCCGACGCTGGTGCCGAGCCCGAGCCCGAGCCCGAGCCGACACCGGAACCCGTCCGACCGGTCCAGCCGGCGGCCTCCACCACTCCCGTTGCTGCTCCCGCCGCTGACGCTCCCGCCCCCGCCGCCCCGGCGGCCGCGGACGGCGGCAGCCCCTACGTCACCCCGTTGGTCCGCAAGCTCGCGTCCGACACCGGCGTGGACCTGGCGACCGTGTCGGGCACCGGCGTCGGCGGGCGCATCCGCAAGCAGGACATCCTCGACGCGGCGGAGGCAGCCCGGGCGGCGGCCGAGGCGCGCGCCGCTGCCGAGCGGGCCGACCAGGAGCGGGCGCGCGCCGCCGAGTCCGCCCAGCCGGAGCCGGCCGCGACCGGACCGTCCACCGGCACTCCAAAGAGCGGCCCGGTCCCGTCGAGCCCGCTGCGCGGGACGACCGAGAAGATGAGCCGGCTGCGCCGGGTCATCGCCACCCGGATGGTCGAGTCGCTCCAGGTCTCGGCCCAACTGACCACGGTTGTCGAGGTCGACGTGACGGCCGTCGCCCAGCTGCGCCAACGGGCCAAGGCCGGTTTCGAGCAGCGCGAGGGCGTGAAGCTGTCGTTCCTGCCGTTCTTCGCCCTCGCCACGGTCGAGGCGCTGAAGGCGATGCCCAAGCTGAACGCGACGCTCGACACCGAAGCGGGGCAGGTGACCTACGCGGCGAGGGAGAACCTCGGCATCGCCGTGGACACCGAACGGGGCCTGCTCGTCCCGGTGATCGCCGACGCCGGCGACCTGAACCTGGCCGGGATCGCCCGGAAGATCGCCGACCTGGCAGCGCGCACCCGGACGAACAAGCTCGCGCCGGACGAGCTCGCCGGCGGCACGTTCACGCTGACGAACACCGGGAGTCGTGGCGCGCTGTTCGACACGCCGATCTTGAACCAGCCGCAGGTCGGGATCCTCGGCACGGGTGCGGTCGTCAAGCGGCCGGTGGTGATCGACGTCCCAGGGGTCGGCGAGACCATCGCGATCCGGTCGATGGCGTACCTGTCGCTCACCTACGACCACCGCCTCGTGGACGGTGCGGACGGAGCCCGCTTCCTGGTTGCCGTGAAGAAGCGCATCGAGGAAGGCGCCTTCGAGTCCGAAGTCGGCCTGTAGGACGTGCCGCCGGACGCCGGCCGGACCGCGCCCGGCAGGATGGCCGCCATGAAGATCGCGATGACGGGCTCGTCGGGCTTGATCGGCTCCGCGCTGCGGACCTCGCTGGCCGGTGACGGCCACCAGGTGGTCCGCCTCGTCCGGGGGGCTCCCGCGACGCCCGACGAGGTCCGGATCGATCCGCGGATCCCGCTGGATCCCGGCCTGTTCGCCGATGTCGACGCAGTGGTCAACCTCGCCGGCGCCGGCGTCGCCGACCACCGCTGGTCTCCCGCGTACAAGAACGTCATCCGGCAGAGCCGGGTCCGGACCACCAAGGCCGTCGTGCGCGCGCTGCAGTCCGCGCCGACGCGGACGCGGACCCTGCTGTCGGCCTCGGCGATCGGGTACTACGGCGAGGAGAACGGCGACACCCGGTTGACCGAGTACGCCCCGTCGGGCCAGGACTTCCTGGCCACGGTCTGCCGGGACTGGGAGGGCGCCACCCAACCGGCGCGAGCCGCCGGCGTGCGGACCGTGCAGCTGCGGACCGGCCTGGTCCTCGACCCGTCCGGCGGCGCCCTGGCACCCCTGCTCAAGCTCTTCCGCTTCGGGCTGGGAGGCCGGCTCGGCTCCGGCGGCCAGTTCTGGTCGACGATCACGCTGGAGGACCACGTCCGCGCGGTCCGGTTCCTGCTCACCGCCCCCGACGCCGAGGGCGCGTTCAACCTCACCGGACCCGAGCCGGCCACCAACGGTGCCGTGACCAAAGCGCTCGGGCGTGCCCTGCACCGGCCGACAGTGCTGGCGGTGCCGGCGTTCGCGCTCAAGGCCGTGCTGGGTGAGTTCGCGTCCGGAGTGCTCGGCAGCGCCCGGGTGGTTCCCGAGCGACTTCTCGCCGCGGGCTTCACCTACCGCCACCCGACCATCGACTCCCAGCTGCGGGAGGTCTTGGCCGACTGACGCCCGGCCGCCGCCCGGCCGCCGCATCAGGTCACCCCCAGGGGCGTGCTGGCCGCCATCCGCCACGCGTCGGCCGGCGCGGCCCGCTGCAGCACGACGCGGACCCGGCCGAGGTCCCGGGCGGGCAGGTACCGCCGGGCCCCTCGTGCGGAGACCACGTGCACCGGCTGCTGGGTGACGCTCACGTCCAGCACGATCCGCAGCGCGGTCCGCTGTCGGACGACGGGGTCGCGGTGGTCGAAGCCGAGCCCGGTCAGTCGGCCCCCGGGCGGTACCGACCGCGCGTACAGCGCCCTGTCCTCGACCAGCAGCGAGCCGCCCGCCGGGTACACCCGCGCGAGCAGGTCCACCCGCCCGGTGGCGAACGCCGTCGCCCGGATGCGTTCGAGCCCGGTGAGGACCGACACCGGGTCGGGCTCGACGACCGGCCGCCGGAGGAGGTCGGCAGCGGCGACGGGCCGAGCTGCGAGGGCGGGGATCGGCGCCCGACCCGGAGAGTCGACGGCGCTCGGCGTCGGGGGGCGACGGAGCGCGGGAGCGCCCGACGGCCCGCGGGTGGGCGCGGGGTCCGGACCCGCGGTCGGCAACCGGCTCGAGACCCGGGTCGGGTCGGCGGCGGCGGTCCGGGCGGTCCGGTCGACGAACCCGAGCAGCGCCACGGCGGCGGCCACGACGACGGTGAGCGCGAGCAGCGGCCAGCCCACCCGGCGAACCGCCGGAACTCCTGCCCGGCTCACCGACTCGGCGCCTACCCGATCCACCTGCCGGCGAACCGGTGGCTGCGGTCCGCCGCCCGGCCGACCGCCGGCACGGGCCTCCGCCCGGAGCCGCCGCAGCCACAGCGGGTCGGTCGCCGCAACCCGGTCCGCCGGCGGTGCCGCACCTCGCGGCGGTACCCCTCGCGGGGGCGCCCCGCGCGGCGGCGCCCCCTGCGGCTCGCCCCGATCGGTCCCCGACGCCCGGTGGCGGCCCGCGCCGGGGTCCACCGGGTCGCGATCGGTTCGGTCCACCCGGGAACCGTGTGCCGCGCGGAGCCCGCCACCGCAGCCCCGTCCGCCGACTGTGGACGGCGGCCATCTCCGCGGCTCCTGTGGACGACGGACACCGACCGGATCCGGCCGACCACTCGGTCGAGACCCGGAGCGGTCCGGTCGATACGGTCGGCCGATGACCCAGCAGACCGATGTCGTCGTGGTCGGGGCGGGTCTGGCCGGTCTCGCCGCAGCCCGGGCCCTGACGCGCGCGGGCCTGTCCGTCGCCCTGCTGGAGGCCGGCGCCGCGCCCGGTGGCCGGGTCCGCACCGACGAGGTCGACGGCTTCCTGCTCGACCGCGGGTTCCAGGTGCTCAACCCGTCCTACCCCGAGCTGCGCGCGGTCGCCGACGTCCCCGCCCTGCGGCTGCAGCCGTACGACGCGGCCCTCCAGGTCGTCCTCGAGCAGTCGCGGCCGGTCCTCGGCGACCCGCGGCGACGGCCGTCCACGGCGCTGAGCAGCCTGCTCGCCCAGGTCGGGTCACCGCTGGGCAAGGCCCGCCTGGTCGGGTACGCGCTCCGGCTCGCCTACGCCGACCGGACCGGCAACGGTGCGATGCGCCGGCCCGACACCTCCATCCGGCAGGCGTTCGCCGATGCGGGGGTCCCGGACCGGCTCGTCGACCGGGTGCTCAGGCCCTTCCTCGCCGGCGTCCTGCTGGAGCCGCACCTGGAGAGCTCGCGGCGCTTCGCCGAGCTCGTCCTGCGCAGCTTCGTCCGCGGCACGCCCGGGCTGCCGAGCGCCGGGATCCGCGCGCTGCCGGACCAGCTCGCGGCCGCGCTCCCGCCGGACACGCTCCTGCTGGACACCCCGGTCGAGCGGCTGACCCCAGACGGCGTGGTCACCGCCGGCGGAACGGTCGCCGGCGCCGCGGTGGTGGTCGCCGCCGAGGCGCCGGCCGCAGCGCGGCTGCTCGCGACCGCCGGCATCGACGTGCCGGTGCCGCCGGCCCGGGTGGTGACGACCTGGTACCACACGCCGACCGGGACCGATCCGGCCGAGCTGGCCGGCGGCCGACCGCGGATCGTGGTCGACGGGCTGAACCGGGGCCCCGTCGTCACCACCTCGGTGCCCACCGCAGCCGCCCCGACCTACTCCGCCGACGGTCGGGCGCTGGTGTCGTCCTCCGTCCTGGACCTGGACAGCTCCGCCGGCGCCGAGCAGGCCGTCCGGACCCACCTGGCCCTGCTGTACGCGACCGACACCAGCCGGTGGGAGCTGGTCGGCGTCGTCTGCGTGCCCTACGCACAACCGGCGATGCTCGCGCCGCTGGACCCGCACCAGTTGCTGCGGGTGGGCGAGGCCCGCTACGTGGCCGGCGACCACCGCGACACCGCCTCGGTGCAGGGCGCCCTGGTCTCCGGCCGCCGCGCAGCCGGCGCGGTCCTGGCCGACCTCGGGCTGCCCCGCGATGCGGACGCCGACGCCGTGGACTCCCTCACCGCCGACTGAGCCGCCGACCGGCGGGTCGGGGGCTTCCGGGCAGCTGTCGGCGGCCGGTCCTAACCTGTGCCGGTGACCGACCCGGACCTCGTCTTCACCGTGCTCGGCGACGGTGGCCCCGTCGACTACAGCGAGACGTGGGAGCTGCAGCGCAGGCTGCACGCCGCCCGCGTCGCGGGCGCCGGGCCGGACACCGTCCTGCTGCTGGAGCACGTCGGCGTCTACACCGCCGGGCGCCGCACCCAGCCGGCCGACCGCCCGACCGACGGCAGCCCCGTCGTCGAGGTCGACCGCGGCGGCCGGATCACCTGGCACGGCCCCGGCCAGCTGGTCGGCTACCCGATCGTCGCGCTGCCGGACCCGGTCGACGTCGTGGCCCACGTCCGCCGGCTGGAGGACGCCCTTGTCGCCACCTGCACGGAGGTCGGCGTGGAGACGACCCGGATCCACGGCCGCAGCGGCGTGTGGGTGACCGCGACCGACGGCGGTCCGGACCGCAAGATCGCCGCGATCGGGACCCGGGTCGCTCAGGGCGTGACCATGCACGGCTTCGCGCTGAACGTCGACTGCGACCTCGCCGAGTTCACCCGGATAGTCCCGTGCGGCCTGGCCGATGCCGGGGTCACCAGCATCTGCGCCGAGCTGGGCCGCCAGGTGCCGGTGGCCGACGTCCGTGCGGTCGTCACCACGCACCTGCGCCGCCTGGTCCAGGTGTCGCCCGACCCGGGCCCGACGACGCCGGCCGCCCGGCGCGAGCTCGCGGGGGTGGCCCGGTGACCGACACCCGCCCGGACGGCCGCCGGCTGCTCCGCCTCGAGGTCCGCAACGCCCAGACGCCGATCGAGCGCAAGCCCTCCTGGATCAAGACCACGGCCCGGATGGGGCCGGAGTACACCGAGCTGCGCGCGCTGGTGAAGCGCGAGGGCCTGCACACGGTCTGTCAGGAGGCCGGCTGCCCGAACATCTTCGAGTGCTGGGAGGACCGCGAGGCCACCTTCCTCATCGGCGGCAGCCAGTGCACCCGGCGGTGCGACTTCTGCCAGATCGACACCGGCCGTCCCGACCCGCTGGACCGCGACGAGCCGCGCCGGGTCGCGGAGTCGATCGCGGCGATGGACCTGCGCTACGCGACCATCACCGGCGTCACCCGCGACGACCTGCCCGACGAGGGCGCCTGGCTGTACGCGGAGACGATCCGGGCGACCCACGCGGTCAACCCGGGCACCGGGGTGGAGATCCTCACCCCGGACTTCTCCGGCCACCGCGAGCTGCTCCAGCAGGTCTTCGACGCCGCACCGGAGGTCTTCGCGCACAACCTGGAGACGGTGCCGCGGATCTTCCGCCGCATCCGCCCGGCCTTCGACTACGAGCGCTCGCTCGGCGTGATCACCACCGCCCGGGACGCCGGCATGGTCACCAAGTCCAACCTCATCCTCGGGATGGGCGAGACGCTGGACGAGGTCGACGCCGCGCTGGTCGACCTGCACGAGGCCGGCTGCGACCTGATCACGATCACCCAGTACCTCCGGCCGACGCCCCGCCACCACCCGGTCGAGCGCTGGGTGACGCCCGCGGAGTTCGACGTGCTGGGCGAGCGGGCGACCGAGCTCGGCTTCGCCGGGGTGATGTCCGGTCCGCTGGTCCGGTCCTCCTACCGGGCCGGGCGGCTCTACCGCCAGGCGCTCGACGCCCGGAACCGCTCGGCTCCCGCCACCGCCGGCGGCTGACCCCCGGTACCAGCGGCTGGGGCTGACCCGGGAGCGGCCGGGGGCGCCGCCGTATCCTCGTTGCTCGTGGCCACCAAGTCCTCTCCCCGTCCCACCCCGCCGGCGAAGCGGTCGGGTGCGGGCGTGGCCGCCGCACCAGGAAAGCGGGCGGGTGCCGCCGCCGCACAGCGGACCGGCGCCGGCCCCGCTCAGCGGGCGGGCGCCGTCGCGGACCAGCGCTCCGGCGCCACCCTGGCCCCCGGGGGCGAGGTCCCCAGGGTGGGCCGCCTGCGCAGGGCCGCCGCGAAGACGGCCACCAACGTCCGCCAGATCGGCCAGGCCTACCGGATCACCGTCCGGACCGACCGCAAGCTGCCGCTCTGGCTCCTCGGGTCCTTCCTGGTCGCGTTCCTCGTCGTGTTCGGCATCGGCCTCCTGGTCGGTGCACCCGGCTACTTCGCGTTCATCGGGGTCGTCCTCGGCCTGCTCGTCGCGCTGATCGTGTTCGGCCGCCGCGCCGAGCGCGCGGCCTACGCACAGCTCGAGGGCCGGCCGGGTGCGGCGGCCGCAGCGCTGAACACCCTCAAGCGCGGGTGGACGGTCACCCCCGCAGTCGGCGGTACGCGGACGCTGGAGGTCGTGCACCGCGCCGTCGGCCGTCCCGGGATCGTGCTGGTCGGCGAGGGCCCGGGCCGCGGGCGGGTGACCGGTCTGCTGGCCAACGAGGCCAAGCGGCACACCCGCGTCGCCCCGGGAACCCCCGTCATCACCATCCAGGTCGGGACGGCGGCCGGGCAGGTGCCGATCGCGGCGCTGCCCAAGCACATGCGCAAGCTCGCCGCGGTGCTCACCCCCGCCGACGTCCGCGAGGTCAACCAGCGGCTGAAGGCGCTGCGACTGGGCACTCCGCAGACGCTGCACGGGCCGATGCCCCGCGGCGCCCGGTTGCCCAAGGGCCTGCGCCCGCCGGCGGACGCCGACCTGCCGCACAACCGCTGACCGGACGCGCTGTCACGCGCTGACCGGACGCTCCGTCGGGGCTGACCGACCGCCGGGCCCGTCCGCTGGCCGGGCCCAGCGTCAGCGCGACCGGACCGCCACCGTGCCCGCCGCGCGGTCGTGCAGACCACGCCGGTCCCGGTCGAAGACGACCGCCGGGATCACCAGCGCCAGCAGGACCGACCGGAGCAGGGCGCGACCGATCCCGACCGCCGGGCGTCCGTCGACGCGCCGGATCCGGACGCCGAGCACGAGCTGACCGGCACTGCCGCCGAGCGTCGCCGTCAGCACGGCCGCCTCGACGACCAGCACGGCCAGCGGCAGGAACCGTGCGTTCCCGCTGGTGACCGCGTCGGGGGAGGCGAAGGCGAAGGACGCGAACAGGCAGGCGAACCAGTCCACCACCAGGGCCGCGATCCGGACGCCCCAGGACGCGAGCCGGCCCGGTCCCGCTGGTGGGTAGGCCGACGGGGCGGTGACCGGCCGTGTCGATGCGTCCACACGGCGAGACTAGAAGCGGCGGTTGCGGCTGCGGGTCCCCGGGGTCGGACAGCCACCCCGCTGACCAGCGGAGGTAACGCGCGCGTCATGCGCCCGGAACATCGCCGTCACACATCGCTGGCAGCCTGCGGCGGGCGACGTCGCCCCGGCGCGGACCTTGTCCGCTCGGTCGGGCCGGTCCAGAGGCCAGCTGGTCCCACCGATAGCGTCCGCGCCAGACCGGCGCCCGCCCGCACGGGCCGGCGTCACCTGTGAGGGCCCGCTCCCGGAGCGGGTCGAGGAGGTTGGATGTTCTCTTCCGCCGAGGACCTGCAGTCCTACGTCGCGGCCGAGGGCGTCGAGTACATCGACGTCCGGTTCTGTGACCTGCCCGGCCAGATGCAGCACTTCACCGTGCCCGCGGCGATGCTCGACGACGTCCTGAGCGACGGCCTGATGTTCGACGGATCGTCGATCCGCGGTTTCCAGGCCATCCACGAGTCGGACATGAAGCTGATCCCGGACCCGGCGACCGCCTTCGTCGACCCGTTCCGCATCCACAAGACGATCGCGATGAACTTCTCCGTCGTCGACCCGTTCACCGACGAGCCCTACGCCCGGGACCCGCGCCAGGTCGCCGCCAAGGCCGAGGCCTACCTGGCCAGCACCGGCATCGCCGACACCGCGTTCATCGGGGCGGAGGCGGAGTTCTACATCTTCGACGACGTCCGTTTCGAGACCAAGCAGAACGCCGGCTACTACTTCATCGACTCCATCGAGGGCGCCTGGAACACCGGCCGGGTCGAGGAGGGCGGCAACCTCGCCTACAAGACGCCGTACAAGGGCGGCTACTTCCCGGTTCCCCCGACCGACCACTTCGCCGACCTGCGGGACACCATCACGACGCTGCTCAGCGGCGCGGGGCTGGCGGTCGAGCGCGCGCACCACGAGGTGGGCACCGGCGGACAGACCGAGATCAACTACAAGTTCGACACCCTCCAGCACGCGGGTGACCAACTCGTGCTCTTCAAGTACATCGTCAAGAACGCCGTTCGCGCGGACGGCCGGACGGCGACCTTCATGCCCAAGCCGCTGTTCGGCGACAACGGTTCAGGGATGCACGTCCACCAGTCGCTGTGGAAGGGCGGCCAGCCGCTGTTCTTCGACGAGACCGGCTACGGCGGGCTGTCGGACCTGGCGCGCTGGTACGTCGGCGGGTTGATCCGGCACGCCCCGAGCCTGGTCGCGCTCACCAACCCGACCGTGAACAGCTACCACCGCCTCGTCCCCGGCTTCGAGGCGCCGGTCAACCTCGTCTACTCCTCGCGCAACCGGTCGGCCGCCATCCGGATCCCGGTGACCGGGACGAGCCCGAAGGCCAAGCGGGTCGAGTTCCGCGTGCCGGACCCGTCGGCCAACCCGTACCTGGCCTTCTCGGCCCTGCTGATGGCCGGCCTCGACGGGATCCAGAACCGCATCGAGCCGCCGGAGCCGGTCGACAAGGACCTGTACGACCTGCCGCCGGACGAACTCGCCGCGCTGGCGACGGTGCCGGACTCGCTGCCGAAGGCGCTGGACGCGCTCGAGTCCGACCAGGACTACCTGACCGCCGGCGACGTGTTCACGCCCGACCTGCTCGCCACGTGGGTCGACTACAAGCGGACCCGCGAGGTGGACCCGATGCGCTTCCGCCCGCACCCGCACGAGTTCGAGCTCTACTTCGACATCTGATCGGTCCCGGGGCGGGCGCCCAACCGGCGGCCCGCCCCGGAGCGCCGGCTCAGTGCCGCGGCGCGGGAGCCCCCGTGCTGTTCCGGACCACCAGCCGCGGCGTCAGCGCCGCCGGCGGGTCCGCGGCCGGACCGCCCGCGCCGGCCCCGATCAACCGGGCCATCTCCGACACGGCGAGCCGGCCGAGCTCGTCGAAGTCCTGCCGGACCGTGGTCAGTGGCGCCAGGGCGAACCCCGCCAGCGGGATGTCGTCGAACCCGACGACGCTGATGTCCTGCGGGCAGCGCAGCCCCGCCTCGGCGATCGCCCGCAGGAGGCCGATCGCCATCTCGTCGTTGGCGGCGAAGACCGCGGTCACCTCGGGCCGGCGGACCAGCTCGCGGCCCACCTCGTAGCCGGACGTCGCGTCCCAGTTCCCGACCGCGACCGGCGGCATCGGCGCCCCCGCGTCGCGCAGCTCCTGCTCCCACCCCGACACCCGGCTGCGCGCCTCCTCCCAGTCCACCGGGCCGGAGACGTGCCAGACCGTCCGGTGCCCGAGGTCCAGCAGGTGCCGCGTCGCGAGCCGGGCCCCGGCGACCTGGTCCACCCGCACGATCGGCAGCGCGACCCCCTCCCCGGGCCGCGGGCCCAGCGGCGGCCCGAGCGCCGGGTCCGGCCCGGCGACCCACAGCACCGGCATCCCTTCCGGCCGCGTCGGCAGCGCCCGCGCGACCGCGTCCTGCGGCGCGATGACGAGCAGGCCGCCGACGCTCTGGTCCAGCAGCGCCTCGATCGCCTCGAGCATCGCCTCGCCGGTCAGCCGGGTCGGCGCGGCGACCGCGAGGCCCCAGCCCCGGTCGCGGGCCGCCCGTTCGATACCGAGCAGCGTCGAGGCCGGGCCGTGCGCGAGGGTGTCCGTGGTCACCACGCCGACGGACCGGAACCCGCGCGTCGCGAGCGCCCGGGCGATCCGGTTGGGCCGGTAGCCGAGCTCGGTGATCGCCTCCAGCACCCGCTGCCGGGTCTCCCGCCGGACGCTCGGGTGCTCGTTCAGCACCCGCGACACCGTCTGGTGGGACACCCCGGCGAGTCGGGCCACGTCACCCATCACCGGCGCCCGCCCAGGCCGGGGCGAGCCGTGCGGGGCGGCGCCGGTACCCACGAGCGACACCGACCCCTCCCGCGCGACGGTCCCCGGACCGCGGGAGCCGACCACCCGCCAGGGCTGGAGAGTAGTCGCCGGGTAGCACGCGGCGACAGCGCACACCGGTGCGGCGGCGCATCGCGGCCAGCGCGTTCTGCACCAGGCCGGCAGCGGAGCGCCCCCTAGGATCGCCCCCGCTCGACCGAATCTGCCGGCTCTCGACGACGAGGACAATGTGAGCGGTCACACGAGCTACGTCATCGGGGTTGACTTCGGCACCCTGTCCGGTCGCGCGGTGGTCGTCGACGCGGCCGACGGACGGGTCCTCGGGTCCGGGGTGACGACCTATCCGCACGCGGTGCTGGTCGATGCGGTCCCGGCCGACCTGACCGGGACCGACCCGGTGGCCCTGGCGCCGGACTGGGCACTGCAGGTGCCGGACGACTACCGGGCGGTGCTCCGCGAGGCGGTGCCGGCCGCGGTCGCCGACGCGGGCATCGACCCCGCCGACGTGGTCGGGATCTCCACCGACTTCACCGCGTCCACCCCGCTGCCGACCGACGCCGACGGGGTGCCGCTGTCCGAGCTCCCGCAGTTCGCCGACCGGCCGCACGCCTACATCAAGCTGTGGCGGCACCACGCCGCGCAGGACCAGGCCGACCGCATCAACGCCCTCGCCGAACAGCGGGGCGAGTCCTGGCTGCCCCGGTACGGCGGCAAGATCAGCAGCGAATGGGAGTGGGCCAAGGCGCTGCAGGTCCTCGAGGAGGACCCCGAGGTCTGGACCGCGACGGCCCGCTGGATCGAGGCCGCGGACTGGATCGTCTGGCAGCTGACCGGCGCCGAGAGCCGCAACGTGTGCACCGCCGGCTACAAGGCGATCCGCCAGGACGGTGCCTACCCGGACGAGGCGTACGCCGCGGCCCTGCACCCGGACTTCGCCGACTTCGTGGCCACCCGGCTGGAACACCCGCTGTCCGAGCTCGGCAGCCGGGTCGGCGGTCTGTCGGCGCAGGCGGCGCAGTGGACCGGGCTGCCCGAGGGCATCGCGGTGGCCGCCGGCAACGTCGACGCCCACGTCACGCTGCCGGCCGCGAAGTCGACCGCCCCCGGCTCGATGCTCGCGATCATGGGCACCTCCACCTGCCACGTGATGAACAGCGAGACCCTGGCCGAGGTCGCCGGCATGTGCGGCGTCGTCCGCGGCGGCATCACACCCGGGGTGTACGGCTACGAGGCCGGCCAGAGCGGGGTCGGCGACATCCTCGGGTGGTTCGTCGACCAGCAGGTGCCCGCCTCCTACGCCGAGCAGGCCGCCGAGCGCGGGATCAGCGTGCACACCCTGCTCTCGGAGCTCGGGGCCGAGCAGGCGGTCGGCGAGCACGGCCTGGTCGCGCTGGACTGGCACTCGGGCAACCGGTCGATCCTGGTGGACGCGGAGCTGTCCGGCCTCGTCGTGGGGCAGACGTTGGCCACCACCGCGGTCGACGTCTACCGGGCGCTGGTGGAGGCGACCGCCTTCGGCACCCGGCGCATCGTGGAGGCCTTCGACGAGGCCGGCGTGCCGGTGACCGAGTTCGTCGCGGCCGGTGGCCTGCTGCGCAACCCCTTCCTCATGCAGGTCTACTGCGACGTGCTGGACCGGCCGCTGTCGCTGCTGGAGACCGAGCACGGCCCCGCGGTCGGCTCGGCAATCCACGCCGCCGTCGCCGCCGGCGTGTACGACGACGTGGCCGCGGCGGCCGAGGCGATGGGCCGCAAGCGCGAGGGCGCCTACCAGCCCGACCCGGACCGGGCGAAGGCCTACGACGCGCTGTACGGGGAGTACCGCCGGCTGTACGACGTGTTCGGCACCGACGAGTCCGCGGGCGGCAACGAGATCATGCACCGGCTGCGCGCGATGCGCCGCGACGCCCGCCGCCAGCGCGCCTCCACCGGCAGCGGAGGAGCCGGTGCGCCGGACTCCGCCGACGTCACCGGGAGCGACACCGAAGCCGACGGAGAGGGACACTGATGGCGAGCACTGCTCTGGACGACCTGGACGCGACAGCCAACCGGGCACTGAGCCACCTGCGCCAGACGGTGTCGGACCTGCACCGCGAGCTCACGCGCTACTCCCTGGTCGCGTGGACCGCGGGGAACGTCTCCGGCCGCCTGCCAGGGCACGACATCATGGTCATCAAGCCCAGCGGCGTCGCCTACGACGACCTGTCCGCGGACGCGATGATCGTGTGCGACCTGGACGGCAAGGTCCTCGACGGCGACTTCAGCCCGAGCTCGGACACCGCGGCGCACGCCTACGTCTACCGGGCGATGCCGCAGGTCGGTGGCGTGGTCCACACCCACTCGACCTACGCGGCGGCCTGGGCGGCGCGGCGGGAGGAGATCCCCTGCGTGCTGACCGCGATGGCCGACGAGTTCGGCGGGCCGATCCCGGTCGGGCCGTTCGCGCTGATCGGCGACGACTCCATCGGCCGCGGCATCGTCGAGACCCTGTCGGAGCACCGCTCACCGGCGGTCCTGATGGCCAACCACGGCGTGTTCTCCGTCGGACCCGACGCCAAGGGAGCGGTCAAGGCCGCCGTCATGTGCGAGGACGTCGCGCGCACCGTGCACCTGTCCCGCCAGCTCGGCGAGCCGGTGCCGATCCCCCAGGCCGACATCGACAGCCTCTTCGCCCGCTACCAGAACGTGTACGGCCAGCGGTGAGCCCCGCGACCGCCCCGACCACCGCGATGCCCGGGACCACCGCTGCTGAGAGGACCGACACGTGAGCACCGCTTCCTTCGACGGCCAGGAGATCTGGTTCCTCACCGGCAGCCAGGGGCTGTACGGCGAGGAGACGCTGGCCCAGGTCGCCGAACAGTCGCAGGCGGTGGCGCGCGGGATCGACGAGTCCGACCTCGTTCCGGTGAGAGTCGTCTGGAAGCCCGTCCTCACCGACTCCGAGGGCATCAAGGACCGGCTCGTCGAGGCCAACAGTGACAAGGCCTGCATCGGCGTCGTCGCCTGGATGCACACGTTCTCCCCCGCCAAGATGTGGATCCGTGGGCTGGACGCGCTGGCCAAGCCGCTGCTGCACCTGCACACGCAGGCCAACGTGTCGCTGCCGTGGTCGACCATCGACATGGACTTCATGAACCTCAACCAGGCCGCTCACGGCGACCGCGAGTTCGGCTACGTCCAGACCCGGCTCGGCGTCGCGCGGACCACGGTGTCCGGACACGTGTCCGATCCCCGGACCCAGGAGCGGATCGGCACCTGGGCCCGCGCCGCGGCCGGCGTCGCGGACATGCGCTCGCTGAAGCTGGCGCGGTTCGGCGACAACATGCGGAACGTGGCCGTCACCGAAGGCGACAAGGTCGAGGCGGAGCTGCACTTCGGCACCTCGGTCAACACCTACGGGGTGAACGACCTGGTCGCGGTCGTGGACGCGGTGCAGGACCCCGAGATCGACGCTCTCGTCGCCGAGTACGGCGACCTGTACGACGTGGCGCCCGAGCTGCGGCCCGGCGGGGACCGGCACGACTCGCTGCGCTACGGCGCCCGCCAGGAGGCCGGCCTGCGGCGGTTCCTCACCGACGGCGGGTTCGGCGCGTTCACCACCAACTTCGAGGACCTCGGTGGCCTGCGGCAGCTGCCCGGCCTGGCCGTGCAGCGACTGATGGCCGACGGCTACGGCTTCGGCGGCGAAGGCGACTGGAAGACCTCGGTCGTGCTGCGGACGTTGAAGACGATGGCGCGCGGGCTGCCCGGTGGCACCTCGTTCATGGAGGACTACACCTACCACCTGGGTCCGGGCCCGCAGCGGATCCTCGGCGCGCACATGCTCGAGGTCTGCCCGACGATCGCCGCGGACAAGCCGACGCTGGAGATCCACCCGCTCGGCATCGGCGACCGCGAGGACCCGGTCCGGCTGAAGTTCAGCGCGGCCCCCGGTCCGGGGTTCGTCGTCGGAATCGCGGACATGGGTGACCGGTTCCGCTTCATCGGCAACGAGATCACCGTCATCCCCCCCGACGAGGAGCTCACCTCGCTGCCGGTCGCCGCCGCCGTCTGGGAGCCCGAGCCGGACCTGCCGACCTCCACCGAGTGCTGGCTGATCGCCGGGGGGCCGCACCACACGGTGCTCTCGACGGCACTGACCCCGGCCGCGATCGACGAGCTCGCCGAGCTGACCCGCACCGAGCTCGCGCTGATCGGCCCGGGCACGACGGTCCGCCAGTTCCGCCAGGAACTGCGCTGGACCAACGCCTACCACCGCCTGGCCGCCGGCCTGTAGGACGAACACCCCGCCAACGAACCACCGACCCGCACCGGGCTCCTGGTGAACCCGTTGGACGGTCAGCGACGGAGCAGCGGGCAGCCGACCCACCGACACGCGATACATCGATGATCAGACTATGGTTGGTGCATGTCCTCGGAGATGCGCGAGCCGACGTTCCTCGTCCTGGCGTCGTTGGCGGATGGGCCGCGGCACGGGTACGCATTGATCGCCGAGGCGGAGGCGATCAGCGAGGGTCGCGTGCGGCTGCGACCCGGGACGCTGTACGCCACCCTGGACCGCCTCCGCGAAGACGGCCTGGTGGCGGTGCACAGCGAAGAGGTCGTCGACGGTCGGCTGCGGCGCTACCACGCGCTGACCCAGGCCGGAGTCGACGGTTTGGTCGAGCAGGTCGCGAGGCTGCGGCGCAACGCTGACCAGGCCAGTCGCCGGTTGCGGGCCGCCGCGGCGGTGACCGCGTGACGTCTCCGGCAGGCGCACCCGTCGAGCCACGCGAAGCTGCGGCCGAGCGCCGGTACCGGTGGGCGATCCGTGCCTACTCACGCGGCTGGCGTGACCGGAACGGCGAGGAACTGCTCGGTGTCCTGCTGGACGTCTCCGCAGACGAGGACCGGCGGGTGTCCCGACGGCGTGACCTCGTCGACGTCGTCGTGCACGGGATGGTGGAGCGGTGTTCACCGGTGGGCCGACTGTTGCCCACCGCCACCAGGGACCGGATCGCGACCCTCGCTCTCGCTTCCGGATCGGCTCTCTCGTTGGTGCTGTTCGTACTCGTCGAGTGGGCTCCCGGCCAGGTCCCGCTGCAGACCGCGTACGCCACGGCGTCCGGGCCGGCGGCCGGCTCCTTCCTGACGCTCGGTCCGCTGGTCTACGTCGGTTGGGCCCTCACCCTTGCCGCCGGCCTGCTCGGGAACGCTCGCATGGTCCGGGCACTGGCCGTGGGGACGGTGGTCTGCACCCTGGCCCTGCCGCTGGTCGGTCGGATCACCGGATACCACCGACCCGTGCTCCACGAGCTCGCGGCGCTCACCCTGTTCGGTGTGCTCGCCGGCGGGGTCAGTCCGTACGGCTCGTCGGGGCGGCCGCGGCCGCTGCGTCTCGCGGCCGTGACCATCACGCTGACCTGCGCGCTGTCGGTCACCGTCGCCCGAGGTCTCACCCCGGGGTTCGTCTCACACTGGGCCGTGAGCGCCGACGTCTCCGATGTCGGGTCTGCCGTCTGTGTGCTCGCCGTCGTCGCGGCGCCGGTGTTGCACCTGGCCCGCGTTCGACGCTGGTCGGCACCGCTGCTGATCAGTGCGGTCCCCTGGGCTGTCTACGACGCGTACGACGCCCAGTCACGCGCCAACGCAGCCCACGGGTACCTGGAGCTGGCGCTCCTCGCGCTCGTGCTCGTCGGCGCAGCCGCGGCACTGGCCTCGGACCCCGGACGTCGACGCCTCCAGTCCGCGGTCTGAGTCGTGGTGACCGGGAAGGTCGTCCACGGGTCGGCGGCTTGCTGAGGTGTTCGGGCTGGGATCGGCAGGTCCTCGGGACGACGCGCTCAGCCGGTGAACAACCGGTCGAAGACGGCGCGGCTGCGGCGGGCCGCGCGCAGCCAGTCCTGCACGAGATCACCGCTCGCGCCCGCCGGGTAGCCGAGCAGCCGGGCGACGGCCGCCAGCTCCACCGGGTCGGCCGGCACCGAGTCCCGCGGCCGGCCCCGCACCAGCATCGCCGCGTTGCGGATCCGGCCGGCCAGCCGCCAGGCGGTGGAGAGCACCGCTTCGTCCGCGGCGGACACCAGGCCCGCGACCACCGCGGCGTGCAGCGCGTCCAGCGTGGTCGTCGTGCGCATCGACGGGATCGCCGCGGCGTGCCGCAGCTGTAGCAGCTGGACCACCCACTCGACGTCGGACAGCCCGCCGGGCCCCAGCTTCACCTCGGTCGACGGGTCGGCCCCGCGCGGCAGCCGCTCGGCCTCCATCCGCGCCTTGAGCCGGCGGATCTGGGCGACCCCGTCGGCGGACAGCCCGCCCTCCGGGTAGCGGACCGGGTCGGCCAGCTGCAGGAACCGCTCGGTGAGGTCGGGGTCGCCGGCCAGCGGGGCGGCCCGCAGCAGCGCCTGCGCCTCCCACGGCGCGGACCACCTGTCGTAGTAGGAGCGGTAGGCCGCCAGGGACCGGACCAGCGGGCCGCTGCGCCCCTCCGGGCGCAGGTCAGCGTCCACCCGCAGCGGAGGGTGGGTGCCGGTCCGGGACAGCAGCGTCCGCAGCCGGGACGCGAGCGCCGTCGCGGCGGTCTGCACGGCCTGCTCGGCTGCCCCCGGCAGCGGGTCGACGACGAACAGCACGTCGGCGTCGCTGCCGTAGCCGGCCTCCGCACCCCCGAGCCGGCCGACCGCCACCACCGCGAACGCGTACTCCAGGGGGCCGTCCCGGCGTTCGGCCTCCGCGACGCAGGCCGCCAGCACCCCGGCCACCGTGGCCGCGGTCAGGTGCCCCAGGGCCGCGGCGACCCCGTCCACGTCGAGCAGCCCCACCACGTCGGCGACCGCGACTCGCAACAGCTCCCGGCGGCGGATGGCCAGGACCGCCTCGGTCGCGGCGTCCGCGTCCGGATGCCGGGCGGCCACCGCGGTGACCTCCGCGCACAGCTCCTCGCGCGTCCGCGGCCGGAGCGAAGCGTCGTCGGCGAAGTAGGCGGCCGCGTCCGGCGCCCCCCGCAGCAGCTCCCCCACCCACGCGCTGGAGCCGAGCACCTGCGCCAGCCGGGTCGCGGCGGTCGTGTGCTCGCGCAGCAGCCGCAGGTACCAGTGCGTGCCGCCGAGCACCTCCGACAGCTGCCGGAAGGCGAGCAGGCCGCCGTCGGGGTCCGGTGCCTCGGCGAACCAGCCGAGCAGCACCGGCAGCAGAGTCCGCTGGATGGCGGCCCGCCGGGACACCCCGGTGGTCAGCGCCTCCAGGTGTCGCAGGGCCGCCGCCGGCTCGCGGAAGCCGAGAGCGGTCAGCCGTTGCCGCGCCGCCTCGGCGTCGAGGGTGATCCCGTCCTCCGGCAGCCGGGCGACCGCGGACAGCAGCGGCCGGTAGAACAGCTTCTCGTGCAGCCGCTGGACGCGTCGGCGCTGGTTGGCGAAGGCGCGCTGCAGCCCGCCGACCGGGTCCCGCACCATCCCCAGCGAGCGGCCGATCCGCCGCAGCTCGGGCTCGGCGGTGGGCATCAACTGGCTGCGCTGGAGCCGCTGCAGCTGGAGCCGGTGTTCCAGCGTCCGCAGGAACGCGTAGGCGCTGACCAGCTCCAGGCCGTCGCTGCGCCCGACGTACCCGCCGGCGGTCAGCGCGAGCAGCGCCGGCACGGTCCCGGTCGCCCGCACGGCCGGGTCGCTGCGCCCGTGGACCAGCTGGAGCAGCTGCACCGCGAACTCGACGTCGCGCAGCCCGCCGCTGCCGACCTTGACCTGCCGCGCCGCCAGCGCGGGCGGGATGTTGCCGGTGACGCGCCGGCGCATGGTCTGCACGTCGTCCACCAGGCCCGGCCGGCTCGCCGCGGACCAGACCACCCCGGCGGCCGCGGCGGCGAACGCCCGCCCGAGCGCCCGGTCGCCGGCCACCGGGCGGGCCTTGAGCAGTGCCTGGAACTCCCAGTTCGCCGCATGGGCGTCCCAGTGCGCCCGGTACCCGGCGAGCGTGCGGACCAGCGAGCCCCGGCGCCCCTCCGGCCGCAGCGCCGCGTCCACCGGCCACAGGGTGCCCTCGCGCGTCGACATGTCACACAGCCGGATGACCCGGGCGGCGATCGCGGTCGCGACCGGTGCACAGGCCGCCGGCTCGGCGACGAACAGCACGTCGACGTCGCTGCGGTAGTTCAGCTCCCGGCCGCCGCACTTGCCCATCGCCACGATCGCGATCCGGCCCGCACCGGCCCCGGGCGGGAGCTCCGCGCGGGCGATCGCGAGCGCGACGGCGAGGGCGGCGCCGGCCAGGTCCGACAGCGCGGCGGTGACCGCGGTCAGCTCCGGTGCCTCGGTCAGGTCCCAGGCCGCGATGCCCAGCAGGTGCCGGTGGTAGGCGATCCGCAACGCGTCGGCGCCGGCCGAGCCGACCAGGACGGCGCGCGGCTCGGGGCTGTCCGGAACCGCGCCGACCGCATCCAGCAGGTCCGCCCGGACCCCGGCCTCACCCAGCGGGGAGCAGTCGTCCGGCCGCAGCACGTCGGCGGCGTCCGGATGGCGCAGGACGACGTCGGTCAGCGCGGTGGACAGACCCAGCACCCGGGTCAGCCGCCGCGCGAGCAGCGGGGTGCGGGGCAGGTCCCGGACGAGGCGGGCCGCCTCGCCACCGGGTGCGGCGACCGCGTCCTCGGCGAGGCGGAGCAGCCCGGTGAGCGCCAGGTCCGGGTCGGCCGAGGTGGCCACGTCGGGCAGCAGGGCGGCCAGCAGCTCGCCTGTCGGGTCCCGCGCCAGCAGCTCGGCGGCCCGGGCGCCGTCGGTGAAACCGGACTGGACCAGCCCGGCCGGCGACGGTTCGGCAGCCGGCGGCACCGGGGTCCGGGCACCGCGCTGCTGCACCACGGCCGAGACGCTAGTCAGGCCCGGGATGCCGGGGAACCGGCCCGGAACCATCCGAGCAGGACCATCGTTGACCCATCGCGATATATCGCTACTTTGGAAGCACCCGATCGAGAGGACCTCCCGTGTACCGCTCTGCATGGTCCACCGCCCTCGCCGGCGCCGGGCGGCTGCCCGGCGCCTGCCCGCCCGAGCTCGGCCGGCTCGTCGACGCCGCCCGCCAGGTGCTGCACGGCGACGGCCCCGGCTCCACCCATGCCGCCGGCCACGCCGCCACGCACGAGCACGGGGGTCGCGGCGGTTCCGCCGCCGCCCCGGGGGGCCACGCGTTCGGCCCCGGCGGCCCGTTCGGCCAGGCCTTCGGGCCCAACGGGCCGTTCGGCCCCGGCGGCCCCTTCGGCCCCGGCGGGCCGTTCGC
>CAXTBU010000048.1:0-4661 GCA_964242885.1 uncultured Actinomycetales bacterium
CACGATCGGCGCCGGGGACGTGACCATGATCGGCCCGGAGGTCCTCGCGCTGCTCGGAGCCGGCACCGGGGGACACCCGTGATCGGGCTCCGGCGCCGGGACCGATCGGCCGCCGCGGACTCCTCCGACGTCGATCCTGAGGCCGCGGGCGACGAGAACGCGGTCGTCGCTGGGGTCGCTCGCGGAGTGGACGACCTGTCGCCAGGCGACCCGGTGCCCGGTGTCCCGGAGCTGTGTCGCCCGGAGCTGGGTGACCCGGAGCCGGGTGACGCGCCGGGCCAGGCGGGTGGGCACCGGTGGTGGCGCGGCTGGCGGCGGGTCCTGCTGCTGGCCGGCGGCGCTCTGGCGCTGGCCGCGCTCGCGGTCGGCGCCTGGTGGCTGTTGTTCACCTCGACCGTGCTCGACGTCCGGTCGGTGCAGGTCGAGGGGACCCGGGCGCTGACGCCGGACCGGGTCAGGCAGGCCGCGGCCGTCCCGACCGGCGGCCCGCTCGCCCGCGCCGACACGCGCGCCGCCGCGGGCCGGGTCCTGGCGCTGCCGGGGGTCGCCGACGTCGAGGTGTCGCGCGGGTTCCCACACACCGTCACCGTCCGGGTGACCGAGCGGGTGCCGATCGCGGTGCTGGCCGCCACCGGCGGCCAGCGTCGCCTGCTCGACGCGCAGGCGACGGTGTGGCTCCCGCCGGGGCCGGTCCCGGCCGGGCTGCCGGTGCTGGTCGACCGGGACGGGACGTTGGACGCCGGGGCTGTCGACACGGCGGTCCGGGTGTCCACGTCGCTGCCCGCGGCGCTGCACGACCGGGTCCGCGCGCTGGTGCCGGTGTCGCCGGGTTCGGTGGTGCTCGTGCTGCGCGACGACCGTGTCGTGGTCTGGGGCAGCCCGGACCAGCCCGCCGCCAAGGTGCGGGTGGCGACGGCCCTGCTGGGAGCGACGAAGGCCCGTTACGTCGACGTCTCGGCACCGACCGCGCCGGTCACCAGGGCACGCGCGCCCGAGGGTCTCGTCCCGTCCTGACCCGATCCCGGACGGCTCCCGGTGCGCTGGGTCAAACCCTCCAGTTCAACTCGAGGGTGAGTGTGGACGCGGACTCCAGCGATGGTCGAGAGTTCGTCCTGCAGTGATCAGTGGGCAGGGGTGCCTGCGGGGATCAGTGGGCGACGGGCCGGCTCGACCGGCCGGGAGGGCGGGCGACATGGCTGCTCCGCAGAACTACCTGGCGGTCATCAAGGTCGTCGGCATCGGCGGTGGGGGCGTCAACGCCGTCAACCGGATGATCGAGGTCGGCCTCAAGGGCGTCGAGTTCATCGCGATCAACACCGACGCGCAGGCCCTGTTGATGTCGGACGCCGACGTCAAGCTGGACATGGGCCGGGAGCTGACGCGCGGACTCGGCGCGGGCGCGAACCCGGACGTGGGGCGCAACGCTGCCGAGGACCACATCGAGGAGATCGAAGAGGTCATCAAGGGCGCCGACATGGTGTTCGTGACCGCCGGCGAGGGCGGCGGCACCGGGACCGGCGGCGCGCCCGTGGTCGCCCGGATCGCCCGTTCGCTCGGCGCGCTGACGATCGGTGTGGTCACGCGGCCGTTCGCGTTCGAGGGCAAGCGCCGCGCGATCCAGGCCGAGGAGGGCATCGCCCGGCTGCGCGAGGAGGTCGACACCCTCATCGTCATCCCGAACGACCGGCTGCTGTCGATGGGCGACCGGTCCGTCAGCATGATCGACGCCTTCAAGCAGGCCGACACCGTGCTGCTGTCCGGCGTCCAGGGCATCACCGACCTGATCACCACCCCCGGCCTGATCAACCTGGACTTCGCCGACGTCAAGTCGGTGATGTCCGACGCCGGGTCGGCGCTGATGGGCATCGGCTCCGCGCGCGGTGAGGACCGTGCGCTGGAGGCCGCCCGGTACGCGATCTCCAGCCCGCTGCTCGAGGCCTCGGTGGAGGGCGCCCACGGGGTGCTGCTGTCGATCTCCGGTGGCTCGGACCTCGGGCTGTTCGAGATCAACGAGGCCGCCCAGCTGGTCGCGGACGCCGCCCACCCGGACGCGAACATCATCTTCGGCGCTGTGATCGACGACGCGCTCGGTGACGAGGTGCGGGTGACCGTCATCGCGGCCGGGTTCGACGGCGGCATGCCGAAGCGGACCGACTTCGCCTCGGCCGGCCGGCGCCCGGACCCCCGCCAGGACCCGCGCCCGGGTCAGGGCCCCGTACCGGCCGCGGCGCCGCCGCAGGCCCGACCGTCCGGCGAGCAGCAGTCGGCACCGGCGGGCCAGCCCTCCGGGTCCGCCGGGAGCGGGAGCGGTGCCCGGCCGCCGGAGCGGCCCCTGCCGTCGGCGCCCCCGGCCTCCTCGCAACGGCCCGCGCCGCCGCCGATGCCGCAGCGTCCGGCCTTCCCCCCGCGCCGGCCCCCGGCCGAGGACGAGCTCGACGTCCCGGACTTCCTGCGCTGAACCCCCGCCAACCGGTCTCGCCGGCGCTGGACCGGACGGAGTCGGCCCTGCCGCTGCTCGAGGTGGATCTCGGTGCGGGTGTCCGCGCCGGCTTCACCACCCGGGCCGGCGGGGTCAGCCGGGGGCGGTACGCGTCTGCCAACCTGTCCGGCGCCGTCGGCGACGACCCGGCCGCGGTCGCCGCCAACCGGGCCCAGCTCGACGCGTGGGCCGGGCGCCCCGTCGGGTTCCCCCGGCAGGTGCACGGCACCGTCGTCACCCGGGCCGGGAACGAGCCCACCGACGCGGACGCGGTGGTGGGCGGGCACGGGGACACCGTCGCCGTCCTGGTCGCCGACTGCCTGCCGGTGCTGCTGGCCGACCCGGTCGCCGGCGTGGTGGCGGCAGCCCACGCCGGCCGCCGCGGCCTGGCCGCCGGTGTCCTGCAGGCCGCGGTCGCCGCGATGGCCGACCGCGGAGCCGACCCGGCGCGGATGACGGCCGTCGTCGGGCCGGGGATCTGCGGCCGCTGCTACGAGGTGCCCGCCGCGATGCGCGACGAGGTCGCCGCCGCCGTTCCCGGCACCGCGGCGACCACCCGGTCCGGTACCCCGTCGCTGGACCTGCCCGCCGGGGCGGTCGGCGTCCTGCGCGCGGCTGGGCTCGGGTCGGTCCGGTCCCTGGACGTGTGCACCGCCGAGGACGACAGGTTCTTCTCCCACCGGGGCGACGGCGGCGCCGCGTCCCCCACCGGGCGCTTCGCCGGGATCGTGGTCGCGGCGTGAGCGACGCCGACCCGCGGACGCTCCAGCTGGCCGAGAACCTCGCCGCGGTCCGGGCCCGCATCGCCGACGCGGCGCGGACCGCCGGGCGCGACCCGGCCGGGGTGACGCTGATCGCGGTCACCAAGTTCTTCCCCGCCGCCGACGTCGTCCGCCTGGCTGCACTCGGGGTGACCGACGTCGGGGAGAACCGCGAGCAGGAGGCCGCCGCGAAGGCCGCCGACGTGACCGCGCTGGCCGACCTCGCGCACCGGACCGGCGTCGACGGCCCCGCTGGCAACCGGCCGCCGGCCGGAAGCGCTGGCAACCGCCCGCCGGCCGGAACCGCTGCCAACCGGCCGCCGGCGACCGGGGTCGGGGTCGGGGCGCTGAGCTGGCACATGATCGGCCAGCTGCAGACCAACAAGGCCCGTGCGGTCGTGCGGTGGGCGTCGGCGGTGCAGTCGGTGGACCGCCTGAAGCTGGTGACCGCACTGTCCCGGGGGGCCGCGGACGGCGGGCGGGAGCTGGACTGCCTCGTGCAGGTCGACCTGGACCCGGCGGCCGCGGACCCGGCTGGAGTCGACGGAGCTGCCGTCGACCCCGCTGCCCGGGGCCGCGGCGGCGCCCCGGCCGACGACGTCCCCGAGCTGGCCGACGCGGTCGCGGCCGCGGCCGGACTCCGCCTGCGGGGGCTGATGGCCGTCGCGCCGCTCGGCGTGGACCCCGCACCCGCACTGGAGCGGCTGGCCGGGCTGCACCAGCGGGTCGTCGCCGACCACCCGGCCGCGGTCTGGCTCTCGGCCGGGATGAGCGCGGACCTCGAGGCGGCGGTGGCCGTCGGCGCGACACACGTCCGGATCGGCTCGGCGCTGCTCGGCCAGCGACCCTCGCCGGTATAGCGTCGAAACCGCAGGACAGGTAACCCGAACCGGGCTGGGGGAGCGACGTCGATGGCTGGCGCGATGCGCAAGACGATGGTCTGGTTGGGCCTCGCCGAGGACGACGGGCGCGACGGCCGGTACGACGGCTACGACGACGAGCTGACCCAGTCCCGCGACGTCCGCGGTGCGGGCGACGAGGAGTCGCTGGCGGAACGGCGCCCCGCCGCGGTGGCCTCGCTGGCCGACCGCCGGCCGGTGGCCGCTCCCGACGCAGGTCCGGGTGAGCTGTCCCGGATCACCACGATCCACCCGCACACGTACAACGAGGCGCGGGTCATCGGCGAGCACTTCCGGGGCGGCACGCCGGTGATCATGAACCTCACCAACCTCGACGACGGTGACGCCAAGCGGCTGGTGGACTTCGCGGCCGGGCTGGTGTTCGGGCTCCGCGGCACCATCGAGAAGGTCACCAGCAAGGTGTTCCTGCTGTCCCCGCACAAGGTGACGGTGACCGCCGAGGACAAGGCGCGCATCGCCGGCGGAGCGTTCTTCAACCAGTCCTGAGCGCCACGCCCGTCG
>CAXTBU010000048.1:4761-11947 GCA_964242885.1 uncultured Actinomycetales bacterium
CCGTCGAGGTCAGTCCGCGCCCAGCTGACGCTGGGCGTGTGCCGAGTTCGCGGCCAGGAACCGGGCCGACCCCGCGCGCCGAGCCTCAGCGGACGGTGACCCGGCGGTCCAGCACCCTGCGCCGGTCCGGCACCAGCTGACGCTCGGGCAGGACCCCGTGGTCCGGTCCTCCCCGGCGGTCGGGGAGCACGCGGCGCTCGGGCCCACGTCCCGGACGCGCAGACAGGTCGACGGCGGCGGTGCGGAAGCCGGCGTACTGCTGCTGCCGCCGAGTGATCCCGTACCGGTCGACGGCGCGCAGCGCCCCGAGGCCGAGGGCGATCGACCGGACGTTGTGCTGCCACAGCTCGCAGGCGTCGGTCGCGTAGTCCAGCCGGGCACCGTCCCGGTCGGTGAAGGACAGCTCGACGCCCGGATGGGCCGCCGGCCAATCCCGCGCCGAGAGCCAGCCGTCGGGGTCGATGTCCCGACCGGTCAGGCCGACCCCGATCAGGACCGACCGGGCGCCGAGGTGGTCCAGTTCGCAGGTGAGCAGCTCGGCGGTCTCGGCCCACGAGTTGCGGAACACCCACCGCGGACGGCGCCGGTCCGGCCTGGTCCCCGGGTGACGCCACCCGGCGAGCACCTGGACGCGCACGTCCATCAGGCGGTCGATGCCGGTCGCGCCGGTCGCACTGCTCATCCGGCTGACGCTAGGAGGCCCTTCCTGTGGTCGTCCTGAGCTCCTCCAGGCGACCGGGCCCGCCGCGCGCCCGGGAGCCGGCGGCGGGCGGCTAGGTTCGTCGGGCATGGGCGCGGTGTTCTCCATCCTCTGGCTGCTGTTGTGGATCTTCTTCGTGCTGCTGCTGGTCCGGATGGTGTTCGACCTCGTGCAGTCGTTCGCCCGCGCCTGGGAACCGCACGGCCCGGTGCTGGTCGGCCTGGAGGCGGTCTACACCGTCACCGACCCGCCGTTGAAGACCCTGCGCCGGCTGATCCCGCCGCTGCGCATCGGCGGGATCAGCCTCGACCTCGGCTTCCTGCTGCTGATCATCGGGATCCAGATCCTGCTGGCCGTGCTCGGCAGTGCAGCCCGGACCGCCGGCTGACAACGGCGTGCGCCGACCGGGTGGCGACCTCGCCGGCCGGTAGCCTGGCCGGCGATCACCTGGACATCCAGCCCGCGGAGCGCACGGCGCCCGCCGGGCGCTGAGTCGGAGGACGGCGTTGGCCACAGAGACGATCCGCGACACCCTCACCCCCGAGGACGTGAACGGCAAGACGTTCACGCCGGTGCGGCTGCGCGAGGGCTACGACATGGCGGAGGTCGACCACTTCCTGGACGAGGTCGTCGCCACCCTGCGCAAGGTCGCCGCCGACGCCGAGGCGCAGCGACGTGAGGCCGTCCGGTCCTCGCCCGGGCTGAACGGCGCACCGTCGGCCGACGGCGCCGGGACGGACGGGCCCCGGCGCCCGGCCGAGTCGCCGATGACCGCCTCCGACGCCACCTCCGCGGCCGTGCGGGTGCTTCAGATGGCCGAGGACGAGGCGACCCAGCTGCGGGCGGCCGCCGCCCGCGAGGCCGACGAGGCCGTGGCCGAGGCGCGACGCTCGGCCACCGAGCTGGCCGAGCAGTCCGGTGCCGAAGCGGCCCGGATCACCGCCGAGTCCCAGCAACGGGCGGCCGAGCTCGACGAGCAGACCCGCGCCCGACGGGAGGAGCTGCTCGGCGCCATCGAGGCCGACCGCGCCCGGCTGGCCGAGGACCTCGAGGGCCTGCGCGCCTTCGAGCGCGAGTACCGCAGCCGGCTCCGCAGCTACTTCGCCGAGCAGATCGGCCGCCTGGACGACGAGGGTGCCCCGACCCCGGCGGTCGCCGCCAGCCTGTCCGGCGAGAGCACGAACGCCAGCGGCTGACCCGCCAACTCGAAGCCCCCGACGACCCGGGGCGGGAGCCCCGGCGCGGGTCAGGACTCGGCGATGATCTTCTCGGCCTGGATGAGCCACTGTCGGCGGGCGGTCAGTGCCTCCTCGGCCTCCCGCAGGCCCCGGGCGTCGTTGCGCTCGCGCGCCGCGGTGGCGTCCTTCTCCAACCGGATGATCGACGGGCGCAGCTGCTCGGCCGTGCGCTCGGCTCGCCGGCGCGCCTCCGGGTCCGTCCGGCGCCACTCGTGGTGCTCCGCGCCGCGCAGCGCCTCCTCGACCGCCCGCAGCCGGCCGTCGACCGCGCCCACCGCCGAACGGGGGACGTGCCCGGTGGCCTCCCAGCGCTCCCGGATGCCCCGCATCGCCCGGCGGGCTCCGGCGAGGTCGCGGACGGGAAGCAGCGCCTCGGCCTCCTCGAGCAGCTCCTCGCGGGCGGCGAGGTTGGCCCCCTCGGTCGCCGACCGCTCCGCGTCGTGGGCCTCGCGGGCCTCGAAGAAGGCCTGCCGGGCGGCACGGAACCGTTCCCACAGCGCGTCGTCGACGTCCTTCGCCGCGCTGCCCGCGGCCTTCCACCGGTCCATCAGCAGCCGGTGCTTCGCGGTCGTCGGGCCCCAGTCGGTCGACGCCCGCAGCGACTCGGCCTCGGTGATCAGTGCCTCCTTGGCCGACTTCACCACGTCGCGCGACGCGGTCAGCTCCGAGTAGTGCGCCTTGCGCCGCCGGGTGTAGGTGGTGCGGGCAGCCGAGAACCGCTTCCACAGGTCGTCGTCTGTCGCCCGGTCCAGCCGCGGCAGGCTCTTCCACTCGTCGAACAGGGCGCGCAGCTTCTCCGGGCCGACCCGCCAGTTCTGGCCGGCGGCGATCTCCTCGGCGTCGGCGACCAGCGCGGTCTTGCGCTCCCGCGCGGCCGCCGTCTCGGCGGCCCGCTCGGCCCGGCGGCGTTCCCGGGCCACGGCGATCAGCCCGTCCAGGGCGTCGACGCGGACGGCCAGGTCGTCCAGGTCGCCGACGGCCTGGGCGTTCTCGACCGCCTCGCGGAGCTTGCGGACCGTGTTCTGCGCCGCGTCGGCGCTCAGCGAACCGGCGCGCACCCGGGTCTCGGCGAGCGCGACCTCGCTGCGCAGGGTGAGGAAACGACGGGCGAAGAAGGACAGGGCCTGCTCCGGTTCACCGACCGCCCACGTGCCCACCGGACGCTCGCCGGTGTGGATCCGGACGAAGACGGTGCCGTCGTCCGCGACCCGGCCGAACGCCGCGGCCCCGGCGAGGTCGGCATCGGACGGCTCGGGGTCCTGGGGGCCGGCGGTCGGTGCGGCCGCCGGACGCCCGGGCGTCGGCCGGCCGGGCGTGGGCCGGCCGGGCGTGGGCCGGCGCCCCGGGGACGGGGCTGCGGGGGCCGCGGCGGCAGTGTCCGGAGCCGTCGGCATCGCCGGTTGCGTCGGCGCCGGCGCCGCGGGCTCGTCGGCGGCCGGTTCCGGACTGACCGGCTCGGCGGGAGACGGCGCAGGCTGGTCGACGACCTGGTCCGTCGTCGCGGCGGGTGCCTCGGGAGCGGGTGCCTCGACGCCCGGTCCGGCGTCGGTCGTGCCGGAAGGCGCAGCAGGCTCGGCCGGCGCGGGCGCCGGAGCCGGCGTGCTGACCAGCAGAGTGCCTTCCACGGTGAGCTCCATGCCGCCGACGGCGACCCGGTGCGGGCCGGCGTCGACCGTCGGGTGCTCGGTCGGCGGCTGGGGTGCGGTGG
This sequence comes from uncultured Actinomycetales bacterium, assembly GCA_964242885.1. Taxonomy (GTDB): domain Bacteria; phylum Actinomycetota; class Actinomycetes; order CAXTBU01; family CAXTBU01; genus CAXTBU01. Next base: position 8,408 of record CAXTBU010000048.1, read on the forward strand.
CGTCCACGTGTCTCCCTCTGTCCCCGTGCCGGCGCAGGTCGGCACGGATCGGTGCCGGCACCCGGCGCCCGGCGGATCGGTGCGATCCACCTGGACGGGGCCCCGACGGCGTCGTCTGCGCTCCATCTTCCTCTCCCGCAGGCCCGGTCTCGGTCCGGCCCGGTCCGGCGGGCACCCGCACCGCTCGCGGGGCCCGGTCCGCGCCGGTGCGTAGGTTGGCTGCACCGACCGACGAGCGGGCCGAGCACGCCCGGAGGAGCACCCACCCGATGGCCCGCCCGACCGCCCTGTCCGGTTTCCCCGAGTGGCTTCCCGGCCAGCGCATCGCCGAGCAGCTGGTGCTCGACGCCCTGCGGCGGACGTTCGAGTTGCACGGCTTCAGCTCCGTGGAGACCCGGGCCGTCGAGCCGCTGGACCAGCTGCTGCGCAAGGGCGAGACCAGCAAGGAGGTCTACGTCCTGCGCCGGCTGCAGGCAGACGCCGAGGGCGGGGACGCCGGACTCGGCCTGCACTTCGACCTGACGGTCCCGTTCGCCCGCTACGTGCAGGAGTACGCGGGCAAGCTCGTCTTCCCGTTCCGCCGCTACCAGATCCAGCGCGCGTGGCGCGGGGAGCGGCCGCAGGAGGGCCGGTTCCGCGAGTTCACGCAGGCCGACATCGACGTCGTCGGCAGCGGCGAGCTGCCGTTCTCCTACGACGTCGAGCTGCCGCTGGTGGTGCTCGCCGCGTTCGCCGCCCTGCCTGTGCCGCCGGTGCGGATGCAGGTGAACAACCGCAAGCTCGTCCAGGGCTTCTGCGCGGCGATCGGCGTCGGCGACTACGCAGCGGCCCTGCGCGCGGTGGACAAGCTGGACAAGGCCGGGCCGGTCGGGGTCCGCGCGGAGCTGACCGGGGTCGCCGGCTGCACCGCGGACCAGGCCGACGCCCTCCTGGGGCTGGCGGCGGTGACCGGGGACGCCGCGACGGTGACCGCCGCCGTCGCCGCGACCGGCGCCGACGACCCGCTGCTGGACGAGGGCCTGGCCGAGCTGGTCGCGGTGCTGGACGCCGCCCAGTCCGCCGCGCCGGGCCGGGTCGTCGCGGACCTGTCGATCACCCGCGGGCTGGACTACTACACCGGCACCGTGTACGAGACCCGCCTGGTCGGCCACGAGTCCATCGGGTCGGTCTGCTCCGGCGGCCGGTACGACAACCTGGTCAGCACCGGGAAGACGACCTACCCCGGCGTCGGGCTGTCCATCGGGGTGTCCCGCCTGCTGTCCCGGCTGTTCGGCCAGGACCTGCTGGCGGCGACCCGGCCGACCCCGACCTGCGTGCTGGTCGCGGTCGCCGACGAGAACGCGCGGGGCGCGTCGGCGGCGGCGGCGGCGGCGCTGCGGGCCCGCGGCATCCCGACCGAGGTGTCGGCCACCGCGGCGCGGTTCGGCAAGCAACTCCGGTCCGCGGACCGCGCGGGCATCCCGTTCGTCTGGTTCCCCGGCGCCGACCCCGACACCGGCGGCGACCAGGTCAAGGACATCCGGTCCGGGGACCAGGTCGACGCGGACAGCGCGCGCTGGCAGCCGCCGGCCGAGGACCTGCACCCCCGCCTGGTCGCCCCGACTGCCGCCTGACGGCCGGGCCGAGGCGGAACCGGCCGACGCGATCGCGGGGGGTCCGTAGGCTCGACGGCGGCCGTCAGCGCTCCGGCACCACGCCCCGGCACGGCCACCCCGAACCCCGAAGGAGCTCCGTGTACCGCACGAGGAACGCCGGGAGCCTGCGCCCTGAGGACGCCGGCTCGACCGTCACGCTGGCCGGGTGGGTGGCCCGTCGCCGCGACCACGGCGGGGTGGCGTTCCTGGACCTGCGCGACGCCTCCGGCGTCGTCCAGGTGGTGCTGGGCGATGAGGAGATCGCGCACCGGCTGCGCAGCGAGTGGGTCGTCCAGGTCACCGGCTCGGTCCGGGTCCGCCCGGCGGGGATGGCCAACGAGGCGCTCGCCACCGGCGCGGTCGAGGTCGTCGCCGACGACGTCACGGTGCTCGCCGAGTCCGCGCCGATCCCGTTCGCGATCGACGAGCGCACCGAGGTCGGCGAGGACACCCGCCTGCGCTACCGCTACCTGGACCTGCGCCGCCCCGGCCCCGGTGCGGCGATCCGGCTGCGCAGCAAGGTCAACGCGGCCGCGCGGAACGTGCTGCTGGAGCGGGACTTCGTCGAGATCGAGACCCCGACGCTGACCCGGTCCACCCCGGAGGGCGCGCGCGACTTCCTGGTCCCGGCGCGGCTGCAGCCCGGCGCCTGGTACGCGCTGCCGCAGAGCCCGCAGCTGTTCAAGCAGCTGCTGATGGTCGCCGGCATGGAGCGGTACTTCCAGATCGCCCGCTGCTACCGGGACGAGGACTTCCGGGCCGACCGCCAGCCGGAGTTCACCCAGCTCGACGTCGAGATGTCCTTCGTCGACCAGGACGACGTCATCGCGCTTGCGGAAGCAGTGCTCACGGCGCTGTGGCGGCTCGTCGGGCACGAGATCACCGCTCCGATCCCGCGGATGACCTACGCCGAGGCGATGCGCCGCTACGGCAGCGACAAGCCGGACCTGCGCTTCGGCCTGGAGCTCGTCGACTGCACGGAGTACTTCGCGCAGACGCCGTTCCGGGTGTTCGCCCCCGGCAACGCCGCGTACGTCGGCGCCGTCGTCATGCCCGGCGGCGCGAGCCAGCCGCGGCGCACGCTGGACGCCTGGCAGGACTGGGCGAAGCAGCGCGGTGCGCGCGGGCTGGCCTACGTCCTGGTCGGTGAGGACGGCGAGCTGTCCGGCCCGGTGGCGAAGAACCTGTCCGACAGCGAGCGCGAGGGGCTGCCCGCCCACGTCGGCGCGAAGCCGGGAGACTGCGTGTTCTTCGCCGCCGGCGCGGTCAACGGTTCCCGAGCGCTGCTGGGGGCCGCGCGCGGCGAGATCGCCCGTCGGCTGGACCTGATCGACCCGGACGCGTGGGCGTTCACCTGGATCGTCGACGCGCCGCTGTTCGAGCTGGCCAGCGAGACCGACGACGTCGCCGTCGGCGCCGGCGCGTGGACGGCGGTGCACCACGCGTTCACCTCGCCGAAGCCGGACTCGATGGACACCTTCGACACCGACCCGGGCCCGGCTCTGGCCTACGCCTACGACATCGTCTGCAACGGCAACGAGATCGGCGGCGGGTCGATCCGTATCCACGACCGCTCGGTGCAGGAGCGGGTGTTCGCGGTGATGGGCCTGAGCCGGGAGCAGGCGCAGGAGAAGTTCGGCTTCCTGCTCGACGGGCTGAAGTACGGAGCGCCGCCGCACGGCGGGATCGCGTTCGGCTGGGACCGCATCTGCGCGCTGCTGTCGGGCACCGACTCGATCCGCGACGTCATCGCGTTCCCGAAGACCGGCAACGGGTACGACCCGCTGACCGGTGCGCCGGCGTCGATCACCCCGGCCCAGCGCCGGGAGGCCGGGGTCGACGTCAGGCCGAAGCCGGACCGGGGCTCGCTCGCGACGACGACCGCGACTGTCGAGCAGCCCGCCGC
>CAXTBU010000048.1:12047-15824 GCA_964242885.1 uncultured Actinomycetales bacterium
GCGGTGCACGGGGAATGCCCGGGCGTCCGTGCACGCTTGGTGATGGACTGAACGGGACGACGGACATCGCGGACGCTGCCGATCGTGGACGTTGAGACGAGACGACGGACGGACGCGGATGACCATCGAGACCACGGACCCGGCGAGCAGCGGGGCGACCGCCGCCGGCGGGACCCGGCCGGGGAATGCCCCGGTGCTCGGGGACCCGGTGGAGCGCCGCTCTGCGCCGGCCGTTCCCGCCCTCGACGCGCCTGACCCGCGGCGCTGGCTGGTCCTCGCGGTGCTCGCGCTGACCCAGCTGATGATCGTGCTGGACGCGACGATCGTGTCGATCGCGCTGCCGCAGATCCAGACCCGCTTCGACATCTCCGACAGCAACCGGCAGTGGATCGTCACCGCCTACGGGCTCGCGTTCGGTGGGCTGCTGCTGCTCGGTGGCCGCGTCGCCGACTTCTGGGGCCGCAAGCGGTCGCTGGTCCTCGGTGTGCTCGGCTTCGCCGTCGCCTCCGCCATCGGCGGGTTCGCGGTGAACGCGGCGATGCTCTACGGCGCGCGCACCCTGCAGGGCGTGTTCGCCGCCCTGCTGGCTCCGGCGGTCCTCTCGGTGCTGTCCACGACGTTCACCAACCCGCGCGAGCGGGCCTCGGCGTTCGCGCTGTACGGCGCGATCGGCGCCGGCGGCGCGGCCCTCGGCCTGGTGCTCGGCGGCGTCCTCACCGAGTACCTGAGCTGGCGCTGGTGCCTGCTGGTCAACCTGCCGCTGTCGGCGCTGGCCGCCCTGGGCGCGATCCGCTGGGTCCGGTCGAGCCGGGTCGAGGGCCACGCCCGGTACGACATCCCCGGCGCCGTCCTGGTCTCCGCCGGCCTCGCCGGCCTGGTCTACGGGTTCACCCGTGCCAGCCAGCCGGGCAACGGCTGGTCCACCGCCCCGACGATCGCCGTGCTCGCGGTGTCCGTCGCGCTGCTCGTGGCGTTCGTCGGCTGGGAGGCGCGCTCGTCGCACCCGCTGATGCCGCTGCGCATCCCGAGCAACCCGGTCCGCGCCGGCGCCCTGCTGGCCAGCCTGGTGATCGCCGCCGGGTTCATCGGGTCCACGCTGTTCCTGACCTTCTACTTCCAGGTCGTCGAGGGCTACAGCCCGGTCCGGGCGGGCATCGCGTCCCTTCCGCTGTCCGCGGCGATCGCGCTGTCGGCGACCGTCGCCTCCAAGGCGATGCAGCGGGTCGCGCCGCGCTGGCTGGCCGTCGGCGGCGCCCTCGTCTCCGCTGCCGGACTGCTGTGGACCGCCCAGCTCGACGTCGGCGGGAGCTTCCTGTCCGCGATCCTGCCCGGCCAGATCATCCTCGGCCTCGGCCTGGGGTTCGTGTTCGTCCCGCTGTCCCTGACCGCGCTGCACGAGGTGGCGCCCGCCGACTCGGGCGTCACCAGCGCCCTGCTGAACGCGACCAACCAGATCGGCGGGTCGCTGGGCACCGCGCTGCTCAACACGATCGCCACCAGCGCCACCGCGGCCGCCGTCAGCTCCGCGGTCCTCGCCGGTCAGGGTGGCGAGGCGGCCGGCCCGGCCGCGCTCGTCACCGGCTACCAGCACGCCTTCACCTGGGCCGCGGCCCTGCTCGCGGTGGCCGCGGTCGTCGCCGGGCTGCTCGTCCGGGTGCCGCGCGACCCGGCGCTCGACACGCGGCAGGCCGCACCGCTCGGCTGACCCGAGGGGGCGGGGCGGGGCGGTCCGCGTCAGAGCCAGTGGCGGTGCTTGAAGTTCACGTACAGCGAGACGCACGCGATGAGGATCACCAGGAGCACCAGCGGGTAGCCGTAGCGCCACGTCAGCTCCGGCATGTGCTCGAAGTTCATCCCGTAGATCCCGGCCACCGCCGTCGGCACCGCCGCGATGGCGACCCACGCCGAGATCCGTCGGCTGTCGTCGTTCTGCGCCATCGTGATCTGCGCCCGACAGGCGTCGGTGATCGAGTCGAGCAGGCCGTCCAGGCCGGCGACGGCGTCGCGGACCCGGTCCAGGTGGTCGGCCAGGTCCGCCAGCACCGGGCGCAGCGGCTCGGTGACCGCCGGCACCTGGAGGTCCGCCATCCGGGCCAGCGGGGTGATCAGCGGGTTGACGGCTGCCCGCAACTCGGCCAGCTGGCGCTTCATCCGGTAGGCCTTGTCGACCGGTGGCGGTCGTTCGCCGGAGAACACCACCACCTCCAGCTCGTCGATGTCGACCTGCACCTCGTCCGACACCTCGTTGTAGGAGGTGATCATCGCGTCGAGCACCGCGTCCAGGACCGCCCCGGGCCCCAGCGTGAGCAGCTTCGGGCGGCCGGCCAGGGTCTCCGCCAGCTCGGACAGCTCCGGGGTGGGACCCCGACGGACCGTCAGGACCCAGTCCCGGTCAGCGACGACGACGATGTGCCCGGTTCCCTCGATCTCGGCGGTCGCGGTCTCCTCGGGGTGGTCGATGTACCGGCAGCTGGTCGCCACCAGGACGAGGTGGTCGCCGATCACGGTCAGCCGTGGCCGGGCCAGCAGGTGCCGGTCGGCCGGGTCCTGCCCCTGCGCCGCTTCGCCGGTCCCGTGGGCGGCCTCCGCCGAGGTCTTGGGGGACAGGTCCAGCGCTCTGCCCACGACGGCGATGTCTGCCGGGTCCGGGTCGTGGGCGCTGACCCAGACGAAGCCTCCGCCGGCCCGCGCGCGCTGCAGCGCCCGGGCGAGGTCGGCGGCTGAGGCGCCCGTACCGGGGTCGTCGTCGCGCCAGTCCACCGCGGAGCCGTCGACGTAGACCGCGACGGCCACGTCCGCGACGGCGTCGGGTCCCGGGTCGGCCGCGGAGTCGGTCGCGGCCGCCTGGCCCTGGGGGGTGGCGGAGCCCGGCGCCGCGGGCTCCGGTCCGCCGCCGGCCCCGGCGGGGCCCCGGTCGTGCCGGTGCGCCAGCCGCCCCGGTCCTCGCCCAGCGGCGGACGGCAGGCGCGGGGTGGTCACCGGCTCATCCTCGCCCGGCCAGGTACCCGGAGCGCCAGCGATGGGTGTCGACGAAGCCGAGCCGGTGGTACATCCGCCGGGCGGGGTCGTTGTCGGCGTACATCCCGAGCACCACGGCGTCGCAGCCGTCGGCCAGCGCCGCCCGGGTGACCGCGGCGGTCAACGCGGAGCCGAGCCCCTGGCCGCGCCGGTCGGTCCGGGTGGCGATCGAGGCCAGGTGCACGGCGCGCGGCAGCTGCTCCACCGCGGCGACAGCGACGAAGGCGACCGGGAGACCGTCGGGCCGGTCCGGGTCGGGGATCGCCCACCAGGTGGCGTCCGCCTGCCGGGGGTCGCGGGAGTACCGCGGGCTGTGCCCGTGCAGCAGGTCGAGCACCGCCTCGAGCACCGCGGGGTCGGTGACGTCGACGGGGGACGCGCGGTCCTCGCCCGGCAGCCGCTGCGGCGGCGGGGCGGTGGTCGCGAACCAGTCCCAGTCGTCGCCGCCGACCGGCGCGAGACCGGCCGGCAGCAGCGGCACCGCCTCGCGGACCACGGACACCCGGTCCGGCGTGGCCCGGTCGGGGACCACCGCCGCCACCAGGGCGGCGGCGTCGGCGGCGTTCCCGCCGGCGACCAGCCGCGACCGCCCCTCGGAGCTGTCCAGCCGCGCCCACGCGCCGCCCAGGGCCCAGGCCGCGGAGCCGGCGCCGGTGGCGGACTGCCACCGCAGGAACGCGTCGCCGGGGAAGCGGTCGGCCAGAGCGGTGATCTCCACGGGGACTGGCTCGGCCGGTCCGGCTGCTGCGGGTCCGGCTG
>CAXTBU010000048.1:15924-17371 GCA_964242885.1 uncultured Actinomycetales bacterium
GGTGCGGACATCAGCATCGACGCTAGAGCCTCCCGGGTCGCGGCCGCCCGGCCGGGCTGCCTCACGGGGTGGGCCACGGGGTGGCGTCCGGCGGCCCGGCCCGGGGATCGCCCGGCTCGATCGCGGGACCCGATGATGCGGCCATGACCGCATCGCCACGTCCCGGCCCGCTCCCGCAGACCGCCACGGAGCTCGCCGCCGCCTACCGCGCCGGTGCCACCGACCCGCTGGCCGCGCTGGACGCCTGCCTGACCCGGATCGCCGCCCTCGACGGGCAGCTCGGTGCGGTTCTGACCACCGACGTCCGTGCCCTGGACGCGGCCCGCGCCAGTGAGCGCCGGCTGCGCGCCGGCCGGCCGCGGTCGGTGCTGGAGGGCGTCCCGGTCCTGCTCAAGGACAACGTGGAGACCGCGACGATGCCCTCCACCGCCGGGTCGCGGGTGCTGACCGGCATCGCCCACCCGGCTGTCGACGCGCCGTTGGTGGTGCGGCTGCGCCGCGCCGGCGCGGTGGTGATCGGCAAGACCAACCTGTCGGAGTGGAGCAACTTCCGGTCCACCTCCTCGACGTCGGGGTGGTCCGGGGTGGGCGGGCAGACAGGGAACCCGCACGTGCTGGACCGGGACCCGTCCGGGTCCAGCTCGGGGTCCGGTGCTGCTGTCGGGGCCGGGATGGCGCCGCTGGCGGTCGGCACCGAGACCGACGGGTCGATCCTGTCCCCGGCCGGCAACTGCGGGATCGTCGGCGTGAAGCCGACCCTCGGGCTGGTCAGCCGGACCGGCATCGTGCCGATCAGCGGCGAGCAGGACACCGCGGGCCCGATGGCGCGGACGGTCGCGGACGCGGCCGCGATGCTCTCGGTGCTCGCCGGGACCGACCGGGCGGACCCCGCGACCAGCGCGGCGGGCGCCGCCCGGGCGCGGCGCGAGCTGGCCGCCCTCGCCGCCGAGTGGCTCGGCGCCGGCGGCTCCCCGCCGGACGGCCGCGGTCGCCGGATCGGGGTGTGGCGCCGGGCCGACGGCGCCGGCCCTCGCGCGGACCGCGACGAGGCCCGTGCGGACGCGGCTGCGGCGGCGTTCGCCTCCGTCCTCGACCGTCTCGGCTCGGCCGGGTTCGAGCTGGTGGACGTCGCCGCGCCGCCGATGGAGCTGGTCACCGCCTCGTGGACGGCCCTGCTGTCGGAGTTCCGCCGGGACCTGGACCGGTACCTCGCCGGCCGACCCGGCGCCCCGGGCAGCGTCGAGCAGGTGGTCGCCGCCAACCTCGCCGACCCCGTCGAGCTCAGCCGGTTCGGCCAGGAGCTGCTGCTCGCCGCGCTCGCCGCGCCGCCGGCCGACAGCGCCGAGGTCCGGGGCGCCCGGAATCGCGCCCGGGCCGCCGCGCGCGGCTGGATCGCCGGGTGGGCCGGCGGTGCCGACGGGTGCCTGGCGGTCATCGCCTCCGGCGG
>CAXTBU010000048.1:17471-23655 GCA_964242885.1 uncultured Actinomycetales bacterium
GTCGCGGACGCCGGCCTGCCGGACTTCGTCACCGAGGTCCAGGACGCGGGACAGATCGCCGCCTGGAGTCCGGCCGCCGTCGCCGGGACCCCGTCGGTCACCATCCCCATCGGGGGCGACGGTCCGCTGCCGCTGGGCCTGACGGTGCTGGGGACACGGTTCGGCGATGCCGCCCTGCTCCGCCTCGCCGGGGAGCTGGAGGCGCTCGTCGGCGATCGGATCGACCCGGGATTCCTGCCGACGTGGGCCGGCGCCTGACGGCGCCCGCTCGGCGGGGTTGTCGTGAGTCGGGCAGGTGCGCACTCGCGACAACCCCGCCGGACAGGCGCGGGGGACGCGGGCGGGTCCCGGGCGGGTCCCGGGCAGGCAGGTCCCGGGCGGTCAGGCGGGCGGGAAGAGCGTGCCGAGGGCGGTCGCGGGGTGACCGGTCAGCCGGGCCACGTCGTCGGTGACCGCCGCCAGCTCGCCGGCCGCGATCGCGGTGTAGGTCGACACCCAGGCGGTGACCAGCCAGTCCGGCGCGCCGTAGGACACGCGGGAGGCGTATGCCTCGTCGACGGTCTCGGGCAGGTAGCGGACCGGCGCCCCGGTGGACGCCGTCAGCACCGCGGCGACCTCGTCGAGGGTCACCGCCGCCGGTCCGGTGAGCTCGTGGGTGGCACCGGCGGAGGCGTCCGGATCGAGCAGCACCGCGGCGACGGCGTCGGCGACGTCGTCCTGGGCGACCACCGCGGCCCGACCCTGGCCGGCCGGCCCGCGCAGCACCCGGTCGTCACCGACCATCCCGGGCAGGAAGTCGGCGTACAGGTTGTCCCGCACGAACGTGTACCGCAGACCGGACCGGCGGATGTGCTCCTCGGTCGCTCCGTGGTCGCGGACGAGGGTGAAGGTGGCGTCCGCCCGCGCACCGACGAAGGACAGGTACACCAGGTGGCCCACCCCGGCGTCGGCCGCCGCGTCGACGAACGCCCGGTGCTGGTCGACCCGGTCCGCGGCCTCGGCGCCGGACACCATGAAGAGGACGTCCACGCCGGTCAGTGCCCGCCGGGCGGCTTGGGCGTCGGCGTAGTCGGCCTGCGCGAGGGTCGCCCGCGCCAGCTCCGGCGCGCGCGACGGGTCCCGGACGACCAGGCGCTGCGGCACCCCGGCCGCCGCGAGCCGCCGCGCGACGCGCCCGCCGATCCGGCCTGTCGCCCCGGTCACCGCGATCGTCGTCACGGCCGGGCAACCACCGGGCCCGCTGCCCGCTTCCCGCCGGGCGTGTGGTCCGTGCCGGCTCGCGCCGCTCGGCGCTCCGCCCGGGCCATGTCCCGGCCGCTCCTGCGGTACCACCCGATCGCCACCGCGAGCGCGAGGCCGAGCTCCACGACGGTTCCGCCGGTGGACATCAGCTCCGCCCCGCTCCGGACCGCCTCCTGCTCGACCCCGGCGGGCAGCGACCGCGCGTACATCAGCCGGGCGACCGCGTCGTGGGTGCCCGCGGCGACGAACAGCACCGCTGCCCGGGTCGCCAGTCCGCTGCGGGCGACCGGGTCCACGCCGACCACGACCGCGCTGAACAGCAACCCGGCCAGCACCATGTGCCCCATCACGACCGCGTGCAGGGCGGGTGAGCGTTGCACGAGGCCCCACAGCGGACCGAGGTACAGCAGGACCACCGCGCCGGTGTCCAGCACCAGGGCCGTCCACGGCCAGGTGAGCACCCGGACCGGCCTGCTGTGCAGCACCCGGACGGCGCGGCGGCGCGTGCGGGTCCCCGACGCCCGCAGCAGCAGCGTCCCCGGGGCGGACAGCGCGATCAGCAGCGGTCCAGCCATCGCCACCGTCAGGTGGACGCCGACGTGGCGGGGGAAGGACCCCGGGGGGAGCGCCAGCCCGACCCCGACCAGTCCGAGTCCGCCGGCCGCGGCGGCGGTCCGCAGCGCCGGCCACCGGACCGAGCGGCGCCGCAGCCGCAGCACGCCGACCCCGTAGGCCAGGGCCGCGACCGCCACCACAGCGGAGGCGACCCAGCTGCCCGGCGGGAGGCCGGCTGAACCGGCCGCGGCGTGGTCGTGGGTCACCGCACGCCCCCGCCGCCGCTGCGCGCCGCCCGGCGCAGCAGCAGCAGCCCGACGACGAGCCCGACGCCGCCGGCGGTGTTCCAGGCCACGTCGTAGGGCGCGAGCTCGACGCCGTAGCGGATCTGGTGCAGGTCCAGCAGCTTGTGCTGGACCAGCCCGTCCCACAGCTGGAAACCTCCCCAACCGGCCAGCGCGGCACCCCACCACCGGAGCCGTCCCAGGCCGTGCCGCCGCTGCAGGTCGGCGAGCAGGACGAGGCCGCCGACGATGGCCAGCCACCCGAAGGCGTGGAACCAGCCGTCGGAGACGAGCCCGGCCGTCGAGGTCGACCCGTCCCAGAAGTGGTGCCAGTGCAGGAGCTGGTGGAAGACCGTCTCGTCGACGAAGGCCGCGAACCCGATCCCGGACAGCACCCCGGACCAGGTGGACCGGGCCACCAGCGGGGCCCCGCTCCCCGGGGCAGGCGCAGGCACGGCGGCGGACGCGGTCATCGGCAGTGTCTCCGGATCGCTGGGGGGCCGGGCGACGTCCGGCGGCTGACCGTCACCGTAGGGACACGCGCCGTCGACGGCGACTGGGGACGGCAGCGAACACCAGAACCGGCTGTGGCCCGCGACCGACCCGGGTGCGAGGGTCGAATCTTCCGGTGTGAACCGCCCGAGAACTGCTTCCGCCCTCTACGGTGCCCGCCATGAGCGCCCTTCTTCCGTCGCGCCGGCGCGCGACATCCCGTCCCCCGTCCCGACTACTGCGCGGCCTGGCCGCCGCCGGCCTCGCCGCCGCGGTGCTGGCGTTGGCCGGCCCAGCGGCCAACGCCGCTCCCGTCCCCGGTGCCCAGGTGCGCGCCGCGGCCTCGGCCGACACCGCCGTCAGCCGCGTGCCCGTGTCGTTCGCGGTGCGCAACGTCAACCGCTCCGGCTTCCCGTGCGCGAGTGACGGGAAGACCTACACCGTCCGCGGGCACCTCGTCGGTCCGGCAGCCCAGGTCGCCGACCCGTCGTCGGGGGTGACGCTCTACCTGCACGGGTTGAACTTCGGTGAGTTCCTCTGGCAGTTCACCGACGTGCCGGGCTACGACTACGCGACCGACCAGGCGCAGGCGGGGCACACGTCGCTGATCGTCGACCGGCTCGGCTACGGCGCCAGCGACAAGCCCGCCGGCACCGCGATCTGTGCCGGCTCGAGGGCGGACATCGCCCACCAGATGGTCCAGGCCCTGAAGTCCGGGAACTACCAGGCCGGCGGGCAGGACGCACCGAGCTTCGGCCGGGTCGCGCTGGCCGGGCACTCCTACGGCGGTCAGATCGCCGAGCTGGCGGCCTGGTCGTTCGGCGACATCGACGCCCTCGCGGTGGTGGCCTACACCGACCAGGGGTCCTCGGCGCTGGCGGCATCGGCGTCGGCGTTCTCGGCGAAGGCGTGCGCGGCGGGTGGCCAGCCCGTCGTGCCCGGTGGACCGGGCGGGTACGCGCCGTTCGGGAACCCCGCGGGCGCGAAGGCCGCGGTGCTCAACGATGCCGAGCCGGTGGTCGCCGCCGCGGTGCTGCCGAGGTTGACGCTCAACCCGTGCGGGGACATGGTCCCGTTCGCGAAGGTCGCGGCGCTGAACCTCGCCCACCTGGACGAGATCGACGTGCCGGTGCTGGAGATCGTCGGGGGCGGGGACCAGCTGTTCCCGGCATCGGCCGGCCGGCGCCAGGCCGGGCTGTTCACCGGCAGCCCCGCGGTCGACCTGGTCACCGTGCCCGGCGCCGGCCACGCCATCACCCTGCAGCGCCGCAGCGACGCCTTCACCCGGGGCGTCGGGACGTGGCTGGACTCCGTCGACGGCTTCGACGGCTCGGCTCCCGACGGCGGCGTCGACACCGGCGTCGGCGACACCGGGACGGGTGGGTCGGCCCTCGTCGGAGCCGGCCTGCTCGCGCTCGTCGGCGCGGTCACCGTGGGTGCCGCCGCCCGCCGGCGCTCCCGTGCAACGGCGGCCACCAGCGCCGACTGACCGCTGCGGCGGGACCCCGGCGAGCAGCTCTCGCCGGGGTCCCGCACCCGCAGTCGACGCCAGGGTCCGCCTGCGTCACCGCTCCTGACCAGAACCCGTCGCGGACGGCCCGGGGTCCTCGCGTCAGGTGGACGCCGGCCCCGGGTCCGACCCCTGCGCTCCGGGGTCGCGGCGCGTCCGCTGGACCACCCGCTCGATGGCCGAGCGGAGCTGGGCGATGCCCACCGGCTTGGCCAGCACGTCGACCGACGCGAGATCGACCAGGTCCGCGGCCGCCGGGTTCGCGGTGATGTACAGGATCGGCAGGTCCGGGCGCCGGGAGCGGATGTGCCGGGTGAGCTCGATGCCGTCCACGGGGGTCATGTCGATGTCGGTGAGCACCGCGACGACGTCGGGCCTCTCGTCCAGCTCGGCCAGCGCCGCGGCGCCGCTGTCGGCGAGGAAGACCTCGTAGCCGAACCGGGCGAGCGCCCGGGCGAGCACCAGCCGTACCCCGGGGTCGTCGTCGACCACGATCAGCTGCGGCGCGCCCTCCCGGCCGCCGAGCGGAACGGCGGTCACCCGCGGACCCGCGGCGCCACGCCCGCCATCCCCGGGACCGGCGGGCGCGACTCGGACCGTTGGCGCCTGGACCGGGGAACGAACGTCACGGAGGTCCTCTACACAGCACGGCCTGCAGCTACCACGGCAGGACACACCGGACGTGACGGCGCGGTCAGGCCAACCGTAGGGGACGACACCGCCGTCGGGGCAGTCGAAGCGGCCGGCGCCCGCGGCGGCCGCCGGCGACCCGCCGGTAGCGTCGCGAGCGTGACCGAGGACGGCACGCTGTTCGGCGACGCCGCGGCGACCGCGCACCCCCCGCCGGGCGTCCCGCGCGGGAGCACGGGGGGGAGCACGGGCGGGAGCACGGGCGGGGCGCCGTCCCAGCGGTCCGACGCCGCGGCGCCGCTGGCGGTCCGGATGCGCCCGCGCAGCCTCGACGAGCTCGTCGGCCAGCGGCACCTGATCGGCCGCGGGTCCCCCCTGCGGCGCCTGGTCGAGGGCGACGCCCCCATGTCGGTGCTGCTGTGGGGGCCGCCGGGCACGGGGAAGACCACGATCGCGCGGATCGTGTCCTCGGCGACCAACCGCCGGTTCGTCGAGCTGTCCGCGGTCACCGCGGGGGTGAAGGACGTGCGTGCGGTCATCGACGCCGCGCGCGCCGAGCTGCGGCGCGCGGGGATCGAGACGGTGCTGTTCGTCGACGAGGTGCACCGGTTCTCCAAGACCCAGCAGGATGCCCTGCTGCCGAGCGTGGAGAACCGCTGGGTCACCCTGGTCGCCGCGACGACGGAGAACCCGTTCTTCTCGGTCATCTCCCCGCTGCTGAGCCGCTCGCTGCTGCTGACGCTGCACGAGCTGACCGACGACGACATCCGCGCGGTCGTGACCACTGCTCTCGGCGATGCCGAGCGCGGCCTGGGCGGTGCCGTCGACCTGGAGCCGGACGCGTTCGACACCCTGGTCCGGCTGGCCGGCGGGGACGCCCGGCGGGCGCTGACCTACCTGGAGGCGGCGGCCGGGACCGCGGGCGGCACCGGCCGGGACAGCATCGACGCCGACACCCTGGCCGCGGCGGTGGACCGGGCGGCCGTCCGTTACGACCGGGACGGGGACCAGCACTACGACGTGGCGTCCGCGTTCATCAAGAGCATCCGCGGCTCCGACGCGGACGCCGCTCTGCACTGGCTGGCCCGGATGATCGAGGCCGGCGAGGACCCCCGGTTCATCGCCCGCCGCATGGTGATCAGCGCGGCCGAGGACATCGGCCTGGCCGACCCCACCGCGCTGCCGCTGGCGGTCGCGGCCAGCCAGGCGGTGGCGACCATCGGCTTCCCCGAGGGCCGGATCGTGCTGGCCGAGGCGGTGATCGCGCTGGCGCTGGCGCCGAAGTCCAACGCGGTCGTCGTGGCGATCGACGCCGCGGTCGCCGACGTGCGCGCCGGGCGGATCGGCACCGTCCCACCCGGGCTGCGCGACGCCCACTACCGGGGGTCCCAGCAGCTGGGTCACGGCACGACGTACAGCTACGCCCACGACGACCCGCGCGGCGTCGTGCAGCAGCAGTACGCCCCGGACG
>CAXTBU010000049.1:0-11328 GCA_964242885.1 uncultured Actinomycetales bacterium
CGTCGGCGGTGCGGCTGAGCGCGCCGAGCACCTCGCCGAACGGCACGTCGGCGTCTCGGGCGACCGCACGCAGCGGCCGGCCCAGCCGCGCCGACCAGCCGTCGAGCTGGTCCGCGGAGGCCGACCAGCCGTGCGTTCCCAGCACCACCTCGAAGTCCGGGTACGTCTGCGCGGCGAGATCGCCCAGCAGCGCCTCGACGGTGTCCGGGCGCATGCTCGCCACCAGCACGCTCACCTGAGGCAGTGGGAGCACCGCTCCGGAGCGGGGGGAGAGCGCTGCTCCGACCGCGGTGGCCAGCGCGGTCCGCCGCAGCGTCGGGTCGCCGAGCACGCCGACCGTCCGGGAGACCGTCGCGCTCCAGGCGTAGCCGTCGGGCCCGGTGACCTCTCCGGCCGAGGGCGGAGCCGGGATGCCGAGGCGGGACAGCAGCCGAGCCCCGGCCGGACCGGTCGCCACCGGGACGGTGCCGCCGGTCGCGAGAGCGGTGACCACCAGGTCGAGCCAGCGGGTCGGCTGCCCGCCGGGGCCCGATCCGTCGAGCAGGTCCTCGGCCACCTCCAGCGTCGCGTACCGGACCATCCGCGACGCCGCGAGCGTCGACTCCGGCGACGACCGGCCGTCGACCACGACGACCGCTCCGCCGTCGGCGTCCAGCACCGCGAGGGCGGGCACCGCTGCGGCACCTGCCCCGCCGGCCGTCGGCCCACCCGCCGCCGCGAGCCGGTAGCGGGCAGGCTCCCCGAGCAGCCGCCGCCGGTGCGGGAACGCGACCGCGCCGACCGGGGACCAGACCGGGTGCGGCCCGTCCCACGGCTGCGGGTCGCCGAACGGGCGCAGCGGTCCGGGGCCGTCGGACCGGGCGACGGGGCGCTCGTCCAGCAGCACACCGGACCCCGGGGTGGCCGAACCGTCCAGCCAGCCCGCCCGGTCGGTGACCGGCAGCGGACCGCCGGACCGCGGTTCCGGGCGGATCCGGAGCACCGCTCGCAGGGCGGTGTCGAGCGCCGCGGCGACCCCGGCGGAGCCCTGCCAGGACGCGGCGACGTCGATCCCGTCGCCGGCGGCCCGCCAGGACAGCGCGGTGGGCCGGCTGGTGCCGGGGTCGGGCGACGAGCCGGTAGCGCCCTCCCACAGCCACCGCGGGGCCCGGTCCACCCGGACGCGCAGCGACCGGACGGAACCGGCGAGCAGTCCCGAGGCGGCCAACCGGACCAGTGCGGCCGGGTCGGGGACCCGGACCGTGAGCGTGCCGCCGACGTGCGCGGCCGGTGCGGTGTCGTCCGGCAGCACCGTGCGCCGGGCGGTGCGCCCGTCGGGCCCGGTGACTCCGACGTCGGACCAGGAGGCGGCGTCCACCGACCAGCGGGGGCCGACCACCCGCGACCCGCCCGGCACCGCGCGGCCCAGGCGCCCGGCCCGGTGCGCGACCCCGGCGGCGATCCGCCGGCGGTCGGCCGCCCGGACCCGGCGGACCACGGACCGGGCCGGCCCGCGAACGGCGGCCGGCAGGGCGGCGGCAACGGCACGGGCGGCCCGGCGCGCCCCGTCTGCCCTGGTCATCGCGGTCAGCGTATCGGCGCCGGGAACCACCGCCCCGCGGCGGTCAGCCCAGCAGGTCGCGGTCGGCGGGAACGGCCGCGGTGATCCGCTCGGCGGCCCACCGGTCGGCGCGCTCGGCCGCGGGCAGGGTCCGGGCGTCCGGGCTGAGCACGAGTGACCCGTCGACGGACGCGACCGCGAGCAGCTCGACGTACGGGGAGCCGGGCAGCGTCCCGGTCGACAGCACCCGGTCCCCGGTCCGCAGCCCGGCGACGTCGACCAGGGTCGCCGCGGCCGCGACGAGCGCCTCGTCGGCGGGCCGGTGGGCGCGGACGGGGGGCGCGAACCGGTCGCCGTGCGCGGCCACCTCGGCGGAGTAGTCCAGGACCCCGCGCGGCAGCGGCACCGGCGACGGGGCGTTCATCGGCAGCAGCGGCGCGACGAGCACCTCACCGGCGCCGGTGGCCAGCGCCTCCTGCACCCCGGCGGGCGTGGTGACCACGACCGCGGGACGGTCGACCGCCACCGCCGTCAGCTCCGCGCCGACCCGGTTGACCGCGTCGGCCCACACCGCCGTCTGCCAGTGCGGGGGCAGGGTGGACCAGATCACCGGCGCCGGGTCGGTGTCGACCTCCAGGCCGAGGTCGTCGACCAGCAGGTTCGCCGTCTTGGCGACCCAGGTCGCCCACGTCGCGCCCGTGAGGTCGATCCGGTCCGCGAGGTCCTCGTCCGGCTCCCCGCTCGACAGTCTCGGGTCGGCGTAGAAGGTCAGCAGCGGTCGGGCCGGGTCGGCCCGGATCCGCGCGTCCACGATCTGCCACGGCAGGGCCGTTCCGGGGGTCGCCACGTCGCCAGACCTTAGGCACCGCGGTTGGTCTCCAGAGCCCGGGTACAGCGGGGCTGTCGGTAGCGTTCCGCGGACACGACGGGCGCGACGCCGAGGAGAGGTGGGGACGTGACCGAGGCGGTCATCCTGGTCGGCGGCAAGGGGACGCGGCTGCGGCCATTGACGGTGAACACGCCCAAGCCGCTGCTGCGGGTCGGCGGCGTCCCGTTCCTGGCCCACCAGCTGGCGCAGGTCCGCGAGGCCGGCATCGAGCACGTCGTGCTGGCGACCTCCTACCGCGCCGAGGTGTTCGAGCAGACCTTCGGCGACGGGTCGGCGCACGGGGTGCGCCTGGACTACGTGGTGGAGACCGAGCCGCTGGACACCGGCGGCGCCATCCGCAACGTCACCGGCGCGCTCACCGGGGGCCCGGACGACGCCGTGGTCGTGCTCAACGGCGACATCCTGTCCGGGCACGACCTGCAGGCGCAGCTGGCAGCGCACGCGGAGTCCGACGCCGACGTCACGTTGCACCTGATCGAGGTGGAGGACGCCCGGGCGTTCGGCTGCGTGCCGGTCGACGAGCGCGGCTTCGTCACCGCGTTCCTGGAGAAGATGCCCGAGCCGGTGACCAACGTCGTCAACGCCGGCTGCTACGTGTTCCGGCGCTCGGTGGTCGACGCGATCCCGGCGGGCCGGCGGGTGTCGGTCGAGCGGGAGACGTTCCCCGGCCTGCTGGCGGCGGGGGCGGTGGTCCGCGGCTACGTCGAGTCCTCCTACTGGCGCGACCTGGGCAACCCGACCGCCTACGTCGAGGGCTCCGCGGACCTCGTGCTCGGCCGGCTGCACAGCGCCGCGCTGCCCGGCCCGACGGGGGAGTCGTTGGTGCTCGACGGCGCCCGGGTCGCGGCGTCGGCGATCGTGCACGGCGGTTCGGTCGTCGCGGCCGGTGCCGCGGTCGGCGCCGGCGCGACGGTGGACGCCTCCGTCCTGCTCGACGGTGCGGTGGTGGCCGAGGGCGCGGTCGTCCGACGCTCGACGGTCGGCGCCGGTGCCCGCGTCGGTGCACGCACGACGGTGACGGACGCGGTCGTGGGCGACGGTGCCGACACCGGGGCCGACAACCAGCTGGCCGAGGGCCTGCGGCTGTGGACGGACGCGACGCTGGCCGACCGGTCCGTGCGCTTCTCGGGGGAGGACTGAGATGGCCGGTCCCGCGGACGGTGCCGGTCCGGACGGGCCTGTCGTCACGGCGGTCACGGTCCAGGACGTCCGCTTCCCCACCTCGCTGGCCCTGGACGGTTCGGACGCGATGAACCCCGACCCGGACTACTCCGTCGCCTACGTGGTGCTGCACACCGACGCCCCCGCGCTGCCCGGCTCCGACGGGCCGCCGGAGGGGCACGGGTTCACCTTCACCTGCGGTCGCGGCACCGAGGTGGTCGTCGCCGCGGTACGCGCCCTGGAGCACCTGGTGCTCGGCACCCCGCTGAGCCGGCTGCGAACCGACATGGGCGGGTTCGCCCGGCACCTGGTGTCGGACTCCCACCTGCGCTGGCTCGGCCCGGAGAAGGGCGTCGTCCACCTCGCGACGGGCGCGATCGTCAATGCCGCCTGGGACCTGTGGGCCAAGCTCGAGGGCGTCCCGGTGTGGAAGCTGCTGGTCGACCTGACCCCGGAGCAGGTCGTGGACCTCGTGGACTTCCGGTACCTGGAGGACGCGCTCACCCCGGCCGAGGCGCTCGCCCTGCTGCGGTCCCGCGAGCCGGGCAAGGCCGACCGGGAGCGAGCACTGCTCGCGCGCGGCCCCAAGGCGTACACCACCTCGGCCGGCTGGCTCGGGTACTCCGACGAGAAGATGGAGCGGCTGCTGGACGAGGCGGTCGCGGACGGCTTCGACGCCGTGAAGCTCAAGGTCGGCGCCGACCTGGCCGACGACGTCCGCCGGTGCGCGCTCGCCCGCCGCGTCCTCGGCCCGGACCGGCGGCTGATGGTCGACGCCAACCAGGTCTGGGGGATCGGCGAGGCGATCGCGTGGGTGCAGGCGCTCGGCGAGTTCGACCTGTGGTGGGTGGAGGAACCGACCAGCCCCGACGAGGTGCTCGGCCACGCGGCGATCGCCCGGGCGATCGCCCCGGTCCGGGTGGCCACCGGCGAGCACGTGCAGAACCGCGTCGTGTTCAAGCAGATGCTGCAGGCCGGGTCGCTGCAGGTCTGCCAGATCGACGCCTGCCGGGTCGCGGGGGTCAACGAGGTCGTGGCGATCCTGCTGCTCGCCGCCAAGTTCGGGGTGCCGGTGTGCCCGCACGCCGGCGGGGTCGGCCTGTGCGAACTGGTCTCCCACCTCGCCGCGTTCGACGCGATCGCGGTGGGCGGGGACTCCCCGGACCGGGTCGTGGAGTACGTGGACCACCTGCACGAGCACTTCGCCGAACCCACGCGGGTGGTCGACGCGCACTACGTGCTGCCCGCCGAGCCCGGCTACGCGACGATGCTGGCGGAGTCCCGCGCGGAGCACCGCTTCCCCGACGGCCCCGTCTGGGCCGGCCGGTGACCACCCTCGTCGGTGCCGACCGCGAGGTCCGGCTGGCCTACGGCACCGACGGGCTCCGGATCCGGGTGCCGGCGACCGCCACCGTCGTCCAGCCGAGCCTGCCGCCGGCGCTCGCCGACCCCGCCGCCGCGCTGCGCGAGGCGCTGCGCAGCCCGGTCGCCGGGCTCCCGCTGCGCGACCGGGTGCGGCCCGGCCAGACGGTCGCGATCGCGATCTGCGACGCCACCCGCCCGCAGCCGCGGGACCTGATGGTCCCGGCCGTGCTCGACGAGCTCGACGGGCTGGTCCGCCCCGGGGACGTCACCGTGCTGGTCGCCACCGGAACCCACCGCGCGACCACCGACGCCGAGCTGCGCGCGATGCTCGGCGAAGCGGTGCTCTCGCGGGTCCGCGTCGTGGACCACGACAGCCGGGACGCCGGGTCGCTGGTGTGGTGCGGCCGGCTGGGCGCCGACGTCCCGGTGTGGCTGAACCGCCGGTGGGTCGACGCCGACGTCCGCATCACCACCGGGTTCGTGGAGCCGCACTTCTTCGCCGGCTTCAGCGGCGGCCCGAAGATGGTTGCCCCCGGCCTGGCCGGGCTGGACACCGTGCTGGCGCTGCACGACGCCCGCCGCATCGGGAGCCCGCAGGCGACCTGGGGGATCTGCGAGGGCAACCCGGTGCACGACGACGTCCGCGCGATCGCGGCGGCGACCGGCGTGAGCTTCGCTCTTGACGTCGTCCTGGACAGCGACCAGCGCATCGTCGCCGCGTTCGGCGGGGACGTGCTGGCGATGCACGCGGTGGCCCGCGAGCGCGTGCGCGCGACGTCGATGGTCGCGGTGCCGGACCGGTTCGACGTCGTGGTGACCACGAACTCCGGCTACCCGCTCGACCAGAACCTGTACCAGACCGTCAAGGGCATCTCCGCGGCCGCCGGGGTGGTCCGCGACGGCGGCACGATCATCTGCGCCGCCGAGTGCCGCGACGGGTTCCCCGAGCACGGCGGGTTCCGGGAGGTCCTCGCGTCCGAGTCGACGCCGCAGGCGCTGGCCGCGGCGATCGCCGGCCGGGACCGGACCGAGCCCGACCAGTGGCAGGTGCAGGTGCTCACCCGGGTGCTGAACCGGGCGCGGGTCGTCGTGCACTCGGACCACCTGGGCGCGGCGGACCTGCGCCGAGCGCACCTGGGGTCCACCGACGACGTCACCGCCGCCGTGGCCGACGCCCTGGCCGCCGCCGGACCGTCCGCGACGCTGTGCGTGCTGCCCGAGGGCCCGCAGACCATCGCCTACGTCACCGGCTGACCCGGCCCGACCGATGAGTTCCGTGCCGGGGACGGGTCTGCCGGGACATGACGACGACCGCAGCTCCCCGTCCGATCCGACCGGGCACCGTCGACGGCCAGGCCGAGGGACACGCAAAGTGACCGGCACCGCCCCGGTCGTCGTCACCCTGCCGATCGCAGACCGCCAACGGTCGTTCGACTTCTACCGCACCGGCCTGGGGTTTGAACCCGTCGGAGCGGTGGCCGAGGACGGCCTGCCCGAACCCCTCCAGTTCTTCGTCAACGACGGGCTGCGACTGATGCTCGTCCCGACCGTGGGGTTCGGCTGGGTGATCGGCGACCGGACGGTGCACAGCGGCGGCGGCGGCAGCCTGCTGACCCTGACCGCCGGGACCGATGCGGGCGTCGACGCACTCGTCCATGCGGCACAGCGGGCCGGTGCCGCCGTCGTCACCGCTCCCGGCCAGCGGACCTGGGGGTACACGGCGGTGTTCGCCGACCCCGACGGGCACGTGTGGATGGTGCAGGCGAACTCGGTCCTGGCCCCGGCCGTGGCCCCGGCGGTCGACGTCGAGTTCCCGGCGCCGCAGCCGGGCACGTCGGATCGCCGCGGTGGGCGACCCACCACCGGAGGGGAGCACTGATGGCACGGGTGATCGCCGACATGTCCACCTCGCTCGACGGGTACGTCACCGGCCCGAACGACAGCCGCGAGAACCCGTTCGGCGACGGCGCCGGGACCCTCCACGACTGGATCTTCGACGCGGCGACCGACGAGGACCGCGCGATCCTGCGGGAGATGCTCGACAGCGTCGGCGCCGTCGTGATGGGTCGCACGTCGTTCGACAAGAACGAGGGCGACGGCGGCTGGGGGAACAGCGGACCGGTCGGCGACGTCCCCTGTTTCGTCGTCACCCACACCGAGCCGACCAGGTCCCACCCGTCGCTGTACAGGTTCGTCACCGACGGCGTGGTCAGCGCGATCGAGCAGGCCAGAACCGCGGCGGGCGACGGGGTCGTCAGCCTGTTCGGCGCGACCGTCGCGCAGCAGGCGCTCCCGCTCGGCCTGGTCGACGAGATCCACCTGCACGTCAACGCGGTCCTGCTGGGCGGCGGGACGCCGCTGTTCGAGCGGCTCGGATCCGCGATCGCCCTCGAACGCACCTCCGTGCGGGTGACCCCTGCGGCCACGCACCTCGGGTTCCGGGTGGTGCGCTGACGCCACCGCCGGACGCGGCGTGCTCCGGGACCCGTCTGGCCCGCCCGTCCGCGAGCGGACCCGGCGGCCTGGCGGGCGGTGTCAGGTCTGCGACACCGGGCTGAGGACCAGCTCGTCGATCCGCACGTGCGGCGGGGACTCCAGGACGAAGCGGATGACCCGTGCGACGTCGTCGGGCGAGAGCATCACCGCCCGTGCGGACGCATCCGGTTCCGCCGGTCGGAGGCGGAGGAACTCGCTGTCCACGTCGCCGGGACAGAGGTGGCAGGCACGGACCCCGTGCCCGGCCTCCTGCACGTTCAGCGTCTGGCAGACGGCCGCCAGGGCCGACTTGCTCGCGCTGTAGGCGACGCCGGCGCCAGGGGTAAACCGCCAGGCGGAGTAGGAGGAGACGACGACGACCTGCCCGGCGCGCTCGCGCAGGTCCGGCAGCACGGCGTCCACGGTCCGCACCACGGTGGTCAGGTTGGTGGCGAGGATCGCCTCGACATCGGCCATCGTCTGGTCGGCCCAGGTGCGGTGCGGGTTGTTCAGCCCGGCCGAGAGGACCACGTCGCCGACGCCGCCCCACCGCGACCGGATGATGGCGTGGGCGTCGTCCAGTGCGGCAGTGTCGCGGACGTCGAGCGGCAGCACCAACGCCTCCCCGCCGGCCTGCTCGACGAGAGCAGCGGTCTCCGCCAGGCGGTCCTGACGGCGGCCGCTCAACGCCACCCGGTGGCCCGGTGCGACTGCCACCGCGGCGGCCCTGCCCATCCCGCTTCCGGCACCGGTGACCCACACGACCCGCGGGTCGGCCATCAGCGGAGTCCGGCGATCTCGTAGGCGCGCTGCGGGAGCTGGGTCGCCAGCTTGCCGCCGCTGACGTCGACGAGGGTGCCGGTGATGTACCGGGCCGCATCGCTGGCCAGGAAGCAGATGAGGTCACCGACCTCGGTCGCCTGCCCCCACCTGCGCAGCGTCAGGGTGTCGAGCAGCCGGTCCTGGTCGGCCTGGGGCTGACCGGTGAAGTCGTTGATCGCGCTCGGGATCATGCCGGGTGCGTACGCGTTCACGGTGATGTCCCAGGGCCCGAGCTCGCCGGCCAGGGTCCGGGTGAACTGGACGACGGCCGCCTTGGAGGCGGCGTACGCGGCACTGCCGATGCTCGGCACGATCGCCGCGAACGAGGCGGCGTTGATGATCCGTCCGCTGTGCTGCGCCTTCATCGCCGGGACGACCGCCTGGCACAGCCGGAAGACACCGGTCACGTTGACGTCGAACACCCGGTTGAAGGTGTCGGCGTCGGTGTCCTCGACCAGCCCCGCGCCGAGGATGCCGGCGTTGTTGACGAGGACGTCGACCCGGCCGAACCGCTCGAGGACCTCGGCGATCGCCGACCGGACGGACTCGGTCGACCGCACGTCGCAGACCAGTGCGAGCCCGTCTCCGCCGGCCGCCTCGCGCGCCGGCTCGAACCAGGCGACGGCCTCGTCGTCGATGTCGGTGACCACCACGGTCGCGCGTTCCGCGATCAGTTGCTCGGCGATCGCCCGGCCGATCCCTCGGCCGGCCCCGGTGATCACGATGACCTTGTGCTCCAGATCCAGGTGCATGGGGACACCCTCTCGCACGCGGAGGTCGGCTCACCACGTCGACGACGCTGCCTCGCGCACGAGGCGGTGGCCTCCCGGCCGAGGTCGCGGGCGGCCGCCCCCGGTTCAGGCCGCCCGGGTGGCGGAGATGCCGCCGTCGACGTCGAGGGTGACGCCGTGCACCATCGCCGCGTCGTCGGAGGCCAGGTAGAGGACGCCGAGCGCGACGTCGTCGGGCCGGACGACCACCCCGGCGGGCGTCCCGGCCGTCAGGGCGTCGAGGGTGGACCGGAACGCCTCGTTCCCCGGGGTCAGGGTCACGCCGGGGGCCACGGTGTTCACCCGCACCCCGCGCGGCCCGTACTCCGCCGACCAGTTCCGGGTGAGCTGCTCGGCGGCGGCCTTGGTCGCGGTGTACATCGCCCCGTAGGCGGTGCCGACGCGGGCCATCCACGACCCGATCGTGACCACCACCCCGTCGCCGCGGGCGGCCATCGCCGGGACCATCGCGGCGACCAGTACGTGCGGGGCCCGGACGTTCACCGCCAGCAGTGCGTCGAGGTCGGCGTCGGCCAGGTCCTCGGTCGGCGTGACGGGGTAGACGCCGGCGTTGTTGACCAGGACGTCGACCCGCCCACCCAGGGCGGCCGTCGCCGCGGCGGCGAAGGCGCGCAGCTGCTGGTAGCTGCCGGCCAGGTCCACCGCGACGAAGTCGGCGCGACCGCCCGCCTGGCGGACCGCGGAGACGACGTCCTCGCCACGGGCCGCGTCGCGGCCGCTGACGACGACGTGCGCGCCCTGGGCGGCCAGGGTGCGGGCGATCGCGGCGCCGATCCCGGCGGTGGAGCCGGTGACGACCGCGGTGCGTCCCGCCAGGCGGGCGCCGGCGGAGGTCGTGGTGCTGGTTCTGGTGTTCGTGTTCGCGTTCGTGTCGGCAGAGGTCATGGCCGCATTCCTAGGAGCCGCCGCCGTGCCGGGCCAGAGCCCGACGAGCCTGGGCACGGCAGGACCACTCGCACGCGCACGCGGGTCCCTAGCGTGGAGCGGTGACCCGAGACCGCGCTGCGCTCGGCGCCTTCCTGCGCTCCCGCCGCGACCGCCTGACGCCCGCCCAGGCCGGGGTCCAGGCGTTCCCCGGCGTGCGCCGGGTCCCCGGTCTTCGCCGGGAGGAGCTCGCCGTGGCCGCGGGACTGAGCCCGGACTACTACAGCCGACTGGAACAGGGACGCCAGGCCAACATCTCCCCGGAGGTGCTCGGCGCGCTGGCCCGGGCGCTGCGGCTGGACGACGTCGAGCGCGCGCACCTGGGCGACCTCGCCGCGCCCACGAAGCGGCGACCGCCTGCTTCCCAGGAGGCCACCCAGCGTGCCGACCCCGGCCTGCTCCGGTTGATGGACACCCTCGGGCACGTCCCCGTGCTGCTGCTGGGCGCCCGGGGCGACGTGCTCGCCGGCAACGCGTTGCTGGCCGCGGTGCTCGGTCGCCGCCTGGAGCCGGGGAGCTCGTTCTTCCGGTTCCTGTTCCAGGACCCCCTGGCCCGGGAGCGGATCGAGAACTGGGCCGACTTCGCGTCGGCCGCGGTCGCCGGGATGCGCCGGGAGGCCGGCCGCCGCCCGCACGACCGGCGACTGTCGGCGCTGATCGACGAGCTCCGCGCGGCCGATCCCGACGTCGCCCGCTGGTGGGACGACCACGCCGTCCGCGACCCCGCCTCGGTCGCGAAGCGCGTCCGGCACCCCACCGCCGGCGCGCTGTCCTTCGACATCGAGACGGTCGCCGCGGTCCACGACCCGGACCAGCGGCTCGTCGTCTACACCGTGCAGCCCGACTCGCAGACCGAGCGGCTGCTGCCGATGCTGGCCAGCTGGGGCATCGACGCACCGGTCCCCACCGGCTGACACCCACGTGACCGGCTGACCGGCTGACCGGCTGACCGGCTGACCGGCGCGGGCGACGGCACCGGGCAGCCCGCCGGAGTTGTCGGCGGGGTCTGCCAGAGTTGCCGGCATGCCCGAGGACACCCCGCCGGCCAGCCCGTTCGCCGACCTGGACGCCTACCTCGCCCTGCCGCGGGCGAGCGGGCTGGTCCTGTCGCCGGACGGCTCGCGCCTGGTCGTCGGCGTCTCCACCCTCGACGAGGACCGCACCGGGCGGACGACCGCGCTCTGGCAGGTCGACCCCGCCGGTGCGGAGCCGGCCCGGCGGCTGACCCGGTCGGCGGCGGGGGAGTCCGCCGCCGTGTTCGCCGCCGACGGCTCGCTGCTGTTCACCTCGACCCGGCCGGTGCCGAAGGGGGCCCTGCCCCCGCCGGCCAGCGACGAGCCGGCCGGCGACGAGCCGGCCGG
>CAXTBU010000049.1:11428-21623 GCA_964242885.1 uncultured Actinomycetales bacterium
GCGACGAGCCGGCCGGCGACGAGCCGGCCGGGCCGGGTGGCGCCGCCCAGGCGGGCGGCGGGGACGACGGTCCGCCGAAGCCCGCGCTCTGGCAGCTGCCACTGTCCGGCGAGGCGCTGCCGGTCGCGGCGCGGCCGGGCGGGATCAGCGGGGTGCTCACCGCCCGCGACGCCCCCGTGTTCGCCGTCGTCTCCCCGACGCTGGCCGCCGCCGGCGACGCGGCGGACGACGCGCGTCGCCGTGCCGCGCGAACCGGGGCGAAGGTGACCGCGATCCTGCACACCGGCTACCCCGTCCGGTACTGGGACCACGACCTGGGGCCGGACGGGCCGCGCCTGCTCGCCGGTTGCCTGCCCTCGGCGCCCGACCGGGCCGGCGCCGTCCCGCCGGCGCCGACCCAGCTGCGTGACCTGACTCCTGACGCCGGGGTCGCCGCCCTGCTCGAGGCGTCCTCGGCACTGACCCCCGACGGGTCGACCCTGGTCACCGGGTGGCGGGTGCCGGAGGCACACGGGGAGAACCGGTCGGTCCTGGTCGCCGTCGACGTCGCCACCGGCCGGCGGACGACCCTGGCCGACGGCGCGACCGCCGACCCGGTGGCGGTCGTCGGCCACGCGGAGCCGGTGGTGTCCCCGGACGGGGCCTGGGTCGCCGCCCTGTGGGACACCCGGTCCACCGCGACCGAGCCGGTCGACAGCGGCCTGGAGCTGCTGCCGGTCGACGGATCCGCACCGCCGACCCGGGTGGCCGTGGCGTGGGACCGGTGGCCGGACGGTCCCGTGTGGTCGCACGACTCGACCGCGCTGTTCGTCACCGCCGACTCCGACTTCGCCTCGCCCGTCTTCCGGATCCCGGTGGACCTGGCCGGCGGGACGCCGACGGCCGGGCAGCCCGTCCGACTGACCGGCGACGACGCCGCCTACACCGACGTGGCCGTCGCCCCCGACGGGTCGGCGGTGTACGCGATGCGCTCGACCTGGGACAGCCCGCCGGCGCCGGTCCGGCTGGACCCGACCACGCCGGACCAGGTGCCCGTCGCGCTGCGCGGTCCGGTCGAGGCGCCCGTCGTCCCGGGGGCGCTGCTCCGGCTCGATGCGGTGCCCGCGGCCGACGGCTCGGCGCTGCAGTCCCGACTGGTGCTGCCGTCCGGCGCGGACGCGGACCACCCGGCGCCGCTGGTGCTCTGGGTGCACGGCGGCCCGCTGAACAGCTGGAACTCCTGGAGCTGGCGCTGGACGCCGTGGGTGCTGGCCGCCCAGGGCTACGCGGTGCTGCTGCCGGACCCGGCACTGTCCACCGGCTACGGGCGCGACTTCGTCCGCCGCGGCCACGCGCGGTGGGGTGCGGTGGTCGGGGACGACGTCCTGCGCGTCACCGACGCCGCCCTGGCCCGGCCGGACCTGGACGAGGCGCGCACCGCGATGATGGGCGGCAGCTTCGGCGGGTACACCGCCAACTGGCTGGCCGGCCACACCGACCGGTTCGCCGCGATCGTCAGCCACGCCGGCCTGTGGGCGCTGGACCAGTTCGGCGGCACCACCGACGCCGCGGACTACTGGCGCCGGGAGATGACCCCGGAGGCTGTCAGGCGCAACGACCCGGCCGCGTCGGCGGACGCGATCAGCACCCCGATGCTCGTCATCCACGGGGACCGCGACTTCCGGGTGCCGGTCGGCGAGGCCCTGCGGCTGTGGTCCGACCTCGCGGCGCGCGCGACCGCACCGGACGGGTCGATGCCGCACCGGTTCCTGTACTTCCCGGACGAGAACCACTGGATCGCCGGGCCCCAGCACAGCAGGATCTGGTACGCCACGGTGCTGGCCTTCCTGGACCAGCACGTGCGCGGCGCCGACTGGCGCGAGCCGGAGCTGTTGGGCTGACGTGACGGCGACCCTCCCGGCCGGCGTCGACAGCGCCGTCGGCGCGACCTCGGCCGGAGCACCGCTCTCCCGGACCTGGCGCCCCGTCCGCCGCACCGACATGGCGCGGACCGTCGCCCCGCTGCAGCACGGTTCGGAGGACCCGAGCTGTCGCCGCACCGCCGACGGCAGCGTCTGGCGGGCCTGCCGCACCCCGGCCGGCCCCGGCACCCTGCGGCTGCGCCAGTACCGGGACGGCGACGTCGAGGCGACCGCCTGGGGGCCGGGTGCGCAGTGGCTGCTGGACGGTGTGCCCGCGTTGCTGGGCGAGGACGACACCCACGACGGGCACACCTACTTCGCCGGCTCCCACCGGGTGCTGCACGATGCGGGCCGGCGGTTCGCCGACTGGCGGGTGTGCCGCAGCCGTCTGGTCTGGGAGTCGCTGGTGCCGGTGATCCTGGAGCAGAAGGTCACCGGGCTGGAGGCCAAGCGGTCCTGGCGGCGGCTGCTGAGCTGGTTCGGGGAGCCCGCCCCGGGACCCGGCTGCGCGGACGGCCGGCCGCTGCGGCTGATCCCGGACCCGGTCACCTGGGCCCGGATCCCCAGCTGGGACTGGCACCGGGCCGGCGTCGGGCCGGAGCGGTCCCGGCGGATCGTCACCATCGCGCGGCTGGCCGCCCGGCTGGAGGAGTCGGTGGCGATGGACGCGGCGGCCGCCTCGGCGCGGCTGCAGGCGGTGCCCGGGATCGGCGTGTGGACCGCAGCCGAGGTTCTGCAGCGCGCGCACGGGGACGCGGACGCGGTGTCCTTCGGCGACTTCCACGTCGCCAAGGACGTGACGTGGGCGTTCACCGGGGTGGTCGGCGACGACGCGGGGATGGCCCGCGTCCTGGAGCCGTGGCGCGGCCAGCGGTACCGGGTGTGCGTCCTGCTCGCGATGTCCGGCATCCGCCGTCCCCGGCACGGCCCCCGGCTGTCCCCCGCCGACTACCGCGCGATCTGACTACCGGCGGGCCAGGTCGGGGCAGTCGCCGGGATCCAGGGCGGCGTCGCGGACCAGCAGGGCGATCTGCACCCGGTTGTCCATGTCCAGCCGGGCGAGCAACCGGGACACGTAGGCCTTGACGGTCGCCACCGAGAGGAAGAGCTGCGCCGAGATGTCGGCGTTGGAGGCGCCAAGCCCGACCAGGACCGCGACCGCCCGCTCCCGCTCGGGCAGCTCGGCCAGCCGGGCGCGGGCGGCATCCCGCCGGCCGCCGTCCCCACCGGCGGCGACGTGGTCGACCAGGCGCCGCGCCGCGCTGGGGGACAGCGACGCGTTCCCGGCCGCCACCTCGCGGACCGCGCTGACGATGTCGGCCGGCGGGGTGTCCTTGAGCAGGAACCCGCTCGCCCCGTTGCGCAGCGCCTCGACGACCCCCGCGTCGGACTCGAAGGTGGTCAGCACCAGCACCGCCGGGTGGTCCGGCCGCGAACACAGCGCCCGCGTCGCGGCCAGCCCGTCCACCCGCGGCATCCGGATGTCCATCAGCACCACGTCCGGGTGCAGTCGGTCCACAGCCGCCGGCACCTCGTCGCCGTCACCGGCCTCACCGACCACGGACAGCCCGCCGCTGCCGTCGAGCATCATCGTCAACCCGGCCCGCACCAACGGGTCGTCGTCGACCAGCAGCACCCGCACCACCGGCCGCCCGCCCGCAGTGCCGGGGACACCGCGCAGAGCGGAGCTCACGGCCGGGCCTCGGCCGGCCACGGCACCCAGCCGCGCACGACGAAGTCGCCGCCGTCGGCCCGGGCGTCCAGCCAGCCGCCGGCCAGTTCGGCGCGCTCGGCCAGCCCGACCAGCCCGCTGCCGGACCGCGGCATCGGGTCGTCCACCCGGTCCACCGCCAGCCGGGAGCGGACGACGATGGACAGCCCGGAGTCCGGAGCACCGCTCACCGACAGGTCGACGCCGGAGGCCGGGGCGTGCTTGCGCACGTTGGTCAACGCCTCCTGGACGATCCGGTAGACGGTCCGGCCGACCGAGCGGGGCAGCGGCGTCGGGTCGACGAGGACCCGGTCGGAGATCGCCGTCCCCGCCCGCCGGCACTCCGCCACCAGCTCGGGCAGGTCGGCCAAGGTGGGCTGGGGGCGCTCGGGAGAGTCGTCGTCGTCGTCGCGCAGCACCGCCACCACGTCGCGCAACTCCTCCAGGGCGTCGTGCGCCGTGGACCTGATGACCCCGGCCGCGCGCGAGACGTCGCTGGCCGGCGCGTCGGCCCGGAACTCCAGCGCTCCGGCGTGCACGGCGAGCAGGGACAGCCGGTGCGCGAGCACGTCGTGCATCTCCCGGGCGATCCGCTGCCGCTCGGCGCGACGTGCCCGGTCGGCCCGCAGCACCTGCTCGGCCTCGGCCCGGTCGGCGCGCTCGCGCAGCGATGCGACCAGTTGCCGGCGGGCACGCACGTACATCCCCCACGCGGTGAACGCGAGCGTCGCTGCCACCGAACCGACCAGCAGCGGGGCGAAGCTGTTCTCCGCGCCGTCGGGGTAGAGCAGCATCACCGGGGCGGCCGTCGCGGACAGGACCACGGCCACCGGGACGGCGACCTGCCACCGCCGGTGGACGGCGACGGTGAAGACGGCCACCAGGGTGGCCAGCCCCGACGAGGTGGCGAAGCAGGACACCGGCACCAGGTAGACCGCGTACGCGAGCGGGAACCGGCGGCGCCAGAAGATCCCCAGCAGCGCCAGCCCGCCGAACACGGCGTCGGCGACGCGCAGCCAGTGCGGGTAGCCGTCCCAGCCGTTGCTCAGCGGATGCGGCGGCGCGACCAGCGCGAAGCTGGCCAGCAGGAACATCGCCACGTCCGCGAGCCGGTGCCGCCCGCCCGCACGACGTGCCGCCCGGCCGGCGGGACCCGCCGGCCGGACGGCCGGCACGACCGACCTGGTCGCGGGCACGCCGGAGCCGGCGGCGGAGCCGGAGTCCGCCGCCGGCCGGTACGCCGTCGCCATGGGTCCGAGGTTATGGGCAGCAGCCGCCCGACTCCCGGCGCGGCGTGCTGCCGTCGACCGAAGTAGCACCGGTGTGGCCACTCGGCCACTGCCGGGTGGGGATTCGCCACCGGACAGTGGGCCCATGATCGAGATCCAGCACCTGACCAAGCGTTACGGCGCCGTCACCAGCGTCGACGACGTGTCCTTCCTCTGCCCGACCGGGCAGGTGACAGGCTTCCTCGGGCCGAACGGCGCGGGCAAGTCCACCACCATGCGGATGATCTGCGGGCTGACCCGGCCGACGGCCGGCAGCTCGACGATCGACGGCACCGCCTACCGCGACCTGCCCGAGCCCGGCCGGAAGATCGGGGTCCTGCTCGACGCCTCCGCCCAGCACGCCGGCCGCACCGGCCGGGAGACGCTCGGGCTGTCCGCCCAGACCCTGGGCCTGCCCACGGGCCGGACCGACCAGATGCTCGAACTCGTCGGCCTCGCCGGGCCGGCTGCCGGCCGTCGGGTCGGCCAGTACAGCCTCGGGATGCGCCAGCGGCTCGGCATCGCGCACGCCCTGCTCGGCGACCCGTCGATCCTGGTGCTCGACGAACCCGCCAACGGGCTGGACCCGGAGGGGATCGCCTGGATGCGCCGGCTGCTGGACGACTTCACCTCCCGCGGCGGCACCGTCCTGCTGTCCAGCCACCTGCTGCACGAGGTCGAGGCGATCGCCGACAAGCTCGTCATCATCGCCGGCGGGAAGATCCACGCCGACGGCACGGTGGGGGAGTTGCTGGCCGGCTCCGGGACGCTGGTCAAGGCGCTGGACGCTGCGGCCCTGCGGGCAGCGCTCGCCGCGGCCGCCCTGGACAGCCGCGACGCCGGCAACGGCCTGCTCACCGTCGACGCCGAACCGGAGGCCGTCGGCCGAGTCGCCGCGGAGAACCGCCTCGTCCTCATCGAGCTCCGCCCGGCCGAGAGTGCCGGCCTGGAGGACCTGTTCTTCACCCTGACCACCACCGGCGGTCCCGCCGGTCCCGACGGAGGTGCCCGCCGACCCAGCGACGGCGCCGGAATGGAGCTGATCGGATGACCGCCGCGACCCTGCACGCCGACGTCCCCACGCCCATGCGGGCCAAGCCCACCTCGATCGGGACGCTGTCCGCGGTCGAGCTGCGCAAGTCCGTCGACACCCGCGCCGGGCGCTGGCTGCTGATCATCGTCGGGCTGATCGCCCTCGGCGGCCTCGCCATCGGCCTGTTCGCGGTTCCCTCCGAAGCCCGCACGTTCGAGACGATGAGCCAGATCACCATGAACCTGGTGGCGCTGATCCTCCCCGTCGTCGGCATCCTGCTGATCACCAGCGAGTGGACCCAGCGCTCGGCGCTGACCACCTTCGCGCTGGTCCCCCGCCGGGGCCGGGTCCTCGTCGCCAAGCTGATCGCCGGCCTGGTCCTCGCGATCGCGGGCTGGGCGGTGGCGTACGGCCTCGCCGTGCTGGGCACCGCCGTCGCCAGCCGTCCCGCCGGCCTGACCGGCGACGAGGTCTGGGGGTTGTCCACCTCCGGGGTGCTGCAGAGCGTGCTGTTCCTCGTGCTCACGATGTTCGGCGGGATGGCCTTCGGCCTGCTGTTCCTCAACAGCGCCGCGGCGATCGTCGTGAACTTCCTGCTGCCCACCGTCTTCACGATCGTCGCCACGCTGGTCTCCGGGTTCCGCGACGCCCAGCCGTGGTTCGACCCGGCAGTGACCTGGGCCCGGCTGCTCAGCCAGGACCTCGCGGGCAGGGACTGGGCACAGATCGGCACCACCACCGCGGTGTGGGTGCTGCTGCCCGGGGTGATCGGCGCCTACCGGATGCTCACCCGCGAGGTGAGCTGACACCCCAGAGCACCGCTCTCCCAGCACGTCGACGGCCCCGCCGGGACCCCCGGTGGGGCCGTCAGCGCATCAGCAGCAGGTCGGCCCCGTCCCCGTCGGCCCGCAGCTCCGGCGGGGACACCGGGTGGCCGACCGCCACCGCGCCCAACGGACGCCACCCGGCGGGCAGGTCGAGCGCAGTGCTCACGACCGAGCTGCAGAACAGCGTCGAGGACACCCACGCCGAGCCGAGCCCGTCCACCGCCAGCGACAGCAGGAAGTGTTCGATCCCAGCACCGGCGGCCAGCAGGAACATCGCGTCCTCGGCGCGAGAGCGCCGCTCGTCGGGGTAGCTGTGCGCGCCGTCGGCCACCAGGCAGGGCACGACGACCACGGGTGCGCCGTCCAGCAGCCGGCCGCGGGCCACCCGGCGCTCGATCTCGGCGGGGCCCAGCCCGTCGGCCCGCAGGTCCGCCCGCCAGGCCTCGCGCATCGCCGCCAACAGGCGCGAGCGCCGCTCCGGGTCGGCGCAGACGACGAACCGCCAGGGGGTCGTGTGGTGCGGTGCCGGCGCCCCGGCCGCGGCGGCGGCGGCCCGGGCCAGCGACACCGGGTCGACCGGGGTCTCGGCGAACGCCCGGACGGTGCGGCGGGCGAACAGCACGTCGCGGCTGCCCAGCGGGAACAGGTCGCCGGACCGTCCGCGCACCAGCGCCGCCGCCCCGGGCCCGTCGGTGCCGACCGGCAGCACCAGCGCGGCCAGCCCGGTGACGACAGCGACCGGGACCCCGCCGAGCTTGGGCCGGACGAGCTCGGAGGCCCCGGCGATCTCGTCGGCCACCGCCACCACCGTCGCCGACAGCGGGTTGCCGTAGTCGTCGGTCCGCCCGCGCAGGTCCTCGGCGGGGTCCATACCGGCCAGCCCGATGGCCACGTCGACGACGCCGTCGCGCCAGGTCCGCCCACCGGTGTCGGTCACCAGGACGGCCACGTTCAGCCCGGTGCGGGCCAGCAGCCCGGCCCGCAGCCGCCGTGCGGAGGCGTCGGGGTCGACCGGCAGCAGGGCCACCGACCCCAGCGGCACGTTGGAGGCGTCGACCCCCGCGGCCGCGGTCACCAGCCCGTGCCGGGTCTCGACGATCCGCAGCGGTCCGCGCCGCGCGACCACCCGGACGGTCTCGGCGGTGATCGCCGCCTCCCGGTCCAGCCCGGCCACCAGGCGCCCCTCGGCCTTGCTCACCGCCTTGCTCGTCACGACGACGACGTCGCCGGCGGCCAGGTCGGGCACCGCGTCGGCGACCACGGCCGCCAGGTCGGTGCCGAGCCCGATCTCGCCGATGCCGGGGATGCCGCGGACGGCGACCTGCCGGCCGGCCCGGCCGGCCCCGGGCGCCGCGCTCACCGGGCGGTGCCGGCCAGCTCGGCCGCGAGGTCCAGCGCGGCGCCGGCGATGGCGGCGGTCGCGTCCGGGTCGGTCATCAGCAGCGGGACCGCGCGCCCGGCGATCCCGGCTGCGCTGACCTCGGGCAGGTCCGCGGCGTCGCCGCTGTCCACCAGCCACCCGTCCAGCACGCCGCCGCCCGACACCCCGCCGCCCGCGACGCCGCCGCCGGTGACCCCGCCGCCTGCGACGCCGACGGACGTGCGGGCGCCGTAGTGCGCCGCGACAGCGCCGGCGGCCGTCCGGACGCCGATCGTGGTCAGGCAGGCATCCGCCATGCCGCGCACCGGCGCGCCGCCGACGATCGGGGACACCCCGACCACCGGCGCCGGCGTCGACCGGACCGCCTCGGCGATACCGGGCACCGCGAGGATGGTGCCGACCGAGACGACCGGGTTGGACGGCGGGAACAGCACCACGTCCGCGCCGGCGATCGCCTCGACGACACCCGGGCCCGGCTGGGCCTCGGCCGCACCGACCGCGGTGATCGCGGTGGCGGGCACCGCGGCGTGCAGCCGCACCCACCACTCCTGGAAGTGCACGTGCCGACCGTCCGCCAGGTCGACCCAGGTCTCGACGGGGTCATCGCTCATCGGCAGCAGCCGGACCCCGGGGGACCAGCGCGCGCACAGCCGCTCGGTCACCGCCGACAGCGGCATCCCGTCGCGCAGCAGCCTCGTGCGCACGACGTGGGTGGCCAGGTCGCGGTCCCCGAGGCCGAACCAGTCGGGCTGCTCGCCGTAGGCCGCCAGCTCGGTCTTGGCCGCCCACGTCTCCCCGGTCAGCCCCCAGCCGCGCTCGACGTCCGCGCCGCCGCCGAGGGTGTACATGACCGTGTCCAGGTCCGGACACACCCGCAGCCCGAACAGGGTGATGTCGTCGCCGGTGTTGCCGACGACGGTCACCTCCGGCGCGGTCGACGGGTCCCGTCGGGCGAGCTCGCGGAGCAGGCCGACGAGGAAACGGGCGCCACCGACGCCGCCGGCCAGGACACAGATCCGCACGGGGCCATCCTCGCCGCCGCGCGCCGCCGCCGTCCCCGGGGCACCTCGGCGGGCAGTCGGCGGCCCGTTTGATGCACGCTGCGCGGTCGCGCGATCACCTGCCGTAAGGAGAGCAGCGCTCGCATAGCAGACCCGCGCTTGACTTCCGGGGAATGACAGGGCTGTAATTTGGTCACATTCAGCAGGACGCCCGACACCCCCCACCGGTCCCCCCGCCGGTGCCCGGGACGTCCGCAACGAGGAGGCGCACCGTGGACGTACAGGCCGACGACCTCGAGGCGATCGAACCAGAACCCGGCTGGCAGGAGCGCGCCCTGTGCGCCCAGACCGACCCCGAGGCGTTCTTCCCGGAGAAGGGCGGCTCGACCCGGGAGGCAAAGCGCGTGTGCTCCGGGTGCGAGGTGCGCAGCGAGTGCCTCACCTGGGCGCTGGAGAACGACGAGCGCTTCGGGATCTGGGGCGGCATGTCCGAGCGGGAGCGCCGCCGCCTCAAGCGCGCCGCCGTCTGAGCTCGAGCCGTCTCGCCTGCCGGGCCGCTCACTCGCCCAGGTCGGGGTCGATCTCCTCGGGCTCGATGCCGAGCAGCGCGGCGAGCTGTTCGACCACCACCACCGAGAGCAGCTCGGCGACGTCTGGGCCGCCGCGCAGCTCCACCGGCCGGCGGTAGACGACCACCCGCGCCGGGGTCGACTCACCGGCCGGGATCGCCGAGGCCAGCGGAACCGGGTCGCCGGCCACCAGCGCCGCGGTCACGTCCGCCGGCGGGATGTCCTCCACCGCGAACTCCACGCCGTCCAGCCGGTCCCCGAGCCTGGGCTCGAGTGTCTCGACGGCCTCGAGCACGAGGTCGTCGAAAGTCTCCGAACGCGACCGCGTCACCGGCAGCCCGGGCGGGGTCAGCGGCCCGCGGATGCCGCGGCCGTGCCGGTCGCGCCACCGGGACGGGCGACGGCTCGCGGTCGGCCCCGGTCCGGCCGCGGCGTCGTCCGGGAGATCGGCGTCGTCCGGGGAACCGGCGTCGTCCGGGGAACCGGCGTCGTCCGGTGAACCAG
>CAXTBU010000049.1:21723-22942 GCA_964242885.1 uncultured Actinomycetales bacterium
GCGTCGTCCGGTGAACCAGGGCCCGGCGGTCGTGTCACGGCGGTCAGGCTAGGTCGTGCGCAGGTAGCGTCGGCCGACGTGAAGACGACCCGCGGCTGCTCCCGGCCGGGGTGCACCAGGACCGCCACTGCGACGCTGACCTACGACTACGCGGGCTCCACCGCCGTCCTCGGCCCGTTGGCGATCGGGCCCGAGCCGCACAGCTACGACCTGTGCGACGCCCACGCGGAGCGGCTCACCGCCCCCCGCGGGTGGGACGTCATCCGGCTCTCGTCGCCGGGTGGGCTGGCCCCCGAACCGACGCCGGACGACATCGAGGCCCTCGCCGACGCCGTGCGGGAGGCCGCGCGCGACGACCGTCCCGACCCGGCCGCGCCCCGGTGGGGTCCCGGGGGGGTGCCGCGCGGCGGGCCTCCCCAGCCCCCGCCCGGGGCGGGACGGCGCGCTCACCTGCGGGTATTGTCCAGCGACAGCTGAGCGCCTGCGAACCCGCCGTCGAGGAGGACCGACCGTGCCCGCCACCGACCTGTCGGCGATCGTCAAGGCCTACGACATCCGGGGCGTGGTGCCGGACCAGGTCGACGCCGACCTCGCCCGGCGGGCCGGCTCCGCGTTCGTCGACGTGCTGTTGTCCGCGGTCGACGCGGACGAGGGCCCGCTGCCCGCCGCGGTGGTGATCGGGCACGACATGCGCCCCTCGTCGGTGCCGCTGGCCGAGGCCCTCGCCGAGGGGATCACCGGCCGCGGGGTGGACGTCGTGGCCATCGGGCTGTGCTCCACCGACGAGCTCTACTTCGCCTCCGGGAGCATGGACCTGCCCGGCGCGATGTTCACCGCGAGCCACAACCCCGCCCGGTACAACGGCATCAAGTTCTGCCGGTCCGGTGCCCGCCCGGTCGGGCAGCAGAGCGGGCTGGCCCAGATCCGCGCGACGCTGGAGTCCGGGCACGACGCGCCCCGGGCGGCGACGCCGGGAACGGTGACCTCGCGAGACGTGATCGAGGACTACGCCACCCACCTGCGCTCGCTGGTCGACCTGACCGGGATCCGCCCGCTGAAGGTGGTCGTCGACGCCGGCAACGGGATGGGTGGGCTCACCGTCCCGCACGTGCTCGGCGGGCTGCCGCTGGAGATCGTCCCGCTCTACTTCGAGCTCGACGGCAACTTCCCCAACCACGAGGCGAACCCGATCGACCCGGCCAACCTCGTCGACCTGCAG
>CAXTBU010000050.1:0-22899 GCA_964242885.1 uncultured Actinomycetales bacterium
GGCGGGCGGCGCCCGGCCCGGCCGGAGTCGCCCCGGCGGGCAGCAGACCGACGACGAGGGCGTCCGCCGGGCCGGTCAGTGCGTCCTCGCCGGCCAGCGTCAGCGCCACCGGTGCCGGCGGCGGCGCCGGGACCGGCGACGGGCGGGACGTGGGGACGGCGGCTGCTGCTCGGGATCTCGGCACGGCGACGACCTTAGGCAGCTCCCATGGCGTCCCCGACCGGACAGCGGTGCACGGATGCCCGCCGCGCGTGGCCGGGGTCGAGATCTCGGCCGTCGTGGACTGCCCGCGCCTGGTACCGGTCCACGCAGTCGGTGTTCAGCCGCGTCGTGGGATCAGCCGCGTCGCGGGGGTCAGCAACGTCGCGGGGGTCAGCAACGTCGCGGGGGTCAGTCGCGTCGTGGGGATGAGCAGGGCGTCGGCGAGGATCGGGGCATGGCACCAGACACCGAACCCCCAGCCGCCGGGTCGGCGGCGCCCGTGCGCCGGTCGCCGCTGCACGACCGGCACGTTGCGGCCGGGGCGCGGTTCGCGCCGTTCGGTGGCTGGGAGATGCCGCTGGAGTACGCCGGCGGCGGCGTCCTCGCCGAGCACCGCGCCGTCCGCGAAGGGGTGGGCGTCTTCGACGTCAGCCACCTCGGCAAGGCGACCCTGTCCGGGGCCGGTGCGCTGGCCCTGGCCGACGCGACCTTCACCAACGCCATCGACCGGGTCACCGACGGCCAGGCCCAGTACACGCTGTGCTGCGACGCGCGCGGCGGCGTCGTCGACGACCTCATCGTCTACCGCCGCTCGGCCACCGAACTGTTCCTCGTGCCCAACGCCGCCAACACCGACTCGGTGGTCACCGTCCTGGCCGCGGCCGCGCCGGACGGGGTGGAGGTGACCAACCAGCACGGGGACCTCGCCGTCCTCGCAGTCCAGGGCCCGGACAGTGACCGCCTGCTCGATGCCGCGGGACTGCCGGCCGGTCACCCGTACCTGTCGTTCGTGGACGCCGCGCACCCCGCGGCGCGGTCCCCGGTCACCGTGTGCCGCACCGGGTACACCGGCGAGCGGGGGTACGAGGTGGTCCCGACGGCGGCGGACGCGCCGGCGGTGTGGGACGCCCTGATGGCGGCCGGTGCGGAGCTCGGGGTCCGGCCGTGCGGCCTCGGCGCCCGCGACACCCTGCGCACCGAGATGGGCTACGCGCTGCACGGCCAGGACATCAGCCCCGCCATCAGCCCGGTCCAGGCCCGGCTGGCCTGGGCGGTCGGCTGGGACAAGCCCGCCTTCGCCGGACGCGACGCGCTGGTCGCCGAGCGGGCCGCTGCCGGTGGGCGGCGGCTGTGGGGCGTCCGGGCTGCGGGCCGGGCGATCCCGCGGCCGGGGATGACCGTGACCGACGAGGCCGGGACGCCGGTGGGCGCCGTGACCAGCGGGACGTTCTCGCCGACCCTGCGCTGCGGGATCGGCCTGGCACTGCTGGACCGGCCGCTGGGGCCGGGCGCGGACGTGGCGGTCGTCGTCCGGGGTCGGGCCGAGCCGTTCACCGTCGTCAAGCCGCCGTTCGTCGAGCGGCGGCCGGCATGACCTGGGGATGGCAGTTCGTCGACGAGGCGGGCAGGCCCGTGGCGCTGGCGGTGGTGGCCGACGCAGCGGGGGACGCGGTCGTCGGCGGGGCCCGGACCGCGGCCGCGACGGGCCAGAGCCCGGGTGACGCGGTGTTCAGCAGCCAGGGCGACGCCGAGACGTGGCTGGGCGAGCACTGGCGGGTCCTCGCCGCGGCCGGCGTCGCCGCGGCGGTCCTGGTGGCCGACGGCCGGGAGGTGTACGGCCCGCTGCCCCTGGCGCTGTAGCAGCGCCGGGGGCAGCAGGCCGTTCCGCCGTGCGGCCGAGCGTCAGGCGCGGGGGTTCGGCGACTGCGTCCTGCCCGGGTCGCGCTCGACGACCGGGTCGAGGATCTCGTCGATCCGCTTCAGCAGCCCGGCCTCGAGCTTCACCCCGGCCGCCTTGGCGTTCGAGGTCACCTGCCCCGGCCGCGACGCGCCGATGATCGCCGAGCTGACGTTCGGGTTCTGCAGCACCCACGCGACCGCGAACCCAGCCATGTCGAGCCCCGCCTCGTCGGCCAGCGGCTTGAGCTCCTGGACCCGGGTGAGGATGTCGTCGTTGAGCCAGCGCTTCACGAAGTCGGCGCCGCCCTTCTCGTCGGTGGCCCGGGAGCCCTCGGGCAGGGCCGCGCCCGGGGTGTACTTCCCGGTCAGCACGCCCTGCGCGATCGGGGAGAACACGATCTGGCCGAGGCCGAGCTCCTCCGACGTCGGGACGACCTGGGACTCGATGACGCGCCACAGCATGGAGTACTGCGGCTGGTTGGAGACCAGCGGGATGTGCAGCTCACGGGCGAGGGCGTGGCCGGCGCGGATCTGGTCCGCGGTCCACTCCGAGACACCGATGTAGAGGGCCTTGCCGGAGTGGACGACGTCGGCGAACGCCTCCATCGTCTCCTCCAGCGGCGTGGTGTGGTCGTACCGGTGCGCCTGGTACAGGTCCACGTAGTCGGTGTTCAGCCGCTTCAGCGAGCCGTTGATGCTCTCGGAGATGTGCTTGCGGGACAGCCCGCGGTCGTTCTGCCCGCCGGGGCCGGTCGGGAAGTAGACCTTCGTGAAGATCTCCAGGCTCTCGCGGCGCTCACCGGCCAGCGCACGGGCCAGGACGACCTCGGCCGCGGTGTTCGCGTAGGCGTCGGCGGTGTCGAAGGTGGTGATGCCGACGTCGAGCGCCGCGCGCACGCAGCGCACCGCGGCGTCGTCGCCGACCTGACTGGCGTGGGTGATCCAGTTGCCGTAGGAGATCTCGCTGACCTTCAGGCCAGAACGTCCGAGCAGGCGGTATTCCATGCCGTCAAGGGTAGGGGCGGCCCCGCGGCCCTCTCGACTGCCGGTCAGCCGGTCAGCCGGTCAGCCGGTCAGCCGGTCAGCCGGTCAGCCGGTCAGGCCGACCGGCCGGGCTTCACCTGTGGGCGGGGCTGGCGGATGCGCCGGAACTGCGTCGAGCGCAGCACCCCGTACAGGACGTTGCCCTTGACCGAGGCGACCCCGAACCGTTCGGTGATCCCGCGCCGCAGCCGGCGGGCGGTGACCAGGGAGTCCGCGACCACGATCAGCAGCACCGCGAGCAGCAGCAGGTTCGGCACCCACTGCAGTGCCGGGTTCGCCGCGAACGGGATGCCGAGGAACGTGACGACCAGCACGAACGGCAGGAAGTACTCGGCGACGTTGCGGCGTCCGTCGATCGTGTCCCGGACGTACCGCTTCACCGGGCCCTTGTCCCGCGCGGGCAGGTAGCGCTCGTCGCCGGTCCGCATCGCCTCGCCCATCCGGACGCGCTCCTCGCGCATCCGGGTCCGGCGCACAGCCTTGGCCTCGCTGCGTGACTGCGGCACCCGGGCGCGGGTGCGGCGCGCGGACTCGGCCTCGCGGCGGCGCGGCGTGGGCCGGCCCTTGCCGGCGGCGTACGCACCGGACCTGACCGGCTCCGGCTCCGGCTCCGGTTCGACCGGCGTCGCCGACCGCCTGCCGGGGAGACCTCTGACCACGCCGATCCGCCTTCTCTCGCACTCGGTGCCGCCCCGGGATCCCGGCTGGTGCCGGACCGGGTGATGGCGGTCCAGTGTCGGTCATGGTGGGATGGAATCGACGTCAGCGGCCTGGCGCACTCGGCGCCGATCGGCCGCGCAGTCGACGCGAGCAGCGGGAAGGCGACACCCGATGGGGCTGATCAACCGGATCTCGACGCAGTTCAAGATCAAGGCCAACAAGGAGATGGACAAGCGCGAGGACCCGCGCGACACCCTCGACTACAGCTACCAGCAGCAGATCCAGCTGCTGCAGAAGGTCCGCCGGGGTGTGGCCGACGTCGCGACCAGCCGCAAGCGGCTCGAGCTGCAGATGAACCAGCTGACCGCCCAGCAGGAGAAGCTCCAGGGGCAGGCCCAGGCCGCGCTCGCCGCGGGCCGGGAGGACCTCGCCCGCGAGGCGCTCACCCGCCGGTCGGGGCTGACCACCCAGATGACCGACCTGCAGACGCAGCTGGAGGGCCTGCAGGCGCAGGAGGACAAGCTCGTCACCGCCAGCCAGCGGCTGCAGGCCAAGGTCGACGCCTTCCGCACGCAGAAGGAGACCATCAAGGCCACCTACACCGCGGCCGAGGCGCAGACCAAGATCGGCGAGGCGTTCTCCGGCATCAGCGAGGAGATGTCCGACGTCGGCATGGCCATGCAGCGGGCGCAGGACAAGACCGCGCAGATGCAGGCCCGCGCCGGCGCGATCGACGAGCTGATGGCCTCCGGGGCGCTGGACGACCCGACCGGCACGAGCAAGGACGACATCACCCTGGAGCTGGAGCGGATGAGCTCCGGGTCCGACGTGGACTCCGAGCTCGCCCGGATGAAGGCCCAGATCGGCGGCTCGGCGCCGCAGCAGCAGCTGCCCGCCGGACCGGCCGCGACCGGGGCACCGGCGGCGGCCGCGC
Organism: uncultured Actinomycetales bacterium; assembly: GCA_964242885.1. Classification (GTDB taxonomy): domain Bacteria; phylum Actinomycetota; class Actinomycetes; order CAXTBU01; family CAXTBU01; genus CAXTBU01. The sequence goes on from CAXTBU010000050.1 coordinate 4,520, forward strand.
CGACCGAGGCCACGCCGGCCGCGCCGAACTCCACCGGCGGTGCGTCGTGATCGTCCGCATCCTCGGCGAGGGCCAGTTCCAGCTCGACGACAGCCACCTCGCCGCGCTGAACGAGCTCGACGAGGCGCTGGACACCGCGCTCGGTCACGCCGACGACAGCGCGTTCCAGGCCGTGCTCGCGCAGATGACCGAGCTGGTCCGCACCCAGGGCACGCCCGAGCCCGACGAGTTCCTGGGGGCCTCGGACCTCACGCTGCCGGCCGAGGACGCGACCCGGGACGAGGTCACCGCGATGCTCGCCGAGGACGGACTCGTTCCCGGCTGACCGGGTCGGGCACAGGTCGATCCTGCGCGCGACCCGGCCGGGCACATCCCGGGCGGGTCGCGCGTTGGAGTTGTGAGCCGGGGTGGCAAGCGGCCACCGCGGGTCCAGAGCCGCGAGTATCGAGCAGCGGGTCACGAGCAGAAGGACGGCACACACGATGGCGAGGTCGCGTTTCGCACCCGACAAGGGTCTGACCCGGCGGATGGGTCTGACCATCTTCCTGCTGGGGCTGGTCTACGTCGGTGGGATCGCCCTGATCGTGGCGAACACCAGCGTGTCGGCGCTGCCGATCATCCTGGTGATCGCCATCGGCTTCCTGGTCTTCCAGTGGTACGCCAGCGACAAGATCGCCCTGTTCGCGATGGGCGGCCGCGAGGTCACCGCGCAGCAGGCGCCCGAGCTGCACGCGATCATCGACCGGCTGTGCAGCCTCGCCGACATGCCGAAGCCGCGGGTGGCCATCGCCAACACCGACATGCCGAACGCCTTTGCGACCGGCCGCGACCCGAACCACTCGGTCGTCTGCGTCACCACCGGCCTGATGCGCCGGCTGAACCGCGCCGAGCTCGAGGGCGTCCTCTCGCACGAGCTGTCCCACGTCGCCCACCGCGACGTCACGGTGATGCTCGTGGCCTCGTTCCTCGGCATCATCGCGGGCGTCATCAGCCGGTACGCGATCTACTTCGGCGGCGGCGACCGCCGCGACAACAACGGCGCGAACCCGATCGCAGTGATCATCCTGGTGTCCGTCCTGGTCTACGCGCTGAGCTTCCTGCTGATCCGCGCGCTGTCCCGCTACCGCGAGTTCGCGGCCGACCGCGCCGGGGCGATCCTCACCGGTCAGCCCTCGCAGCTGTCCGCGGCGCTGCTGAAGATCAGCGGCGACATGGGCAAGGTCCCGACCAACGACCTGCGCCGCGCCGAGGCCTTCAACGCCTTCTACTTCGTGCCCGCGTTCGCCAAGGGCAAGAGCGGCAGCCTGGCCAACCTGTTCCACACCCACCCGCCGATCGAGAAGCGCATCGAGGCTCTCGGCCGGATCTCCGCGGAGCTCGGCCGCCCGTAGGGCTCGCTGGGCTCCGGCGGCCGCTGCCTGACGGGATACGGTCACTGACCATGGGGCTGCTCGACACGATCCTCGGCCGGAGCAAGCAGAAGCCGCCGAACCTCGACCGCATCTTCGGTCTGACCGATGCCGCGATCACGCTGCAACTGGCGTCCGGGTTCACCCCCACCGGGGTGGGCTCGGTCTGCTACCGGGCGGCCGAGGGAGGCGCCTTCGCCCAGACCCAGTCCGACGTCCAGCAGCTGCTGGACACCGACAGCGGGCCGAAGGTCGAGCGGGTGCCCGACGCGTACGGCTTCACCTGGCTCGTCAGCCGGCACACCCCGGACGACACCGCCGGGCTGGTCACCGAGATCCACGCGGTGAACTCCTCGCTGACCGACGCCGGGTTCGGCTCGGCGCTGCTGTGCTCGCTGATCGGGTTCACCGACGCGGACGGCCGCAAGCTCGCGCTGGTCTACCTGTACAAGCGCGGCACCTTCTACCCGTTCTGCCCGACCGGCCGCGGGGAGGTGCGGGACACCGCGCTCGAGCTGTCGATCAAGGCCCAGCTCGGGGACGACCTGGCCATCGAGCAGGACCTCAGCCGGTGGTTCCCGGTCTGGGGAGCCCCGGGCCTGTGACCGGTTCGACCGCACTCCCGGCCGATCGGGTCGCGGCGGTCCGCGCCGCCGTCGAGGCGCAGGTGCCGCAGGCCCTGCGTGAGCTCGCGGACCTGGTGGCGATCCCGTCGATCTCGGCCGACCCCGCGCGCACCGGCGACGTCGCCCGCAGCGCCGAGGCCGTCGCCGGGCTGTTCCGCGGACTCGGGGTCGGCACGGTCGACATCCGGTCCGTGGCGGGCGGGGCGCCCGCGGTGGTCACGTCGGTCCCGGCACCGGCGGGGGAGCCGACGGTCCTGCTGTACGCCCACCACGACGTCCAGCCGGTCGGGGACCGGTCCGGGTGGACGTCCGAGCCGTTCACTGCGACCGAGCGCGACGGCCGGCTGTTCGGTCGCGGGGTCGCCGACGACAAGGGCGGCATCGCGTTGCACCTGGCGGCGATGCGCGCGCTGCTCGCGGTCGACGGGCACCTACCGGTGGGCGTCACGGTGCTGGTCGAAGGCGAGGAGGAGAGCGGCTCGCCGTCGCTCGAGCCGTTCCTGGCCGAGCACGCCCGCGACCTGGCCGCCGACGTCATGGTCATCGCGGACTCGGCCAACTGGGCGGTCGGGACGCCGTCGCTGACGGTGTCCCTTCGCGGGTTGGTCGACTGCACGGTGCAGGTCGACACGCTGGACCACGGGGTGCACTCCGGCATGTACGGCGGGCCGGTGCCGGACGCCCTGACCGCGCTGTGCCGGCTGCTCGCGACCCTGCACGACGCCGCCGGTGACGTGGCGATCGCCGGTCTGCTCACCGGTCCGGTCCAGGGCGAGGCGGACCTGCCGGTCGACTTCCGGGTGGACGCCGGCGGGATCGCGGTTCCCGGCACCGACCCCGTCGAACCGGGCGCCGACGACGTCCCCGAGCTCGACGAGGCGGCCTTCCGCGTGGATGCCGGCCTGCTGGACGGGGTGTCGCTGATCGGCAGCGGCGCGATCACCGAGCGGCTGTGGACCAGGCCGTCGGTCACCGTGCTCGGCATCGACGCCACCCCCGCCGACGAGGCCGCGAACGTCCTGACGCCCTCGGCGCGGGCGAAGGTCAGCCTGCGGATCCCGCCCGGCCAGGACCCGGCCGGCGCGATGCGGGCGCTCACCGACCACCTGCTGCTGCACGCGCCGTGGGGAGCCCGCGTCACCGTGGTGCCGGGCGCGGCGGGAGAGGCCTACGCCGCCGACCCCGGTGGCGAGGTGTACGCGGCCGCCCGCGCTGCGCTGGCCGAGGCCTACGGCGCCGAGGCGGTCCTGGCCGGGGTCGGCGGGTCGATCCCGCTCGTCGCCGGCTACACCGCGGGCAACCCCGGCGCGACGATCCTGATCACCGCCGTCGAGGACCCGCAGACCCGTGCGCACTCGACCGACGAGAGCATGCACCTGGGCGACTTCACGTCCGCCTGCGTGGCCGAGGCGTTGCTGCTGGACTCCCTCGGCCGCGGCTGAGCCGACGCCCGATGCGGATCCTGGTCGCGCCCGACTCGTTCGGGTCCACGCTGACCGCCGTCGAGGCCGGCACGGCCATCGCCGCCGGGTGGTTCCGGACCGCGCCGGACGACGTGCTGACGGTCCGGCCGGTCTCCGACGGCGGTCCCGGCTTCGTCGACGTGCTGCACGGCTCGCTCGGCGGGGAGCTGCTGGCGGTGACGGTGGCCGGCCCGGCCGGGAACCCCGTCCCGGCGACCGTCCTGCTGGTCGAGGACCCCGGCGCCGGCGGCGGGCACATCGCGTACCTGGAGTGCGCCCAGGCCTGCGGCCTGCCGCTGCGTCCGGCGGGGTACGACCCGGAGACGCTGAGCACCGTCGGGGTCGGCCAGCTGCTCGCCGCCGCGATCGACGCGGGCGCGGAGACCGTCGTGGTCGGCCTCGGTGGCTCGGCGACCACCGACGGCGGCGCAGGCCTGCTGTCCGCTCTCGGCGCGACCGGCGAGCCGGCCGGTGCACTGACCGGGGGACCGGCGGGGCTCGCCGGCCTGACCGTGATCGACCTCGGGCCGGCGCGGGCCCGCACCGCCGGCATCCGGCTGCTCGCCGCGACCGACGTCGACAACCCGCTGCTCGGCCTGCGGGGCGCGGCCAGCGTCTTCGGCCCGCAGAAGGGCCTGGCGGCCGACCGGCTGCAGCCGGTCGACGAGGTGCTCGCCGGCTACGCCGCCCTGGTCGAGGGGCGGCGTTCCGGCGACGCCGCCCGCGTCGGCATCGGGTCCCGGACCGCCGTCCGGAAGGGTGCGGGCGCCGCGGGTGGTCTGGGCTTCGCCCTGCTCGCGCTCGGCGGGGACCGCGTCGCGGGCATCGCCACCGTCGCCGACGCCGTCGGGATGGTGGACGCGCTGCGCTCGGCCGACCTGGTGCTCACCGGGGAGGGGGCGTTCGACTACTCCTCGCGCTCCGGCAAGGTCGTGTCCGGCGTGGCCAACCTGGCCGAGCAGGCCGGCGTGCCCTGCGTCGTGCTCGCAGGCCGGGTGGACCTCGGCGCCCGGGAGATGCGGACGATGGGCGTCGAGTCGGCGTACGCGATGACCTCGCTGGTCGGGGAACACGCGTCGATGACCGACCCGGCCCGCTCGCTCGCGACACTGGCCGAGCGGGTCGCCCGGACCTGGTCGCGGCGCTGACCGACCGGTGGCCCGGGCAGGCGGCAGCCCGGCGCCCCCCGGGGGTAGCCTCGGGACCGACCCACCGGGACTGCCGACGCAGCTCCCGACCCGTGACGCGGAGGTAGTGCGCATGACCGTGCAGTCCGAGACCGCGGTGCCCGCGCAGGCGCCCTCGGGCGTTCTGCTGTCCGAGCCGGCCGCCGCCAAGGTCAGGTCGCTGCTCCAGCAGGAGGGCCGTGAGGACCTGCAGCTGCGGATCCAGGTGGAGCCGGGCGGCTGCTCCGGCCTCGTCTACCAGCTGTACTTCGACGAGCGCCGGCTGCCCGGTGACGTCGTGTCCGACTTCGACGGTGTCGAGGTCGTCGTCGACAAGCGCAGCGTCCCCTACCTCGGTGGCGCGCAGATCGACTTCCTGGACACGATCGAGAAGCAGGGCTTCACCATCGACAACCCCAACGCGGGCGGCTCCTGCGCCTGCGGCAACTCGTTCCACTGAGTCCGGGCCGCCGCTGAGCCGCCCCGGCGGCGACCAGCAGCGCTGGAACCGGCTCGGCCGTCCCCCGTCACGCAAGCGTGGCGGGGGACAGTCGCGTCCGGGTCCGACGCGCCTGGCCCCGCTGCGAGCCGGGCCGGGGCGCGGGGTACCGTTTTGGCAGTTCAGCCGGTCCGACCGGGGATGCCTGGTCAGCGGCGTGCCGGCAGCCCGTCCGGCGCAGGTGGAGGAGGGTCTGTGAGCTCAGGCGAGGTGGCGACGGAGCGGAAGCGGCCGGCCCGCCTGGTGCGGACGCAGCGGATCGCTCTCGGCGCCGTGGCGACCACGCTGGCGCTCAGCGGGTGCAGCGCCGAGGAGGGCAGGCGGCTGGGGTTCCCCAAGGGCATCACCACCGACAGCGACCGCGTCACCAGCCTCTGGCAGGGCTCGTGGATCGCCGCCTTCACCGTCGGTTTCGTGGTGTGGGGCCTGATCATCTGGGCGATCGTCGCCTACCGCCGCCGCGGCAACGAGATGCCCGCCCAGACCCGGTACAACATGCCCATCGAGGCGCTGTACACGATCCTGCCGGTCGTCATCGTCGCGGTGCTCTTCTTCTACACGGTGCGCGACCAGTCGGTGATCCTCAAGAAGGACCCGGCCCCGGACGCCAAGGTCAAGGTGATCGGCTACAAGTTCGCCTGGACCTTCTCCTACAGCGACCCGCAGAACAGGTTCGAGCCGGTGTACGACACCGGTACGAACGAGACCCTGCCGGAGATGTGGATCCCGCAGGGCGAGTCCGTCGAGTACACGCTGATCAGCAACGACGTCATCCACGCGTTCTGGGTTCCCACCTTCCTGTTCAAGATGGACGTCGTCCCGGGTCGGCAGAACACGTTCTACAAGACCGCGACCACGACCGGCGCGTTCGCCGGCAGGTGCTCGGAGCTGTGCGGGATCAACCACTCGCACATGCTGTTCACCGTCCGGGTCGTGACGCCGGAGCAGTACGTGGCGCACATGGCGGATCTCCGCGAGCGCGGTCAGGTCGGTGACCCACAGGGGCACCTGTCCGAGGAGTACGACCCGAACCAGAACATCGCCGAGGGGCAGGCCAGCTGATGACCACGGTCGACGAATCGATCCTGCGGCGGAGCACGACGACGTCGCGGGTGGTGGGCCGACCCCGCAGCCGAACCTCGATCGTCGTCGGCTGGATGACCAGCACCGACCACAAGGTGATCGGCTACCTCTACATCGCGACGGCGTTCGTCTTCTTCCTGCTGGCCGGGGTGATGGCGCTGGTGATCCGCGCCCAGCTCGCCCGGCCGGCCAACGACCTCGTCTCCGAGGAGGTCTACAACCAGCTGTTCACGATGCACGGCTCGGTGATGCTGCTGCTGTTCGCGACGCCCATGTTCATCGGGTTCGGGAACATCATGGTGCCGCTGCAGATCGGCGCGCCCGACGTCGCCTTCCCGCGGCTGAACATGTTCGCCTACTACCTGTTCCTGTTCGGCGGGATCATCACCGTCGGCGGTTTCCTCACCCCGACGGGGGCGGCCAACTTCGGGTGGTACGCCTACTCCCCGCTGACCGACCTGAACAACTCCCCGGGGGTCGGCGCCGACCTGTGGATCATGGGCCTGTACATGGCCGGGATCGGTACCATCCTGGGCGCGGTCAACTTCGTGACCACCATCTTCTCGATGCGCGCACCCGGCATGACCATGTTCCGGATGGCGATCTTCACCTGGAACATCCTGCTGACCAGCGTCCTGGTGCTGATCGCGTTCCCGGTGTTCGGCGCGGCACTGCTCGCGCTGGAAGCGGACCGCAAGTTCGGTGCCCACGTGTTCGACGCCTCCGGCGGCGGCGCGATCCTGTGGCAGCACCTGTTCTGGTTCTTCGGCCACCCCGAGGTCTACATCATCGCGTTGCCGTTCTTCGGGATCATCACCGAGGTGCTGCCCGTGTTCAGCCGCAAGCCGGTGTTCGGTTACAAGGGCCTGGTGGGCGCGACGCTGTCGATCGCGGCGCTGTCGGTGGCCGTGTGGGCCCACCACATGTTCACCACCAACGCGGTGTACCTGCCGTTCTTCTCCTTCATGTCCTTCCTCATCGCCGTACCGACCGGGGTGAAGTTCTTCAACTGGATCGGCACGATGTGGCGGGGTGCCATCACCTTCGAGACACCCATGCTCTGGGCCATCGGGTTCCTGGTGACCTTCCTGTTCGGCGGTCTCACCGGCGTCCTGCTGGCCAGCCCACCGCTGGACTTCCAGGAGTCCGACTCCTACTTCGTGGTCGCCCACTTCCACTACGTCGTGTTCGGCACCGTCGTGTTCGCGATGTTCGCCGGCTTCTACTTCTGGTGGCCCAAGTGGACCGGGAAGATGCTGGACGAGCGGCTCGGGCGGGTGCACTTCTGGACGCTGTTCATCGGTTTCCACGCCACGTTCCTGGTCCAGCACTGGCTCGGTGTCGAGGGCTTCCCGCGCCGCTACGCGACCTACCAGGCCAATGACGGGTTCACCACGCTGAACATGGTGTCCAGCGTGGGCTCGTTCCTGCTCGGCGCCTCGATGCTCCCGTTCCTGATCAACGTGTGGGTGTCGGCCAAGGGGCCGAAGGTCGCCGTCGACGACCCGTGGGGCTACGGCGCGTCGCTGGAGTGGGCGACCAGCTGCCCGCCGCCCCGGCACAACTTCACCCGGCTGCCGCGGATCCGGTCCGAGCGCCCCGCGTTCGACATGAAGTTCCCGCACCTGGCGATGGCGCAGTCGCACCAGGACCCGCACGACATGGTGTCGTCGCGCCGGAGCGGCGAGCCGCGCGAAGAGAAGGTGTCCGAGGTCTTCGGAGGTGAGCGCTCGTGAAGATGGAGACGTTGATCTTCGCGATCCTCACCGGGTTCTTCCTGCTGATCACCCCGATCTACTGGCTGCTCTCCCACGAGATAGCCGGCTCGGTGGCGCTGCTGCTGACGTTCTTCCTCTCCTTCATCATCACCAGCTACATCTTCCTGACCGCGCGCACCATGGCGCCGCGGCCGGAGGACAGGCTGGACGGCGAGATCTCCGATGCCACCGGCCAGGTGGGCTTCTTCAGCCCGCACAGTTCGTGGCCGCTCTGGACGGGGGCGTCGTTCGCGATCACCGTGCTCGGTGTGGCCATCGCCTGGTGGATGGTCATCGTCGGCGTGGTGTTCCTGCTCGCCTCGATCCTCGGGATGTGCTTCGAGTACTACCGCGAGGACCCGCAGTCGCGGCCGAGCTCGCGACAGGTCAGCTGAACCGGACCCGCTCGAGCCGGACCGCGGGGTTGGTGGGCACGGGTCGACGATCGGCGCGTCGATCCCGAGGTCACAGCGAGTCACGTCGAAGTGCGCGACACTTCGGGTAGCGGACCGGCCGTTCGGTGACCGGGCCGACGGAGGGATGCCCATGACAGCGCACGTGCACGCTCGAGCCCGCATCGTCGTCTCGACCGGTGTGCTGGTCGCCCTGATGGCCACCGGGTGCACGACGCGGTCCGAGGACCGGTCCGGAACGCGGGCCTCCACCCCGCCCCCCTCGGCGACCGGCCCGGTTGCGGAGCCGCCCGCCGTCTCCGCTGTGCCGACACCGCCGCCGACGGCGACGGTCGCCACGTCCTTTCCCGACAAGGCCACCGGCCTTGCTCCCGACCGTCCGATCTCCGCGACCCTGACCGGGGCTCCGGGCCGGCTGTCCGCCGTCTCCCTGCGCGCTGCCGACGGCAAGGTGGTGCCCGGCGTGCTGGACGCCCGGGCGCAACGCTGGGCGAGCACCGGGCGGCTGATGCCGGCGACGAGCTACACGCTCACGACGACGTCGACCGCCACCGCGACCGACGGACGGTCACTGACCACCCGGCGCACGTTCCGGACGCTGAAGCCACGAGGGTCGCTCAAGGCCTACGTCTCGCCGCTGGCCGGCAGCACGGTCGGCGTGGGGATGCCGCTGATCGTCACCTTCTCCCAGCGCGTCACCGACCGCGCCGCCGTCGAGCGAGCGCTGAGGGTCACCACCAGTCGTCCCGTGACCGGGTCCTGGCACTGGTACGACAGCCGGACCGTGCACTACCGACCGAAGAGCTACTGGCCGGCCCACACCACCGTCAGGTTCCGCGCCGACCTGGCCGGGCTGGACGCCGGCAACGGGGTGTGGGGGGTCAGGAACCGCGACGTCTCCTACACGGTGGGCCGGTCCGTGGTCGACCGCGTCGACCTCAAGCGCCACACCCTGAAGGTGTACGTCGAGGGCAAGCTCGTCCGGACGCTGCCGATCACCGGCGGCAAGGAGGGGTTCGCGACCCGCGTCGGGACCAAGGTGATCATGGAGAAGTTCCGGGTCAAGCACATGGACGCGGCGACGACCGGTATCGACTCGACGGACTCCGAGTACTACCAGGTGGACGCCCCCTACGCGATGCGGGTCACCAACAGCGGCGAGTTCCTGCACGCGGCGCCGTGGTCGACCGGGTCCCAGGGCAGCGCCAACGTCAGCCACGGGTGCGTCGGGATGTCCGTGGCGAACGCCCGTTGGCTTTTCGGCGTCAACCAGGTCGGCGACGTCGTCGAGGTGACCGGCAGCAGCCGGACGATCGAGTCGCAGAACGGCTGGTCGGACTGGAACGGCTCCTGGGCCAGCTGGGTGGCCGGCAGCGCACTCGCCGCGCGGAACCAGCCCAAGGCCTGACCCAGCACCAGCTCCTGGACCGGGCGGGCGCTGCCCTCCGGGCAGCCCGCGAGAGTCCGAGGACGACGGAGAGCGGGAACCCGTTGGGGTTCCCGCCCTCCGTCGTGTCGTGGCTGCCGCCGGACCGGTGCCGCGGTCCCTGGTCTAGTCGCGGAGTCCGGTCAGCGACTGGCTCTGGACCGAGTCGTCGCCGGGCCCCGAATCGTCGTGCGAGCCCTCGATCGCAGCTGCCGGCTGCCCGTGCCGACCGGCCTCGATCTCGGTGTGGTCCCGGTGCTCCCACGCCTCACGGGCCTCGTCCTCGGTCACGTGCTCGACGTTCGGCGAGTAGTAGAAGTTGGACAGCCGGGCCCGGAACCGCTCCTTGGCAGCACTGGGGCGGGCGACGCCGTTCTCGTCCACCTCGGACAGCAGCTCCAGCGGCCGCTGGTCGGGGTGCTGGGTGAGCTCGAACACCCGCTCCTGGGGGAGGGGGGTGTGCGCCTCGCTGAACGACCCGTCCGGCGACTGCCGGATCATCCCGGACTCGGTGCCGTGCAGGACCAGGTCGCGGTCCCGCTGCTGCAGCCCGATGCAGATCTTCCGGGTCACCAGGAACGCGATCGGCGGAGCGACGAACACCAGGATCCGGAACGTCCAGATCAGCACGTTGATCGACAGGTGGAAGTGCGTGGCCAGCAGGTCGTTCCCGCCGGCGAGCAGCAGCATCGCGTAGAACGTCAGCCCCGTGGCGCCGAGCGCGGTCCTGGTCGCCTGGTTGCGCGGCCGGTCGAGCAGGTGGTGGGTGTGCTCGTCCTTGGTGACGAACTTCTCGATCCACGGGTAGAGGATCAGCGCCATCGTCATCAGGCCGGGGACGACCAGGGTCGGGATCAGGATGTTCCAGCTGAACGTGAACCCGCCGATGACCGTCTGCCAGCCGGGCATGATCCGGACCGCGCCGTCCAGCCAGCCCATGTACCAGTCCGGCTGGGAACCGGCGCTGACCTGGGCGGCGTCGTACGGCCCGTACAGCCACACCGGGTTGATCTGGAACAGCGCGCCCATCAGCACGACGGCGCCGAAGACGATGAAGAAGAACCCGCCCGCCTTGGCCGTGTACACGGGGAACAGCGGGTAGCCGACGACGTTCCTCTCGGTCCGGCCGGGGCCTGGGTACTGGGTGTGCTTGTGCAACACCACCAGCATCAGGTGGACGGTGATGAGACCGAGGATGACCGCCGGCAGCAGGAGGATGTGGATGCCGTAGAACCGGGCCTCCCAGTCACCGCCGGGGAAGCTGCCGCCGAAGACGAAGTAGGCCAGGTAGCTGCCGACCAGCGGGATCGCGAGCACGATCGCCTGCGCGATGCGCAGCCCGGTGCCCGACAGCAGGTCGTCGGGCAGGGAGTAGCCGGTGAAGCCCTCGATGATGCCCAGCAGGATGAGCATCGAGCCCAGCGCCCAGTTCAGCTCACGGGGCTTGCGGAACGCCCCGGTGAAGAACGTGCGCATCATGTGGACGGTCATTGCGGCGAGGAAGAGGATCGCCGCCCAGTGGTGGACCTGGCGGACCAGCAGGCCGCCGCGGATGTCGAAGCTGATCCGCAGGGTGGACGCCATGGCGTCCGACATCTGCACGCCGTACAGGTTCGCGTACGAGCCGGTGTAGATGCCCTCCTGCAGGCTCGGCTTGTACCAGAGCGTCAGGAACGTGCCCGAGAGCAGCAGGATCACGAAGCTGTAGAGGGCGATCTCGCCCAGCATGAACGACCAGTGGTCGGGGAAGACCTTGCGCAGGCCGCCCTTGGCGATCTTGGCGATGCCGAGGCGCTCGTCGAGGAACTTCGCGGGCGGCTCGGCCACCCGCATCAGGTCGCTGCTCATGTCCTGTTCCGCTCCCGCTCCCAGAACGACGGCCCGACTGGTTCGGTGAAGTCGCTCTGTGCAACCAAGTATCCCTCGCTGTCCACCATGATGGGCAGCTGGGGCATCGGGCGTGCGCCCGGGCCAAAGATGATCTTGCCGCCGTCAGCGAGGTCGTACACCGACTGGTGGCACGGGCACAGCAGGTGGTGCGTCTGCTGTTCGTACAGGGAGATCGGGCACCCCATGTGCACGCAGATCTTCGAGTAGCAGAAGACCCCGCTGGTGTTCCAGTTCTCGCGGCCGGGAGCGACCGTGGCGGCCCCCGGCTCGATGCGGACGAGGATCGCGGCGGACCGGGCGCGCTCGACCTGCGGCGACGGCTTGTTGGCCGTTCCGAGGTCTTCCTCGCCCTCGACCTCGCCGACGGTCGGACCCTCGTACTCCGCGTCGGCCCCCTCGGTCGGGTACAGCGTCGCGGGCATCACGTTGACCAGGGACCCGGTCGGGATGTCGGCGAGCCGGATGGGGTTGCCGGTCCCGTCCTGCACGACGCGGACCCCGCGGTTCCACGTGGTGTGGCGCAGGTCGTCCCGGGGAAGGGTGCCCAGGTCGCGCAGCAGCACGATGACCGGGGCGACCAGCAGCCCCAGCGCGGGCAGGATCGACAGCTTGATCAGCGTGCGCCGGCCGAGTCCCGACTCGCGCCCGCCCTCCATCAGCATCTCGACCGCGTCGTGCCGTTCCTGCGGGGTCGACGCGATCGTGTGGCGTTCCTCCACGACCTCCTCGTCGACCATCAGCTTCTTGGCCCACTGGATGGCCGCGATGCCGATGAGGAACAGGGCCAGCCCGGCGGTGACGCCGAGCGCGAAGTTCTGGGCGCCGATCCCGAGGACCGTCGCGTCCTTCGGGACAGCCACGTAGGCGACCACGAACGCGATGCTCGCCAGCGCGGAGACGACGAACATCGTCGCCACCTGGCGCTCGGCGCGCTTGGCTGCGGCCGGGTCGACGTCGGTCGGCCGCGGGCGGTGGACGGGCAGGCCAGGGTCGCGCAGCAGGCTCGCCTCGCTGCTGCCCCGGCCCTCCCGCTGGGCGAGGTCGTCGCCGGTGGGCCCGTTGTCGTCGGCCTGACCGGTCGTCGTCTGGGCCAGCGCAGCCCCGGCGCCGGAGTCGCGCCCCCGGCCCCGCCGTGAGTCCTGCAGATCGCTCATCAGACACGCACCCCCTTGATGCCGAGCCAGATCGCGACCGCGATCAGGGCGCCGATGCCGACGATCCAGCCGACCAGGCCCTCGGTGACGGTGCCGAGGCGGCCCAGGCCGCTGCCGCCCTGGTTGGGTGTCGTCTTCAGGGCCTCGATGTAGCCGATCAGCTCCTTCTTGTCCTCGGGGCTCAGCGTCGAGTCGGAGAACACGGGCATCTGCTGCGGGCCGGTCTGCATCGCCTCGTAGATGTGCACGGCGCCGACCTCGATGCGCGGGGCGTACTTCCCGCCGGTCAGCGCCCCGCCGCCGGCGGCAGCGCCGTGGCACTGCGCGCAGTTGGTGCGGAACAGCTCCCCGCCGCGGGCGATCTCGGACTTGGTCAGCCCGGCCGGGTCGTACTGCTCCCGGCTGGGGATCGACGGGCCGGGGCCGAGGGAGGCGACGTAGGCGGCGAGGAGGTTGGACTCCTCCTGGCTGTACTGGACGCGGTGCTTCTCGATCTGCGCGCCCTGGTTCGCGGCGGGCATCCGGCCGGTCATCACCTGGAAGTCCACCGAAGCCGAGCCGACGCCGACCAGCGACGGACCGATGACGGTCCCGTTCTCGTACTTCTGGCCCGCGCCGCTGACGCCGTGGCAGCTCGCGCAGTTGTTGACGAACAGGGCCTTGCCCTGGGCGATCTGCTCGGCGCTGAAGTCCTCACCGGCGGCGCGCGCCGGGGACGGGGCGAAGGCGGCCGCGTAGAGGCTGCCGAGCAGCACCAGCCCGAGGGCGACGACCAGCAGGCCGGCCACCGGGTGCCGCCGCCGAGCCACGATCTGCTTCACGCCACCACCTGATCCGTTCGCTGCACCGACCCGCGTGCGGCGAGCACGCGAGGGACCTGACCTGCGCCGACGTGACGTTCACGCTGCGTGCAACCACTGTGCCGCACGGCCCCACGGGCGGACCCACCGGGGTCGCCCGATCGAGTCGACGGGACGCCGTTCACTTCAGCAGGTAGATCGCGGAGAACAGGGCGACCCAGACGAGGTCGACGAAGTGCCAGTAGTAGGAGACGACGATCGCGCTGACCGCCTGCTCGTGGCTGAACCGGCGGGCACTGTAGGTGCGCCCGAGCACGATGAGGAACGCGATGAGGCCGCCGGTCACGTGCAGGCCGTGGAAGCCGGTGGCCAGGTAGAACGCCGAGCCGTAAGCGCTGGTCGACAGGGACAGGCCCTCGGAGTAGAGGTTCGCGTACTCGAGGACCTGACCGGCGACGAAGACCGAACCCATGGCGTAGGTGAGCGCGAACCAGGAGCGCAGCCGCTTGACGTCGCCGCGCTCCGCCGCGAAGACGCCGAGCTGGCAGGTGACCGAGCTGAGCACCAGGATCGTCGTGTTGCCGAGGGCGAACGGCACGTCCAGCAGAGCCGACTGCTGGCTCCAGATGTCCGGCAGCGCGCCGCGCAGGGTGAAGTAGATGGCGAACAGCGCGGCGAAGAACATCAGCTCGCTGGCGAGCCACACGATGACGCCGACGCGCAGCATGTTCGGTCGGTCGATCTGGCCGGCCGGAGTGAAGGTCGTCGCTGCCACGGGAGAAGTATCACCTGCCGTCCCGACGCAGGACAGGCAGGCCCGGCGCGTGGCCCCCGGCGTCCCGGGCGCGGATAGACTCCCCCGTCTCCGCTCGCAGCGGACTCGGGCGGAGACGGGGGAGTCGATGGCGGACGCGCACGGCGGGGACGGGCACGGCGGGAACGGGCCGGCGGCGGTGGTCGAGCCGACAGTCCGCGTGCTGGTCTACAGCGACGACCGCACCGTCCGCGCGGCGGTGCACACCGCACTCGGCCGACGTCCGGCCCCGGGCCTGCCGCGGGTCGAGTACGTCGACTGCGCCACCGCCTACGCGGTCATCCGGGAGATGGACGCCGGCCGGATCGACCTCGCGGTGTTCGACGGTGAGGCGGCGCCGACCGGCGGGCTCGGGCTTTGCCGGCAGATGAAGGACGAGATCTTCCACTGCCCCCCGGTCCTGGTGCTCATCGGACGACCGCAGGACGCCTGGCTCGCGACCTGGTCCAAGGCCGACGCCGCGGTACCGCACCCGCTGGACCCGGAGCTGCTCGCCGAGAACGCCGCCGCCCTGCTGCGGGCGCGGCTGGCCGGCGCCGCCTCCCGGGTGTGAGCTCACCCCCGGCGCCCGGCCCGGCGACGCCTCCCGGGTCGGGCGCGCCCACCTGGGCCGAGGTCCTCGCCACCCTCACCAGCGGCCGGGAACTGAGTGGGCCGCAGGTCCGCTGGGCGTTCGGTGAGGTGCTCGAGGGCCGGGCCGTCCCGTCCCAGGTCGCCGGTCTCGCGATCGGGCTGGCCGTCCGCGGGGAGTCGGCCGCGGAACTGGCCGCGCTGGCCGAGGAGATGCTCGCCCACGCCGTGACCATCGAGGTGCCCGGGCGGACGCTGGACATCGTCGGGACCGGCGGCGACCGGGCCGGCACGGTGAACATCTCCACGATGGCCGCGGTGGTCGCCGCGGCAGCGGGCGCCCTGGTCGTCAAGCACGGCAACCGGGCCGCGTCCAGCCTCTCCGGCAGCGCCGACACCCTGGAGGCACTCGGGGTGCAGCTGACCCCGGCGCCGGCCCGGGTCGTCGAGATCGCGGCCGAGGTCGGCATCACCTTCTGCATGGCGCAGGCGTTCCACCCCGCGCTCCGGCACGCCGCCCCGGTCCGCCGCGAGCTCGGCGTCCGCACCTTCTTCAACGTGCTCGGCCCGCTGGCCAACCCCGCCTCGCCCACCGCCTCGCTGGTCGGGGTGGCCGATGCCCGGCTCGCCGGCCTGGTCGCGGACGTCTTCGCCGGCCGCGGCGTCGACGCGCTGGTGGTGCGCGGGGACGACGGTCTGGACGAGCTGACGACCACCACGACGTCGACGGTCTGGGTGGTCAGCGGCGGCGCGGTGCACCAGCGGTCGCTGGACCCGGCGGCCTTCGGCATCCCGGCCGCTGCGGCCGCGGACCTGCGGGGATCCGACCCGGCCGCGAACGCCGCGATCGTCCGCTCCGTCCTCGGTGGCGCAACCGGTCCGGTCCGGGACATCACCCTGCTCAACGCCGGCGCCGCGCTGGCGGTCGAGGGCGGTTTCGCCGGTGGGCTGGACGCGGCGGTGAGCGCCGGCATCGAGCGGGCCGCCGCGGCGGTCGACAGCGGCGCCGCGGCGGACCTGCTCACCCGGTGGGCCGCGGCGACCAGCCGCTGAGGGCCGCCCCGCGCCGACCGTCCCGGGCGTGGTCGTCGGGTGCCGGGTCCGGCGGGCGCAGCGCGAGCGGACAGGCCCAGGTGCCGACCAGCGCCACCAGCCGGACCCCGGGCCGGTCCAGCCACTCCGCGATCGCGTCGAGCTCGTCGAGTTCCGACGGGTCGAGCTGCCCGCCCGGGAGGTCGGCGGCGTCCGGCCCACCGGGGTCTGCGGCGGGGTCCGGGCCACCGGCGAGCGTGGCGTCCCGCCTCCGGGCGACGGTCGCGTCCCGCACCCGAGCGGCGGTGACGCCTGGTCGCTCGCCGTCCGGTACGCGCTCGGCGGCCACCAGCGCACCGTAGGACACCCCGTCGACGTCCCAGCCGCCACTCCCGGTGGGCGATGCCGCGACGAGGAGCTCGGCCCCGGCGATCGACCGCAGCCGGTCCGCGCTCCGGCGGGCCTGCAGGTAGGCAGCCACGCCGGGCGCCTCGGCGGCCCGCACCGCGTCCGCGTCGGTCAGCGTGGCGCCCGCGGACAGGACCGCGTCAGCCGCCGCCCGGGCCGCCGCTCGCGACCCGAACGGACCCACGGTCTCCCGGCCGGGTCGGGTGGTGGTGGTGACGACGGGCACGGCCGGCGACCCGGGCGCGGCCGGTGCGGCGGTCACCCACCACCGGGGGCCGGGCGCCGGGCCGGTCAACCGCGGCCGTTCCGCGGCGACCCGCCGCAGCTCGCACAGCCGGGCCTCCAGGTCGGTCCGGCAGGGCACCGCGTCGACCGTCGCGGTCAGCGCGACCGCCTCCAGGACCCGGGTCCGGGTCTCGTCGGCGGTGAAGTAGCGGCGGACACCGCGCCGCAGGTCTTCGGTCCGCCCGGTGAGCAGCGGGTCGCCCCGGTCGTCGCGGAAGGTGAAAACGCCCGGGCAGTGCGGCAGCGCGTCGGCCAAGTGGCGTCGGGCGAGCTGGGCGGAGGTCTCGCGGCCGGAGTGGCCGCGCAGGTCGCCCAGCGTCCGGACGCCGACAGCGCCGAGGCGCTCGAGCAGGCCGTGCAGCACCTGGACGGTCGCGCGCGCGTCGGACAGGGCGCGGTGGTCCGGGGTGACCGAGGAGGAGAAGAAGCCGGCGAGGGTGCCGAGGCGGCAGTCGGGCACCTCGTCGCGGTCCAGGACGGCGCGGGCCAGCCGGACCGTGTCCACGACGACCCCGGCGGGCCACTCCCGCTCCGTCGCCGCACATGCCGCGTGCAGGAACCCGATGTCGAAGGGGGCGTTGTGCGCGACGACGACCGCACCGGCGACGAAGTCCAGCAGCGAGGGGAGGACCGCCCGCAGCGGCGGCGCCGAGCCGAGCACCGCGTCGGTGAGCCCGGTCAGCCCGACGACCTCACTCGGCACGCTGACACCGGGGTCCACCAGGGTCGCGAACTCACCGAGCACGACACCGCCCCGGACCTTGACCGCACCGATCTCGGTGATCCGGTCCGTCGCCGGCGACGCCCCGGTCGTCTCCAGGTCCAGCACCACGAACGTCGTCGCGAACAGGGGTTGCCCGTCGTCGGTCAGGGCCTCCGGCGGGACGGTGGTGCTGGGCGCTGCGGTCACGTCGACGACGTTATGGACAGGGTCGGACAGGATCGGGGGATGACCGGCGACGGGGAGCTCGGCGAGGGGGGACTCGGCGAGGGGGGACTCGGCGAGCGGGGGCTCGGGGAACTCGGCGAGGTCGGCGACCAGGTACCCGCGGACGCCCGCCCGCGGCTGGCCGACCTCGACGAGCGGGTGCGGCGTCGGGTGGTCTCGCTGGCCGCCGCCGCCCTGTCCGAGCTGTCGGGTCCGGACGTCCCACCGCGGCTGCGGCCGTTCGTCCGGTTCGCCGCCCGCCGCCGGGCCGACCTGGCGGGGCGTGCGGTCGGCGCGGTCCTCGACGAGGACGCGGTCTTCCGGGGACGGGTCGCCGCCGCCCTGGGGGAGGCCGCCCGGCCGGACGCGCAGGCAAGCCCGCTGGAGGTCGCGGCGGCCGCGTGGCTGACCCGACCGCAGGGCTGGGCCGACCTGGTCGGGGCGGTTCCCGCGGCCGAGCCGACCCGGTCCGCGGACACCTTGCCGACGACGCGGTTGACCGAGCAGCTCGCCGCCGCGCGGTCGGCAGCCCGCCGGGACCGCACGGCCGCGCGGGTCGAGGCGGACGGGCTGCGCGCCGAGCTGGCCACCGCGCGCGCCGAGACGCAGCGCACCGCGAGGGCGGACGCAGCCGCGGAGTCCCGGGCAGCGGAGGCG
>CAXTBU010000051.1:0-6631 GCA_964242885.1 uncultured Actinomycetales bacterium
GCGTGGTGGCGGCGTCGCCACCGGCGTGCCCGGTGTCGTCGAGCAGGACGAACTCCGCGTCGGACCACCGCTGGGTCAGCTGCCAGGCGATGTCGGGCGGACCGCTGACGTCGAGGCGACCGTTGACCAGGACCCCGGGGATGCCGGCGAGGCGGTCGGCGTCCCGCACCAGCTGTCCGTCGGGGAGCCACGCTGCGTTGGCCCAGTAGTGCGTGACCAGCCGGGCGAACCGTCGACGGAACAAGGGGTCCTGGTACCCGGAGCTCGGCCGGTGGTCGACCGGCAGCGAGACGTGCACGTCCTCCCAGTCACACCAGTCGCGCGCCGCACGGTCGCGCACGGCGGGATCCGGGTCGTCGAGCAGCCGACCGTAGGCCGCGGCCAGGTTCCCGCTCCGGTCGCCGGGCGGGACGCCGTCGCGGAACCGTGCCCACTGCTCGGGGAACAGCCGGCCCATCGCCCGGGTGATCCAGTCGACCTCGCCCGCCGTGGTCGTGACCACGCTGAACAGCAGCAGCTCGGACACCCGGTCCGGGTGGGCCTCGGCGTAGGCGAGCCCGAGGGTGCTTCCCCACGACGTGCCGAAGACCAGCCAGCGATCGATGCCCAGGTGCCCGCGGATCTTCTCGAGGTCGCCGGTCAGGTGGGCTGTGGTGTTGACGCTGAGGTCCGTGGCCGGGTCGCCGGCGTCCGGGGTGCTCCGCCCGCAACCCCGCTGGTCCACCAGCACGAGCCGGTACGCGGACGGGTCGAAGCAGCGGCGCAGACCCGGGCTGCACCCGGAGCCGGGACCGCCGTGCAGGACCACGGCTGGCTTCCCGGCAGGGTTGCCGCAGGTCTCCCAGTAGACGGACTGCCCGTCCCCGACGTCGAGCAGCCCGTGCTCGTACGGCTCGATCGGAGGGTAGAGCGCCGGCACGGGCTCAGTCCAGCGGCTGGCGCAGCGACGACCGGCCGTCGGCCCAGCTGGACAGCAGGTGCTCGGACAACCGGGCGTCCAGGTGCCCCGCGGCCTGGATGCCGAACACGACGTCGGCGGCCAGCGACGGGTTCGCGGCCAGCATCGGGGCGATGATCCCGTGCCGGACCACCTGCTCGTGCACGGCGTCGGCCTCGACGTGCTCGGCGTAGAAGCCCACCGTGGCCGGGCCGCACCGCAGCCGCTGGGCGGCACGGACCAGGCGGTCCGAGCCTGGCGAGGAGGTGAGCTCGACGGCCGCGAACTGCCCGACGAGGGCTCCGCGCAGCGACCGGTGCAGCCCGCACAGCGACATCAGGTTCACCTCGGCGAGCACCTGGGCCGGAGCGGCGTCCAGGTAGGCGCCGTAGGCGTCGGACAGGCCGAGCTCGCGCATCATGTCGGCGAACAGCTGGGCGTGCATCCGCTCCCCGCGGCCGGCGCCGTACTCGTCGTGCTCGACCGTGACCAGCCCCGCCTTGGCGGCGCCCTCCAGCCGGGGGATCACCCATGCCTGCGGGTCGGCCTCCTTGAGGTGGTACAGCGAGCGGGCGGCGATGTACTCCCGCAGCTGCGCCAGCTCCCCGTCCCGGCGCAGGTGTGCGGAGACCCCGACCGCGTCGACGTCCTCGACCAGCAGCGCGTCGACCGCCGCGGCCACGTCGTCCCCGCCGGCGACGTCCGCGCGCAGGGCGGCGAGGAACACCCGTTCCAGGCGGCGGCGCAGCGCCAGCAGGTCCGGGTCCCACTCCAGCTCGTCGGAGACCCCGGCGAACCCGCGGTAGTGCAGCTCGTAGCAGGTGTAGAGCGCCAGCTGCAGGTCGTCCCCGTACGGGTCGGCGGACTCGACGTCCACCGCCGCCGGTACCTCGCCCCGCAGGTGGGCGAGCACTGCTCCGGACAGCGGACCGCGAGCCCGGGGGCGAGCCGCAGCGGCAGCGTGCGGGTGGGTGTCCCCCGCCGTGCGGGGGTCGGGAACGGTGGTGGTCACGAGTCCTCCTGGGGAGCGCGCCGGACGCGTCGCCGGTGGCTGGTGTCGCAGAACGGGTACCGCTTGCTGTTGCCGCACACGCACAGCGCGACGACCGGGCGCTCGGAGAGCACCCGCCGCCCGTTGGGGAGCTCCACCTCGACCGGGCCGTCGACGAGGACCGGGCCGTCGGCGGTGACGACGACCCGGGTGGGCAACGGCTCACGCGGCACGGAACAGACTCTCGTCGCTCCCGGGCTCGCGTGTCGCCTGGCCGGCGGCGACCGCCCAGGCCTGCACCACGACCAGCTCCTCGTCCAGCTGTCCGGGCTCGATCAGTCCCTGCGCCGTCAGCAACGCGGCGCGCGAGCGCATCACCGGGCCGAACGGGACCGTGGCCCGGGCGACGACGGCGGCCTCCAGCCCGGCGGCGCGCAGGCGGGTCAGGGTCTCGTCCTCGCCGGACACCGCCGAGTGGGTCACCAGCAGCACCCCGTCGGGCGCGAGGACCCGCGGGGCCTCGGCGCAGATCCGGTCCAACACCGCGCGTCCGTCCGGGCCGGCGTCCCAGCAGCGGCCGATGCGGTGCCGGGGCAGCACGCCGTCCGGGGCCGGGACGTACGGCGGGTTGGCGGTGACGAGATCGAACCGCTGCCCGCGTACCGGCGCGAACAGGTCCCCGCGCCGGACGTCGACGCGGACCCCGTTCAGCAGGCTGTTGAGCCGGGCGGTCAGCACCGACCGGGCGGACAGGTCGACCGCGGTCACCGAGCTGGCTCCGGCCTTCGCGGCGGCGATAGCCAGCGCCCCGCCGCCGGTGGCCACGTCGAGCACCCGCCGACCGCGGGCGAGGCCGCTGCGCGCGACCATTCCGGCGAGCAGTCGGGTGTCGTCCTGAGCGGGGTAGGTCCCGGGCAGCCGCGCCAGCATCACGGAAGGAAGTCTCGACGGCACCGACCCGTGGCGCTCGTCGAGCTCAACGCGCAGTGATCAACCGCACACGTCAAGCGTTCCGCCGCCGTGCGGTGGCGCGACGCCGGTCGGGTCGTCGCGCTGGGCGACCCGGAGCACGGCGCGGAAACCCTGCGCCAGGGCTTCGAGGTCGGCCAGGTCGAGCTGGGCCAGGACCTGCTGCCGGTGCCACTCGCCCAGGCTGGTGACGGTCTCCGCGGTCTGCAGCCCCTCGGCGGTGGCGACCAGCCGGCGGACCCGCCGGTCGGCCACGTCCTCGACCCGGCGGACCAGGCCGTGCTCGACGAGGCGGTCCAGCACGCCGGACATGGTCGGTGCGCTGACGTGCAGGCGCTCGGCCAGTCCCTGGGTGGTGGGCCCCGGCTCGGACGCGACCAGCAGCAGCACCTTCAGCTGCTGGAACGTGATGGTGAGGTCCATCAGCGGGTCTATCCGCTGGTGGAGCAGCGTCGCGGTCAGCGCAGCCTGGTCCCTCGACATCTGGTCGATGAGCTCGTCGCGTCGCGCGTCCGCGTCCTCCACCCGCGCAGCCTAGCGTCGGCCAAACGTTTAGGATCGGCCTAACAGTTAGCCCCAGGGGCCCGCTCGAGAGGTGGCACGGTGTCCAGACTCACCCGGTTCAGCTTGGCCAACCGCGCCGTGGTGGCGCTGGTCACGGGAATCGTCGCCGTGTTCGGGGTCGTCTCGCTCACGTCCCTGCGGCAGGAGCTCATCCCGTCGCTGGAGATCCCCACCGTCGCGGTGGTGGCCACGGCTCCCGGGTCGGGTCCGGACGTGGTCGCCGCCCAGGTCGCCGGACCGATCGAGGCTGCCATCGCCGGCCTCGACGGCCTGGAGAGCACCTCCTCGACGTCCACCGCGGGCCTGGCGGTGGTCCTCGTCCAGCTGACCTACGGCACCGACCTGGACGAGGCGCAGCAGCAGCTGCAGTCCTCCCTGGCCGGCGCCACCGCGCAGCTGCCCACCGGGACCGACACCAGCGTCATCGCGGGCAGCCTGGACGCCTTCCCCGTCATCCAGCTGGCGGTGACCTCCGAGGCCGGCCCGCAGGTGCTCGCCGACCGCCTGGCGTCGGCCGCCGTTCCCGCGTTCGAGGACGTCGAGGGCGTGCGCGACGTCACCGTCAGCGGAGCGGCCACCGAGCAGGTGCAGGTCCGCCTGGACCCCGCGCGCCTGGCGGCAGCGCGCCTGACCCCCGCGTCGCTGAGCGCCGCACTGCAGGCCAACGGCGTCGTGGTGCCGGCCGGCACCGTCGACGACGCGGACCGCACGCTGTCGGTGACCGTCGGGACGCCGATCGCGGACCTGGCGCAGCTGCGAGCCCTGCCGCTGCTGCCCGGCGCGGGCGCTGCCACGACCGCGCCGGTGACCCTCGGCGACGTCGCGACCGTGGAACGGGCCGAGGCGCCCACGACGTCGATCGCCCGCACCGACGGCCGGGCGAGCCTCGCCGTCGCCATCACCAAGACGCCGGAGGGCAACACGGTCGACGTGTCCCACGGCGTGCTGGACCTGTTGCCCCAGCTGGAGCAGGCACTCGGGCAGGACGCGCAGTTCACGGTCGTCTTCGACCAGGCGCCGTTCATCGAGCAGTCGGTGGAGGACCTGACCACCGAGGGCCTGCTGGGCCTGGCGTTCGCCGTCGTGGTGATCCTGCTGTTCCTGACCTCGGTGCGGTCCACGCTGGTGACGGCGCTGTCGATCCCGCTGTCCCTGCTGGTCACCTTCGCCGGGCTGCTGGTCGGCGGCTACACGCTGAACATCCTGACCCTCGGCGCCCTGACCGTGGCCATCGGCCGGGTCGTCGACGACTCGATCGTCGTCATCGAGAACATCAAGCGGCACCTGGGCTACGGGGAGGACAAACTCCCCGCGATCCTCACCGCGGTCCGCGAGGTCGCCGGCGCGGTCACCGCCTCGACCCTGACGACGGTCGCCGTCTTCCTGCCCATCGCGCTGGTCGGCGGCCAGGTGGGCGAGCTGTTCCGGCCGTTCGCGCTGACCGTCACCATCGCGCTGCTGGCCTCTCTGGTGGTCTCGCTGACGATCGTGCCGGTCCTGGCGTCGTGGTTGCTGCGCGGTCCGCGGGAGCACGTCGACCGCGAGCAGGTCCGGGCGGCGGCCGAGGAGAAGGAGGGCCGCGGCCGGCTCCAGCGCGGGTACCTGCCGGTGCTGCGGGCCACCCTGGCCCACCCCTGGCGGACGATCGGCGCCGCCGCCGTGATCCTGGTCGGGACGGTCGCGCTGGTGCCGCTGGTCCCGACGAACTTCCTGGGCGACACCGGGCAGAACACCCTGACCGTCAGCCAGCAGCTGCCGCCCGGGGCGAGCCTCGCGGCCAAGGACGCCGCGGCCCGCCAGGTCGAGCGGGTGCTCGGCGAGGTGGACGGCGTGGAGAGCGTGCAGACCACGGTCGGTGCGGCCGAGGGCAGCGCGGCCGCGTTCACCGGCGGGGGCGGCGCGGCCAGCTTCGCGGTGACCACCGACGCCGACGCGGACCAGACCCGGCTGGCGGACGACGTCCGCTCCCGCCTGGACGGCCTGGGCGACGACGCCGGCGACGTCACCGTGACCGCCGGGGCCGCCGGCTTCGGGGCCACCACCATCGACGTCATCGTCACCAGCGCGGATGCCGGACAGCTGCAGGCGGCCTCGGACCGCGTGGCCGAGGTGCTGCGGGGCACCGACGGGGTCGCCGAGGTGACGAGCAACCTGGCAGCCGACCAGCCCACGGTGCAGGTCCGGGTCGACCGCGCGGCCGCCGCCCGGGTCGGCCTGACCGAGGCGTCCGTCGGCCAGCTGCTCGCCGGCGCGCTGCAGCCGACCCCGGTCGGCACGGTGACCCTGGCGGGTGTCCCCCAGCAGGTGCTCCTGGTCCCGACCGAGACGCCGGCCGACGTCGCGGCGCTGCGCCAGCGGGTGCTGACCACCGCATCCGGCCCGGTGCGGCTGACCGACATCGCCCGGGTCGAGCAGGTCGACGTCCCCGCCTCGGTCACCCGGGAGGACGGCGAGGCGAACGTCACCATCTCGGTCGATCCCGACGGCGACGACCTGGGCGCGGCGACAGCCTCGGTCACCGCGGCCGTCGACGGGCTGGACCTGCCGGCTGGCGTCGACGCGAGCATCGGGGGCGTCAGCGCCGACCAGTCCGAGGCGTTCGGCCAGCTCGGGCTGGCCCTGCTGATCGCCGTCGCGATCATCTACCTGCTCATGGTGGTGACCTTCCGCAGCCTGCTGCAGCCGCTGATCCTGCTGGTGTCGGTCCCCTTCGCCGCCACCGGGGCCATCGCGCTGCTGCTGGTGACGGGGACGCCGCTCGGCGTCGCCTCCCTGATCGGGATGCTGATGCTGATCGGCATCGTGGTCACCAACGCGATCGTGCTGATCGACCTGGTCAACCAGTACCGGGCCGCCGGGGACTCGCCCCGGGACGCACTGCTGGGCGGAGCGCGACGCCGGCTGCGGCCCATCCTGATGACGGCCGCGGCGACGATCCTGGCGCTGACGCCGATGGCGCTGGGCCTGACCGGCGGCGGCGCGTTCATCTCCCAGCCGCTGGCCGTCGTGGTGATCGGAGGGCTGATCTCCTCCACGCTGCTGACGCTGGTGCTGGTCCCGGTGCTGTACCTGCTCCTGGAACAGGCGCGCGGCAGGCGGCAGCGCCCCGCATCTGCGGCGCCGGCAGACGGTGCACCGCATGCCTCGCAGGCCTCGCCGGCCTCGCAGGC
>CAXTBU010000051.1:6731-15593 GCA_964242885.1 uncultured Actinomycetales bacterium
CGGCGCCGGCAGACGGTGCACCGCATGCCTCGCAGGCCTCGCCGGCCTCGCAGGCCTCGCCGGCCTCGCCGGCCTCGCAGGCGGACGGTGCACCGCCGGACACCGTGGCCGCGGCCCGGTGAGCGCGCTGGCCCACCACGGTCGGTGGCCGACGATGGTGCGGTGACGGGACCCGATCGACCGGGCCGGGCGAGCCCACCGGGCCGGCCGGGCCGGCTGCGGGACAGCGCTGGTTACCCGGCGTTCTGGGCCGCGTCCACGGTGTCGGAGTTCGGCAGCTATGTGACGGTGCTCGCGGTCCAGGTGCTGGTGGTCGTCGACCTGGGCGGGACCGCGGCCGAGGTCGGCCTGGTCAACGCCGCCCGCTGGCTGCCCTACCTGCTGGTCGGCGTCCTGGTCGGGGTGCTTGTCGACCGGGCCCGGCGCCGGCCGCTGTTGATCGGCACCGACCTGGCCCGCGGCGTGCTGCTGCTCGCGGTCCCGGTCCTCGCCTGGACCGGGCACCTGGGGGTGGGCGGGCTGATGGCCGTGTTGGTTCTCTTCGGCCTGCTCTCGCTGGTCAACGACGCGGCGAGCCAGTCCTTCGTGCCGCGGCTGGTGCCGTCGCAGCTGCTGACGCCGGCGCACGCCCGGCTGGACCAGAGCGACGCCGTGGCGCAGGCGTCCGGCCCGGCGCTGGCCGGTGGGCTGGTGTCCCTCGTCGGCGCCCCGGCCGCGGTGCTCGTCGACGCCGCGAGCTTCCTCGTCTCCGGCGCCCTGCTGACCCGGGTGCCGGCGACCGAGGCGCCGGGCCGCCGGGTGTCGCTGCGCGGAGTCGGTCGGGATGCCGCCGAGGGACTGCGTTGGGTGTACCGGCACCCGACACTGCGCTCGTTCGCCGTCGGCACCCACGGCTGGTTCCTGTGCAGCGGGTCAGCCGGCGCCCTGCTGGTCCCCTACGCGGTGCGGACCCTGGGCCTGTCCGCGTTCGGACTGGGCCTGGCGCTGGCCGCCGCCGGGGTCGGCGCGCTCGTCGGCAGCTCCGCGGCGGTGCGGCTCGGCGCCCGGTTCGGGGCGGGATGGGTGGTCATCGCCGCCTGGGTCAGCACCGCGGTCGCGTGGGCGGGGATGGCGCTGGCCGCCGACTCCGCGGCCGGGTGGGCACTGTTCGGGGCCGGCCAGCTGCTGCTCGGCCTCGGCATGGGCGCGGAGAACGCCAACTCGATGGGCTACCGCCAGGCAGTCACCCCCGACCGGCTGCAGGGCCGGATGAACACCACGATGCGCTCGGTCAACCGGGCGATGATCGTCGTCGGCGCCCCGCTCGGCGGCTGGCTCGGTGACCGGTTCGGGTACCGGCCCGTGCTGGCAGGAGCCGCCGCGGGGTTCCTCGTCGTGGCCGTGGCGCTCGCGCTGTCCCGGTACCGCGACGCCCGCCTGGACGACCGGTACGTCCTACCCGCCTGACGGGGGCCCGGCCGGAGGCTCAGCTGCCGCGCTGGCCACCCGTGCGGCGGGTCCGTGGGGCCGCCGACCGGGGTGGTGCGGTGCGCAGCGAGTCCCGCGCCCGGCCGAGGATCGCGGTCAGCGCGAGGACGTCCGCGCGGTCCAGCGGCGCGAGCAGCAGCTGCCGGACGACCGCGACGTGGCCGGGAAGCACCGAGCGCACCCGCTCCCGACCGAGGTCGGTGAGCGACACGGTGGTGCTGCGCTCGTCGTCGGCCGACGGCTCGCGGGTGACCAGCCCCGCCCGGTCCAGGTGCGCCACCTGGTAGGTGACCCCGCTGCGGCTGTGCACGAGCCGGTCGGCGATGTCGGTCATCCGCTCGCGGCCGGCCGGGGCGTCGTTCAGCCCGGCCAGCACCTGGAACTGCACCCAGCTCAGGCCGCCGTCCGCGCGCAGCTGCTGCTCGACCGCGTGCTGCAGCAGGCTGCTGACCTCCATCAACGCGAAGTACGCGGCCAGCTGGTCCGGATCCAGCGGCGGCTCGGTGGTCACCTTGCCCAGGGTACTTGCTGCGATCTCGAAGCATTGATACAGTCGCCTCATGCTTCGACTTCGAAGTGCCTGACGATCGAGAGGAAGCTCGTGAAGGCAGTCCGGTTCTCCGAGTACGGCGACGCTGACGTCCTCCGCGTCGAGGACGTCGACACCCCGTCCCCCGGGCCGGGCCAGGTCCTGGTCCGCGTCGCGGCGACCTCGTTCAACCCGGTGGACGCCACGATCCGGGCCGGGCATCTGCGGCAGGTGTTCGCGGTCGAGCTCCCGCACGTGCCCGGCATCGACCTGGCCGGGACCGTGGAGCGGCTCGGCGAGGGCGTGTCCGGGTTCGCGCCAGGCGACGCGGTGGTCGGCTTCCTGCCGATGGACGCCGACGGCGCCGCGGCGGAGTACGCGGTCGCCCCGGCCGCGGTGCTGACCGCCGCGCCGACCCGCATCCCGCTCGCCGATGCGGCCGCCCTGCCGTCGGCGTCGCTCACCGCGTGGCAGGCGCTGTTCGAGCTCGCCGGCCTGCGCGCCGGCCAGCGCGTGCTGGTGAACGGCGCCGGCGGCTCGGTCGGCGGTTTCGCGGTCCAGCTCGCGCGCTCGGCCGGCGCCGTCGTCGTCGCGACCGCCAGCCCCCGCAGCGCAGACGCCGTCCGGGCCGCCGGGGCCGACCAGGTCGTCGACCACACCACCACGGACGTGGCCACGGCCGTCGACCCCGTCGACGCCGTGCTCAACCTCGCGCCCGTTCCCCCGGCGGACCTGGCCGCGCTGGGTGGCCTGGTGGTCGACGGCGGGATCCTCGTGTCCACCACGACGCCCGCCCAGCCCGACGACGACCGCGGCGTCCGAGCGGCGAACGTCTTCCTCCGCAGCGACCGTGCCCAGCTGGCGCAGATCGTCGCCCGCGTCGACGCCGGTGAGCTCGACGTCGCGGTCGGAGAGCGACGCCCGCTCTCGGAGATGGCCGACGTCCACCGCCGCAGTGACGCAGGACGGCTGCACGGCAAGGTCGTCCTCGTACCGGAGGCGACGCGATGAGCTTCCCCGCCGCACCCGAGAGCGCCGCTCCCACCCCGGCGGAGGGGTTCGTGCTCGGCCCCGACGAGGGTGAGCCGGTCTGGTGGCTCGGGTCACTGAACCTCGTCAAGGTCCCCGGCTCTGCGACGCACGGCGGCCTGGACATCGTCGACCACCGGGTGCCCGCGGGGTACGCCCCGCCCCGGCACGTGCACGCCGACCAGGACGAGGTGTTCCTCGTCCTGGACGGTGCGTTCACCGTCGTCTGCGGCGACCGGACCTGGCAGGCCCACCCGGGCTCGCTGGTGTTCCTGCCCCGCGGCGTCCCGCATGGCTTCGCCGTCTCCGGCGACGGGCCGGGCCGGACCCTGCTGATCAACGCCCCGGCCGGGTTCGCCGACGTCGTCCGTGAGCTCGGCGAACCGGCATCCGGGCTGGTGCTGCCCGGCCCGGACGTCGCCGTGCCCGACCCGGAGCGCATCGCGGCGGTGTCCGCGGCGCACGGCATCACCGCGCCGAGCGGCGATTCCGGGTGAGCGCCAGCAGGCCGCCGCCGGCGGCGAGCAGGAGCAGACCGAGCGGAACGCCGGCCAGGCTCCCACCGGTCCTCGGCAGGGACGTCCGCTGCTGGGCGGCGCTGTCGCCGTCGCCGTAGCCACCGGCTCCGCCACCGGTCCCGTCGCCCGAGTCGCCCGAGTCGCCGGAACTACCGGAGCCGTCGGACCCGCCGCCGGAGCCACCGGAGTCACCCGACCCGCCGGAACCCTCGTCGGTCCCGCCGCCGGAATCGCTGTAGGTGAACGTCAGCGGTGCGGTGGTGCCGCCCGGGGTGGTCGCCGTGACCTCGACCGTCCCGGCCGCGTGCCCCGGGGCGGTGAAGGTCGCGCGCGTGCCGTCGGGACTGACCTGCACCGCCGACGCCGGGATGCGGACCCCGCCGATCGTCACCGACGTCTCGCCGGGCACCAGGCCGGTGCCGGTGATGGTCACCTGCGTGCCGCCGGTGTCCGGACCGGACCCGGGGGCCAGCCCGATCGCGGTGGGCGGAGCCGGGGCGGCTGCGACATAGGTGAACGCCAGCGGGCGGGTCGTCCCGGCCGCGGTGCTCGCCGTCACCTGGACCCGGCCGGCCGCGTGCCGGGGAGTCCGGAAGGTCGCCTGGGTCCCGGCGGCGTTCACCTCGACCTGGTCGGCGGGAATGGTGACCCCGCCGACGGTGACCGTCGTCTGCCCGGGCACCAGACCGGTACCGGTGATCGTGACCTCGGTGCCACCCGAGGTCGGTCCCTGGTCCGGACCCAGGCCGGTGGTGGTCGGCGGAGCCGGGGCGGGAGCGGCCGCCAGGTAGGTGAAGGTCTGCGGCGCGGTCGTGCCGGCCGGGGTCGTCGCCGTCACCTGGACCGGGCCGGCGGCGTGGCGGGGAGTCCGGAAGGTCGCTCGGGTCCCGGCGGCGTTCACCTCGACCTGGTCGGCGGGGATCGTGACCCCACCGACGGTGATCGACGTCTGCCCGGGCACCAGTCCCGTCCCGGTCAACACCGTCTCGGTCCCGCCCGTGGTCGGGCCGCGGTCGGGAGCCAGGCCGGTCGCCGTCAGCGGGGCCACGTAGCGGAAGGCCTGCGGCGCAGTCCGTCCACCCGGGGTGATCGCGATGACCTGCACCGGACCGGCCGCGTGCGCCGGCGTCCTGAACGTGGCGGTCGTCCCGGCCGGGTTCACCTGGACCCGATCCGCGGGAACGGTGACCCCGCCGATGATGATCGTCGTCTGACCCGGCACCAGCCCGGTCCCGGTCAGCACCACCTGTGTCCCGCCCGCGGTCGAACCGAGTTCCGGGTCCAGGCCGGTGGCGGTCGGCGGGGCGACGTACACGAAGGTCTGCGGCGCGGTCGCGCCGCTCGGGGTCGTCGCGACCACGTCGACCGGGCCGGCCGCGTGCGGTGGCGTCGTGAAGGTCGCCGTGGTCCCGGCGGGGTTCACCTGGACGTCGGCCGCGGGGATGGTGACCCCACCGATGGTGATCGTGGTCTGCCCCGGCACGAACCCGGTCCCGGTCAGCACCGCCGGGGTCCCGCCGGCGGTCGGTCCGCGGTCGGGGTCCAGCCCGGTCGCGGTCGGCGGGGCGACGTACACGAAGGTCTGCGGCGCGGTCGTCCCCTGCGGAGTCGTCGCCGTCACGTCGACCGGACCGGCCGCGTGCGGGGGCGTCGTGAACGCCGCCGTCGTCCCGTCCGCGTTGACCTCGACGTCGGCCGCCGGGATGGTCACCCCGCCGATGGTGACCGTCGTCTGCCCCGGCACGAACCCGGTCCCGGTCAGGACGACCGGGGTCCCGCCGGTCGTCGGGCCGCTGTCCGGGTCCAGGCCCGTCGCCCTCGGCGGGGTCGGGGCCACGCACGACGCGGCAGCCAGCTGGATCGTGCCGGCCGAGGTGGTGGTGGTGACCCCGTCGGTGGTGTCGATCAGGTCGACCTGCACCTGGACGGCGGTCGCGGCGGCCGTCGTCTGCGTCTGCTGTCGGAGCTGGGACACGGTTGCGCGGACGACGAGGCGGGTCATGCCGGGAACCGCGGGCAGTGGCGGGGTCACATCCGACTCGACGGTGACGCCGGCGGCGATCTGCTCCTGGGTCACGGCCTCGCCCAGGACCTGGAGTCCGGCGAACTGGGTGGTGGCCGCGCCGGGTCCCGCCGCGGGACAGGTCGCGGTCGCAGTGATCGTGTCGGCGGTGAGCAGCGGGAGCCCCAGCACGCTGATCCGCGGATTCGTCACCTGGGCTGTGGCCCGACTCTGGACGTCGGTCGCCTGCGCGCTCGTGCTGACCACGCCCGCGGTGGTGACCGCGGTCCCGGGGGCGTCGAGGGCCAGCGCCAGCGCCGTTCGCGAGTCCGTCGGCGGAGCTGTGACCGTACCGACGTCGGCAGTGCCACGGGCGACGAGCGTGGTGCCGACCGTGCCGTCCAGGTCGATCCGCGCCCCCGTGGCCTGAGCGTCGCCGGGAACGGCCCAGGCAGTGCCGGTCCAGCCGCTGACCCCGAACAGCAGCAGGAGGGCGACCCCGACCGCGATGACCGACCTACGGAAACCGAACATGGACGTCCTGTCGTCGGTGGCCGGGTCGTCCAGCCGCGCGCGCTGACAGTAATCATTCGAACACTCTGTGTTTAGGGGCTGTGGACGGAGGGGTGTCGTCCGGACCGGGTGCCCAGCGCCGAAGGCCTGTTCGCCCAGGTCTGCGCCCCGACGAACTAGCGTCCGCAGGATGCGCGCTGTCGTCGTGACGTCGCCGGGTGGACCGGACCAGCTGTCCTGGCAGGAGGTGCCCGACCCGGTGGCCGGGCCGGGCCAGCTGGTGGTCCAGGTCACCGCGGCCGGCGCCAACCGCGCGGACCTGATCCAGCGCGAGGGGCACTACCCGCCGCCGCCCGGAGCGCCGGACACCCTCGGCCTGGAGTGCTCCGGCACCGTTGCCGAGGTCGGCGAGGGCGTCGCAGGGTGGGCGGTCGGGGACCGGGTGTGTGCGCTGCTGGCCGGCGGCGGCTACGCCGAGCGGGTCGCGGTGCCGGCCGGGCAGGTGATGGCGGTGCCCGAGGGCCTGGATCTCGTCGACGCCGGCGGGCTGATGGAGACCGCCTGCACCGTCTGGTCCAACGTCTACCTGCTCGCCCACCTGCAGCCCGGCCAGACGCTTCTCGTGCACGGCGGCACCTCCGGCATCGGCACCACCGCGATCGGCCTGGCCCGCGCGACCGGCTCCCCGGTCTTCGCCACCGCGGGCACGCCGGCCAAGGTGGCCCGCTGCCGCGAGCTCGGTGCCGACCTGGCCGTGGACTACCGGCGCGAGGACTTCGTCGCGGCGGTCAAGGAGGCGACCGGCGGGGCGGGCGCCGACGTGGTGCTCGACGTGGTCGGCGGTTCCTACCTGGAACGCAACGTCGAGGTGCTGGCCACCGAGGGGCGGCTGGTCTGCATCGCGGTGCCGGGCGGGCGCACCGGCACCCTCGACCTCGGGGCGCTGATGGCCAAACGCGCCGCGGTGCTGGCCACCGGTCTGCGCTCGCGGCCGGTCGGGCAGAAGGCGTCGATCGTGGCCGCCGTCGCCGAGTCGGTCGCCCCGCTGATCACGGCCGGCCGGTTCGCGCCGGTGATCGACCGGCGGGTCCCGATGGCCGAAGCCGGGGAGGCCCACCGCGCGCTGGCCGCCGGGGAGACCGTCGGTAAGGTCCTGCTCACCCCCTGAGCGCGCCGCGCCCTCGAGCGTCCCCACCCGCGGACCTGTGCCCCGGACCCGCCCGGTGCGCGGCACACTGCACGCCATGGTCACCCCCGTGCCGAGCGCCGGCCGATGACCGCGCCCGCCGAGGTGGATCCCGCCGGGAGCGGCTCGGGTCTGCCGCCGCCCGAGGGCGGCTCGGGTGGGCCCAGCCACAGCGGCTCGGGTGAGCTGCCCGAGGACGACCTGTCGACCGGGCTGTACCTCAGCCTGGTGCGCGCGCTGCGCTGGCTGCGGCGGACCGGGCCCACCGACATCGGCCACGGCGGACTGTCGGCGATGGCGACCCTGCTCGGCGCCGGGCCGATGCGGTCCGGGCAGCTGGCCGAGCGCGAGGGGGTCGCGGCGTCGACGATGAGCCGCATCATCGACTCTCTCGTCGGTGATGCGCTCGTGGAGCGGGTGCCGGACCCGGACGACCGCCGCGCCCTGCTCATCCGGCTCACCCCGACGGGGACCGCATCGGTGGAGCAGGCGCGCGCGACCCGCGCGGGGGCGTTGCGGGCCCGCGTCGCCCAACTGCCGGCGGACGAGCAGGAAGCACTGCGCGCGGCGCTCCCGGCGCTCGCCCACCTCGTCGGCAGCTGACGATCAGTCGTGCAGCGCGTCCTCGTGGCCCGCGTGACCGGCCGGCTCGAGCTGGAAGGTCGTGTGCTCCACCGGCACCGCGAAGTGCTCGGCCACGCAGGCCTGCAGCTGGTCCAGCATCCGGGGCGCGTGCCCGTCCAGGAAGCACGCGTCGTCGATCACCACGTGCGCGGTGAGCACCGGCAGGCCGGTGGCGATCTGCGAGGCGTGCAGGTCGTGCACGGCGCGCACGTGGTCGACCTCGAGCAGGTGGGCGCGGACGTCGTCCAGGTCCAGCCCCCGCGGCGCCGTCTCCAGCAGCACCTCGGTCGTCTCCCTGAGCAGCCGCAGCGTCCGGGGCAGGATCAGCGTGCCGATCAGCAGGGAGACCACCGCGTCGGCGCGCAGCCACCCGGTCGTCGCGATGACCACCGCCGCGACCAGCACCGCGACCGAGCCGAGCGCGTCGTTGACGACCTCGAGGAACGCGGCGCGCATGTTCAGGTCGTGGGTGCCGCCGCCGGTGAGCACGAGGATCGAGACGGCGTTGCCGAGCAGGCCGACGACGCCGAACACGATCATCGGCGTCGCCGCCACCTCCGACGGGTCGAGCAGCCGGCGGACGCCCTCGACGAGGACGAACACCCCCACGGCGAGCAGCACCGCGGCCTGCAGCGCGGCGGCGAGGACCTCCGCCCGGCGGTAGCCCCAGGTCCGCCGCGAGGTCGCCGGCCGCCCGGCCAGCGTCGCCGCGACCAGCGCGATGCCCAGCCCGGCGGCGTCGGTCAGCATGTGTCCCGCGTCGGCGAGCAGCGCCAGGCTGCCGGACACCGCGGCGCCGACGAGCTCCACGAGCAGGACCGCGGTGGTGATCGCGAGCACGATGCCGAGCCGCCGACGGTCGGCGCCCGCGCCGTGGCTGTGCCCGTGTTCCCCGCTCACGGCGCCTCACGGGCGCCGGTCGGGGGCGCGCAGCAGCCGTCTCCCCGCCACGCCTGGCGGCCTTCCCGGACGGCGAGCGCCGCGATCACCAGCC
>CAXTBU010000051.1:15693-20700 GCA_964242885.1 uncultured Actinomycetales bacterium
TCTCCCCGCCACGCCTGGCGGCCTTCCCGGACGGCGAGCGCCGCGATCACCAGCCCGGCGACCGGGTCCGCCGCCGCCCACCCGAACAGCGCGTTGACGCCCAGGCCGACCAGCAGCACCGCGGACAGGGCCGTGCACAGCAGCGTCTGGCGCGAGTCGGCGACGGCGGAGACGGACCCGAGCTCCCGGCCGGCCCGCCGCTGGGACCGGGACAGCAGCGGCATGACGACCAGGCTGACCGCGGCCAGGACCACTCCGGTGGCCGACTCCTCAGCGCGCCCGCCTGCCAGCAGCGCATGCACCGCGTCGAGGCCCACATAGGCGGCGAGGGCGAAGAAGGAGATGGCGACCACCCGCAGCGCCCGGTGCTCCCGGGCCTCGCGGGCCTCCTCGTCGCGGCCGGCGAACTGCCAGGCGACCGCAGCCGCCGACGACACCTCGACCACCGAGTCCAGGCCGAACCCGAGCAGCGCCGTCGAGGACGCGCGGACCCCCGCGGTCAGCGCGACCGCCGCCTCGACGACGTTGTAGGTGATGGTCGCCGCCGTCAACGCCCGGACCCGGCGGGCGAGCACGGCTCGCCGGTCGACGCCCGGGTCCCGCTGCGCCGGCCCGAGCGGCACGGCGACGGCCATCAGCGGTGCCCGTCCGTCGGTGGGCAGGCCGCCGGGTCCACCGCGAGCACCACGCCCAGCAGGTCACCGAGGGCGTGCGCGAGGCGACGGTCGGCGAGTTCGTACCGCACCCGGCGGCCCTCCGGCACCGCCACCACCAGCCCGCAGCCCCGCAGGCACGCGAGGTGGTTGGACAGCCCCTGCCGGGACACGCCGAGCAGCTCGGCCAGCTCGGCCGGGTAGGCGGGCGCCTCCCGCAGCGCCATCAGCACCCGGGAGCGCGTCGGATCGGACAGGGCGTGACCGAACCGGGCCAGCACCTGTCCGTGCGTCAGCGTCTCCACGCCCACGACGGTACAGGCGGTGATGAACCGACGCTGAGGCGGGACGACAGAGCCCCCGCACCCGTGTGGGTGCGGGGGCTCCGCGACGGGCGGTGCCGCAACAGAAGGCGCCGCGACAGAAGGCGCCGCGATCGGCGGTGCCGAGGTCAGTTGACCGCGAGCGCCCGCGTGATGGTCGTGAACAGGTCGGTCTGGTCGGTGATGCCGAGGACGTTGGCGGCCTGCGGGCCCTTGGCCGCGATGCGGACCTGGGTCCCGGTGTGCTGCTGGCTGCCCGGGAGCGGGGTGGTGGCGTAGCTGACGGTCATCGGTGCGTTGTCAGCGGTGGTGACGGTCGCGGTGACGCCCGTCGTGGTGGAGCCGGCGGCCACGATCTGGCTGGTGTGGCCGTGGTCGGCGGTCACGACGACGAGGGTGTCCGGGTGCGACTTCTGGTAGTCCAGCGCCTTCTGCACGGCGGCGTCGAAGGCGACGGTCTCGCCGATCTGGCCGCACAGGTTCGCGGCGTGGTCCTGCTTGTCGATCGAGGCGCCCTCGATCTGCAGGAAGAAGCCCTTGCCCTTGGCCTGGTGGTCGAGCAGGTCGATCGCGGCCTGGGCCATGTCGGGCAGGTGCGGCTGGGTCACCGGGCGAGCGGTGTTCGGGGTGCACTTCGTCGCCGGGGTGCCGGCCGCGCTCGGGACCAGCGGCGCGTACTCGACGGCCATGTTGCCGGCCGAGAACAGGCCGAGGACGGGCCTGTTCGGGTTGACCGAGCCGCGGGCCTTGGCGATGTCGGCGGCCTCGGTGACGACCTGGTAACCGGCAGCCCTTGCCTGGTCCAGGACGGTCCGGCCGGCGAACGGGCCGGCCTTGACGACCTCGTTGAAGGACGCGATGCCGCCACCGAGGACGATGTCGGCGCGGGTCTGGACGAGCTGCTCGCTGATGGACCCGGCGCCGCCGTTCTCCTTGGCGTTGGTCGGGCAGATCGTCGAGACCGCGACCGGGCCGTAGCAGGAGCGGTCGGTGACGTGGGAGACGAGAACCGCCGGGGTGGCGTCCTGGACCTCGGAGGTGGTGACGTCGCCGGTCTTGTACCCGGCCTTCTTCGCCAGCTCCAGGATGGTGGCCTGCGCCTTGCCGTCCGGGGTGACCGAGATGGCGCCGTTGTAGGTCTTCTTGCCGGTGGCCCAGCCGGTGCCGGAGGCGGCGGAGTCGGTGACGTAGTCGGGCAGCGACGGGTTGGCCTTCTGCACCGCGTACGTCGTGTAGGCACCGGTCAGCGGCAGGGTGTCCATCGCCAGCCGGCCCGCTGCGCCCTTGGCGTAGTTGCGGCCGATGGTGATCTCGCTGTCACCCATCCCGTCACCGATCAGCAGGATGACGTTGCGGGCCTTGCCGCCGACGATCGCCTGCTTGGCGGCCTCGGTGTTGTCCGGCTTGGCCGTGCCGGCGGCCAGCGCGGCCGCGGGCACCGCGGCGAGGGTGACGGTGAGCGCTGCGGCGGCGGCGAGCCGCCGGCGGCGCGAGGACAGGACTGAACGCATGCTGGTCTCCTCCGAGGTGTGCCCGCGACGTGCGCGCGGCGCGGGCACACCTGACCAGGAGTCGGCAGCCCACTGGTGGACCTGACACGTCCAGCGGGTGAACACCCCCGACCGCAGGTCGCCACGCCGGTCCGAGCATCGACGGACCGGCGTCGGCGATCAACTGAGAGTGGCGGCGCCGGCCGTCGCGGCGGCCTCCTCCTCGGCGGCCCGCTCACGCCCGCTGGTGGTCTTCAGCGGCTTCTCCCGGATGAACAGCACGGCGATCGTCGCGAGGACGGCGATCGGGGCCACCACCAGGAACAGGTTCCCGGTCGCGATGCCGTAGACCTCGCGGACGACGGCGGCGACCTCGGGCGGCAGCAGCGCGAGCTCCGGAACCGCGCCGCCGGTGCTCCCGCCCGCCCCGGCGGGGAGCCGCTCGGCGAGCAGGCTGGTCAGCCGGTTGGCCAGGATCGCGCCGAGCGCGCTGACCCCGACCGCGCCGCCGAGGCTGCGGAAGAACGACACCGTCGACGTGGTGGCACCCAGCGAACGGGCGGGCACGTCGTTCTGGGCGGCCAGGACCAGGTTCTGCATCATCATCCCGACGCCGGCGCCGAGCAGCGCCATGAACAGCCCGACGGTGACCGCCGAGGTGTCGTCGCGGATCGTGGACAGCAGCAGCAGCGCGATCGGCAGCAGCACAGCGCCCAGGACGAGGAAGCGCTTCCAGCGCCCGTACCTGCTGATCAGCGCACCGGACACGATCGAGGACACGAGCAGTCCGCCGACCAGCGGCAGCGTCATCAGCCCGGCGACCGTCGGGGACTTGCCCAGCGAGAGCTGGAAGTACTGGGACAGGAAGACGGTGCCGCCGAACATCGCGATCCCGACGAACATGCTGGCGACCACCGCGAGCGTGACGGTGCGGTTGCGGAACAGCTGCAGCGGGATGATCGGGTCCACGGCGCGGGACTCCACCCACACGGCAGCGGCCAGCAGGGCCAGGCCGAGCAGCACCAGACCGGCGGTCCAGCCCGAGGCCCACGCGAACGAGTTCCCCGCGAGCGAGGACCAGACGAGCAGCGTGGAGACCCCGGCGACGATGAGGAACGCGCCCAGGTAGTCGATGGTGGTGTCGCGCCGGACGCTGGTGATCTTCAACGTCCGCTGCAGCAGCGCGATGGCGAGCAGCGCGAACGGGACGCCGATGAAGAAGCACCAGCGCCAGCCCAGCC
This sequence comes from uncultured Actinomycetales bacterium, assembly GCA_964242885.1. Lineage (GTDB taxonomy): Bacteria > Actinomycetota > Actinomycetes > CAXTBU01 > CAXTBU01 > CAXTBU01. The sequence continues at coordinate 19,401 of CAXTBU010000051.1, forward strand.
ACGAGGTGTCGACCAGCAGGCCGCCGATCAACGGGCCGGCGACCGTCCCGGTGGCGAAGATCCCACCGAACACGCCCGAGTACTTGCCCAGCTCCCGCGGCGGGATCATCGCGGCCATCACGATCTGCACGAGCGCGGTCAGCCCGCCGGCGCCGATGCCCTGCACGACGCGGCTGGCGATCAGCATCCCGATGTCGGTGGAGAACCCGGCGATCAGCGAGCCGATCACGAACATCGCCAGCGACAGCTGGACCAGCAGCTTCTGGTTGTAGAGGTCGGCGAGCTTGCCCCACAGCGGAACGGTCGCGGTCATCGCGAGCAGCTCGACGGTGACCACCCAGGTGTAGGAGGACTGGCTGCCGTCCAGTTCGGCGACGATCCGGGGCAGCGCGTTCGACACGATCGTCGAGGCGAGGATCGCCACGAACATGCCGGCCATCAGGCCGGACAGCGCCTGCAGCACCTCGCGGTGGGTCATCCGGCCGGCACCGGGCGGGGCGTCCGGGGCGTCCGGTGCGTCCGGGGCGTCCGGGGCGGACTGCGGGGCACCGGCCCCGCGACGTTGCGCACCAACGGTCATGACGGCGTTCCTCTTCTCCTGCGGGCGAGACGATCGGGGATCCCGCGACGTGCGGGGGCGGGCGAGGGCGGCGCTGGGTCGCGGTGTGGTGTGGCGGGGGTCGGGTGGCCTGGAGGTCGGTCGGGGGGCCGGGAGGTCGGTCGGGGTGTCAGGCGGTGTCCGGCGCCGGCAGGCCTGCGGCGACGGATCGAACGGCCTCGTCGAAGAGGGCGCCCAGGGAGCCGGGGTGGGGAGGGCGGGAACGCGGGGACGGCGCGCCCTGCCAGTGCAGGACGGCAGTCCGTAGGCAGCCCCCGACGACCGCGACCACCAGGGCGGGGTAGAGCGCGTCCGCGGCGAGGCCGATCCGCCCGGCGAGCGCCTCGGCCAGGAGCCGCTCGCCCTGCGCGCCGGAGCTCATCCAGCGCTCCAGCAGCACCGGGTTGGCCTTGATCAGTGACATCCGCAGCGTCATCGACGTCTGGTCTGCCTCGAACGCGTCAGCGACCCCCCGGAACGCGTGGTGCGCCGCCTCGACCGGGGCGAGCCCCGCCGGTGCGTCCCGGAGCCGGTCGAGCAGACGCGGCAGGGAGTCCGGGTCCGGCGCGACGAGCGCGTCGTCCTTGCTGGCGAAGTAGTTGAAGAACGTGCGAGCCGACACCCCGGCTGCCTCGGCGATCTCGTCGACGGTCACCGCGTCGAACCCGCGCTCGGCGGCCAGGGCCAGAACCGTGTCGGCGA
>CAXTBU010000051.1:20800-22162 GCA_964242885.1 uncultured Actinomycetales bacterium
ACCGCGGACCCGGCGTCGCGGATCCCGAGGAACCCGGCCAGCTCCCAGGCGTAGTTGTGCCCGTCCCAGACGGCGACGCCCGCGGCCGCGCACGCCTCGGCGACCTCCGCCGGTGTCCGGCCGTCGACGGTGAACCAGGCGGTCGGCGTCCGGGACGCTGCCCCGCCGATCGTGCGGACGCCGTCGAGCCCGTGCAGGCCGGACCACAGCCGGGCGAACAGCGCGGTCTCGTACGCCTCGACGACGGCCATCGAGTGGAGCAGCTCCACCCGCCGGGGCTCCGGCCCGCCGTCGACGGTCCGCGGCGCCCCGTCGACCAGGTCCCCGAGCGAGGCCAGGTGATCCACCGCGGCACTGACCCCGGCCAGGTCGGCGAACGGCAGGGTGCCGAGCTCGAACCGGCCGGGAACCGCGTTCGAGCTGCTCGCCAGCTTGTCCGGGCGCAGCCCCTCCAGCAGCGACGGCGCGGCGACCACGCAGCCGATGTGCGGACCACACCACTTGTAGGCGCTGGTCGCGTAGAAGTCCGCACCCCAGGCGACGACGTCGACCGGGGTGTGCGGCGTGGTGTGCACCCCGTCGACCCAGGTCAGGGCGCCGACCCGGTGGGCCAGCGCCGTGATCGCGGACAGGTCCGGCCTGGTCCCGACCACGTTGCTCGCGCCGGTCAGCGCGACCAGCCTGGTACGCGCGTCCACCAGCCCGGCGAACTGCTCGACGCCGAGCTCGAGGCTGGGCAGCGACGGGTCGGCCCACCGGACCTCGGCGCCGGCCCGGTTCGCCGCCTGGACCCACGGCCGGACGTCGGCGTCGTGGTCCAACCGGGTCAGCACGACGTTGTCACCCGGCTGCCACGACGTGCTGATCGGCGCGGCGAAACGGTAGGTCAGGGCGGTCGAGCTCGGGCCGAACACCACCCCGTCCGGCACCCCGCCGACCAGGTCGGCGATCGCCTGGCGCGCGCCGGCCACGATCGCGTCCGAGCGCCGGCTGGCCGCGAAGAACCCGCCGCTGTTGCTCAGTCCTCCGGCGTAGGCGTCGGCGATCGCGTCGATCACCGACTGCGGCGTCTGGGTGCCGGCGGCGCCGTCGAGGAAGGCCACCCCGGAGGAGAGCGCCGGGAACAGCGCCCGCACCCGGCTGACGTCGAACCCCTCCGGTCCGGTGCTGCTGCGCGGGGCGTCGGTCGCGAGGTCGGTCGTCACAGGTCGCACGGTAGGCGTCCCGCTCCGCTCGCCGATCGCCACATGACCACCGACCGGACCCTGACCACCGAACGGACACTGACGTACCGCGAACTGCCGGCTGGACCCTCGACCGACGTGCGATCGAGCTCCCGCTGTACGCCGGTGTCCGCCGGGC
>CAXTBU010000052.1:0-13460 GCA_964242885.1 uncultured Actinomycetales bacterium
GGGCTGGGCCGGCGGCCGCGGGCCCCGGCCGGCCGCCGACGCGCCGCTCCGGCCGGGTGCCGCCCGCCCCGCCGGCGAGGGCGGGCGTGGGTTGCGGCGACTGCCGTCAGCGGGCCCCGGGTACGACATGCACACGTCCTACCGCATCCGACCCGATCCCCGACAGGGCGGCTCCCCTTCACGGTCCGGCGACGGTCACCTCCGCATCGGCGGTGCCCCGCGCCCAGGCGATGCGGCCGGCCTCGTCCTCCAGCGCCGCCCGGTCGGCGCCGTCCACCGGTGCCCAGGCGTCCACCGCGACCGAGGTCCGGCGCGCTGACCCCGTCGCCCGCCACGTGCCGGCCGGCACCCCGTCGAGCAGCAGGACGCCGGGGTTGCCCAGCGCCCGCCACACCTGGTGCTGCCGCGCCCGGTCCGGGACCAGCACCTCGCGGTCGCGGGACTGCAGGAACGGGTCGTAGGGCGCGAGCAGCCGCACCGGCGGCGGTTCCGGCGGGTCCAGCAGACCCGACAGGTCGGCGGCCGCCACCTCGGCGCGCCGGGGAGGACCGTCGTCGCCGTCGAGAACGTCGACGGCGACCAGGCCGTCGACCGGCCAGACCTCGCGGACCGCCGCCGGGCGGGCACCGAAGTAGGCGGCGGTGTCCGCGACCGTCGTCGGCCCGTGCAGGCGCAGGTGGTCCAGGACCAGGCTCCGCCGGGCGGCCACCGGGTCCGGCCGGTCCCCGTCGTCGGACAGCAGCGCCAGCGCGAGCGGTCGGCTGGTGGCGATGTAGGCCCGGGCGCCCGGGGCGGCGACCCGCAGCGTCTGCTCGAACACGTGGGTCGCCCCGCATCCCCCGCACCAGGAGGAGAACTCCGACGGGAGAGCAGCGGTCACAGCCGCGGAGACCGCCGCCTTGGCCAGCGGGCCGGGTGCGTCCCCGACCAGGTCCGCGAGCACCGCACTCACCTGGTCGAGCGCGGCCAGCGCCGGCCGGCCCGCCTGGGCCAGCGCCTTGGCCGCGTTGGCGCCCAGCCGGATCGCGGCGTCGGCATCGTCGGCCGGGCGCAGTCCGGCGGCGATCCGCGGCACCTCGCCGACCGGGTGCAGGTGCGGCGCTCCCCGCGTCGACCACAGCTCGACCAGGCCGTCCGGCAGCTCGCGCAGCGGTTCGCCCGCGCGGGACGACAGGGCGAGCAGCCCACCGCGCGGCGAGCTCTGCTGGACCCCGAGGTGCAGCACCGCGAGTCCGGCCAGGTCCGCGACCGCGGTCCTGCGGTGCAGCCCGTGGACCGCGACCCGGGCGGCGAGCACGTCGTGGCGGCGGACGACCGGCACCCGACCCCCCTGGGTCGCCGGGGACCGGGCGGCCATCAGTCGGCCCGTCGAGCGGTCCGGGCAGCGGTCGGCGCACCGGTCGGGACAGCGGCGCGCCGCGGCGTGAAGCTGCGCAGCCGCAGGCTGTTGGCGACGACGAACACGGAGCTCGCCGCCATCGCCGCCCCGGCGACCATCGGGCTCAGCAACCCCGCCGCGGCGACCGGGAGGGCGGCGACGTTGTACACGAACGCCCAGAACAGGTTGCCGCGGATGACGGCCAGCGTCCGCCGAGCCAGCCGGATCGCGTCCGCGGCGGCCCGCAGGTCCCCGCCGACCAGCGTCAGGTCCCCGGCGGCGATCGCGGCGTCGGTACCGGTCCCCATCGCCAGGCCGAGGTCGGCCTGGGCGAGGGCGGCCGCGTCGTTGGTGCCGTCACCGACGACGGCGACGGTCGCCCCGGCCCGCTGGAGCTGCTGCACGTGTTCGGCCTTGCCGCGCGGCAGGACGCCGGAGACCACGTCGTCGATGCCGACCTGCGCGGCGACCGCGGCGGCGACGGCCGCGGTGTCACCGGTCAGCAGCACCGGCCGGAGGCCGAGAGAACGCAGCTCCCGGACGGCCTCGGCGCTGCCCGGCCGCACGGTGTCCGCGACGGCGAACACGCCGCGGGCACGGCCGTTCCAGCCGACCGCCACCACCGTCCGCCCCGCGGTTCCCGCCCGGTCCACCGCCGCGGCCAGTGCGGGGGGCAACGGCATGCCCGCCGCGGCCAGCAGGGCCGGGCGGCCCGCGACCGCGTCCCGGCGGACACCGTCGGGCCCGGTCACCGTTGCGCGGATGCCGAGGCCGGGCTGGTCCGCGACCTCGTCGACCCGCCAGCCGGTGGTGTCCGCCACCGCGGCGACCGCTCGGGCGACCGGGTGCAACGAGGCGGCCTCGAGCGTCGCGGCGACCTGCGCCAGCTCCTCGCCCGGACCGTCGGCGACGACGTCGACCACGCTCATCACGCCGGTGGTGACGGTGCCGGTCTTGTCCAGCACGACCGTGTCGACGGCGCGGGTCGCCTCGAGCACCTCCGGGCCGCGCAGCAGGATCCCGAGCTGCGCGCCGCGTCCGGTGCCGACCATCAGGGCGGTGGGGGTGGCCAGGCCCAGGGCACACGGGCAGGCGATGACGAGCACCGCGACTGCCGCGGTGACCGCGGCGGCCGGTCCGCTCCCGGCCAGCAGCCACCCGGCGGCGGTCAGCACGGCGAGGACGAGGACGACGGGCACGAACACGGCCGACACCCGGTCGGCCAGCCGCTGGACGGCGGCCTTGCCGTTCTGCGCCCGCTCGACCAGGCGGGCCAGCTGCGCGAGCTGGGTGTCGGCGCCCACCCGCGTCGCCCGGACGACCAACCGCCCGCCGGCGTTCACCGTCGCGCCGACCACCGCACTCCCGGGACCGACCTCGACCGGCACCGACTCCCCGGTGGTGCTCGACAGGTCCAGCGCCGACGAGCCCTCCGTCACCACCCCGTCGGTCGCGATCCTCTCCCCGGGGTGGACGAGGAACAGGTCCCCGACCCGCAGGGACTCCACCGGCACCCGCCGCTGGCCGCCGTCGGTGAGCACCGCCACCTCCCGGGGGCCGCTGTCGAGCAGTGCCCGCATCGCCAGGCCCGCCCGCCGACGGGCGCGAGCCTCGGCGTACCGGCCGGCGAGGACCAGCGTGGTGACCACCGCCGCGACCTCCAGGTACGTGTCGCCGGACCGGGCGAGCACCGACGCGACCGACAACGCGGTCGCGGCGACGACGCCGAGCGACACCAGCGTGTCCATGGTCGCCGCGCCGTGGCGGGCGTTGACGGCCGCCGCGCGGTGGAACGGCCACGCGCACCAGGTGACGACCGGAGCGGCGAGGACCAGGCCGGCGACCTCCCAGCCGGGGAACCGCAGCACCGGGACCATCGCCAGCACCAGCAGGGGCAGCGAGAGCACCGCACCGACCAGCAGCCGCACCCGGATCGCCGCCTCGGCCCGGTCCGCGACGCCCGCCCGGTCCGCGCGTGCGGCATCGGGGTCGCGGTCGGGCTCCCGGACGGCGGCCGAGTACCCGGCGGACTGCACCGCGCGGATCAGCAGGTCGTCGGCGACGTCGGCGGGCACCCGGACGGCGGCGGTGCCGGTGGCGTAGTTCACGCTCGCCGAGACCCCCGGCAGCCTGCCCAGCTTCTTCTCCACCCGGGCCGCGCACGACGCGCACGTCATCCCGCCGACGGCCAGCTCGACCAGGTGCTGCGCCGGCTCCCCTGCGGCCGGCGTGGGTCTCGCGCCGGCGACCCCCGCCACGCCGTTGCTCATCCGGCGGCCGGTGCCAGCGCGTAGCCGGCCTCGTCCACGGCCACGGCGACCGCGGCGCGGTCCGACCCGCCGGGACCGGCGATCCGGAGCAGCCCGGTGGCGAGGTCGACCCGGACGGCGTCCACGCCCGGCAGACCGGCGACCTCCGCCGTCACCGCGGCGACGCAGTGCTGGCAGGTCATCCCGGTGACGGTGTAGGCCGTCACGAGCGCACCAGCCGGCCGATGGCCGCCGACGCCTCGCGGACCTTCTCCTGTGCTTCCGGGCCGCCGGCGCGGGCGGCGTCCACGACGCAGCCGGCCAGGTGGTCGTCGAGCAGGCCGAGCGCGACGGCCTGCAGCGCCTTCGTGGCCGCGCTGACCTGCGTCAGGATGTCGATGCAGTACTTGTCGTCCTCGACCATCCGCTGGATCCCGCGGACCTGGCCCTCGACCCGGCGCAGCCGGGCCAGCACCTCGTCGCGGTTGCCGTCGTACGAACTCATGCCCACCCCTCCCCGGGAACGCACCCTGTCCGGGAACGTACCCCCCCAGGGTAAGGCGCCGGCGCGGGTCCCGCCCTGCGCACCCCGCTCCAGCACGAGGCGGCCGCGCCGGGGTACCCGCGCGCCTCAGGCCCGGGGCGTCCGGCCGGGCAGGCAGGCCAGCGCGGCCAGGGTGATCGCCACCGCGTCCTCGGCCACGGCGCCGTGCCAGTCCGCGCGCCGCCGCGCCGACCGGGCGCGCCAGATCGCCCCGCCGTACGAGCCGAGCACCGACCCGACCAGTCCGGCCGCCGCGGGCAGGGCGACGCGGGCCTGTTCCCGGCGGGCCAGCGCGACACCGCCGGCCGTGCCGGACAGCAGCCGGACCGGCAGCCCGGGCCCCGTCAGCCGGCTCGGCGCTGCGGGGAGCTTGTCGCCGACGCCCTCCCCGACGACCCCGAGCACGGCGACGGCGGACCCCGGCCGGCCGGTGATCGCCGCGAGAGCACCGCTCGTCCGCGGGGTGGACAGGACGGGGCCGGCCAGGCCCAGCGAACTGCGCGACCCCGCGGCGACGCCGAGCAGACCCGACCGCAGGACCAGGCCCGGCGACGGGGCGAGCTGCACCGCGGCCCGTGCGGACCCGCCCGGCCCGCCGAGGCCCAGCACCGCGTGTGTCACGGCGCCGTAGGCCAGGTGCGTCGCGGCGTCGGTGGCCCAGTCGGCGCCCGACCAGCGGCGCAGATCGGTGACCCCGAGCGCGCCGGCCGACAGATCGGCGGTGGCCATCGCCGCGGCGCCGGTGGCCGCCGCGCCGAGCACGCCCGGCAGCCGGATCCCGCCCGCGCGGGCGGCACTGGCGCCGACCGCGACGGACAGGCCGATACCGATCCCGACCAGCTCACCGAGCGCCTGGCGCCGGGAGCGCCGCGCGTGCCCGCGCCCGGGGACCCGCCGGCCCGTGGCCTCGGCGACGGCGTCCACGACCTGGCCCGGCATCGCGCTGGCCGGCCGGCCGCGCACCGCCATGTCCAGCCAGCCCACGGCGTTCAGCGCCGCCGTGCCCGCGGCCCCGGCTGCCAGCCCACGCCCGACGATCCCCATGCGCTCCCCCGTCCGTGCCGGGGGCCGACGCTACCGACGCCTCCCGCGCACCGCGCGGCGGCCGACGGTCAGCTCCGCAGCAGCACGACGATCGCCACCACGCCGACCACGGCGATGACCGTGCGGTACACGATCGGTGGCAGTCGCCTGCCGATCCGGGCCCCGAGCACGCCACCGACGGTCGCGCCCGCGGCCACCGCGAGGACGGCGACCAGGTCGATGCGGTCGGGTGCGACGACCGCGAACACGACGGCCGCGATCGTGTTGACGACCAGCGCCAGCACGTTCTTGACCGCGTTGAGTCGCTGCAGGTCCGCGCGGACCAGGACACCGAGCAGCCCGATCAGCAGGACGCCCTGCGCCGCTCCGAAGTAGCCGCCGTACACCCCGGCCGCGAACGCGCCGACGATCAGGGCGGCCGGGGCCCGCGCGTCGGCTGCGGCGCCCGCCGGCGGGGCACCGCCCGGTGTGGACGCGCCGGCCGTGGTCGCGCCGGCCAGCCGGCGCTGCAGCCGGGGCTGGACCAGGACGAGCACCACCGCGAGCGCGATCAGCGCGGGGACGGCAGCGTCGAACACCGACTGCGGCAGCGTCAGCAGCAGCACCGCCCCGGTGACCGCCCCGGTCGCTGACGCGGGAACGAGGGAGAGCACCCGTCTGCGCTGTCCGGCCAGCAGATCCCGGTACCCCCACGCGGCGGTGGCGTTCCCGGGGACCAGCCCGATGTTGTTGGACACGTTGGCCGTCACCGACGGCACGCCGAGCCCGAGCAGCGCCGGGAACGTGAACAGGCTGCCCGAGCCGACGACCGCGTTGATCACGCCGGCGGCGACCCCGGCCAGCACGACCAGGACGACGCCCCAGCCGCCGGCATCGCCGATCGAGAGCACCGCTCCGTCCGGTCGGTGGAGGTCAGGCCGACACGGGAGCCGGCACGACGGTCAGCTCCCCCAGCGCCAGCGCGCGCACCGGGTCCGCGACCACCGAGGCGTCGCCGACGACGACGACCGCCAGCGGCGACGGCACAGCGGCGGCGAACGCGGCCGAGGCTCCGTCGGCGGTCACCTGCGGCATCGCCGACCGGAGCACGTTGAGCCAGTCCGCGGGCATCCCGTCACCGACCAGCCCGGCCGCCTGGTCGACCAGCGCCCGGGCGGTCTGGAAGCGCAGCGGGCTGGCGCCGAGGTAGAAGTCGACCGCGTCGTCGCGTTCGGCCGACGTCAGCCCTCCGTCGCGCAGGCCGTCGACGACGAGCCGGATCTGCTCCAGCGCCGGACCGGTGTTCGCGGTGTCCACGGCGGTGCTCACCGCGAACTGCCCGCCGGCCCGGAACGGGGCGAACCGGGCAGCGATCCCGTAGGTGTAGCCGAGGTCCTCGCGCAGCGACCGCATCAGCCGTGAGCTCAGCCCGCCACCCAGGGCGTGCGCGGCCACCAGCAGCGCCGGCCAGTCCGGGGCGCTCCGGTCCGGCCCGGCCAGCCCGAGGGCGAGCGCGCTCTGCACCGACCCGGGACGGTCGACCACCCGCACCGACGGCGCCACCGGTTCGGGCGCGCCGGCCGCCGCGGTCGCCGGAGCACTGCTCGCGGACGCCGGGACGCCCCAGCCGCCCAGGGCCTCGTCCAGCAGCGTCAGCGGGTCGGTCCCGCGCAGGTCGGCCGCCACCACCACGGTCGTCCGGTACGGGGCGAACGACCCGGCGTACCAGGCGGCGGCGTCGTCGCGGGTGATCGACGCGACGGTGGCCGCCGTCCCCCCGCCGGGTCGGCTGGCCCGGCTGCCGGCGGCGAAGCAGGCGGCGTCCAGAGCCCGCGCGGCGCGGTAGGCGGCGATGCTGTCCTGGTGCTCGATCGCGGCCAGCCGCAGCGCCACGTGCCGGGTGACCTCGGCCTCGGGGAAGGCCGGCGTGGTCAGCGCCTCGGCGACCAGGGCCAGCCCCGCGGCGAGCGACGCGGTCGCCACGTCGAGGGTCAGGTACGTCGCCGACCGGCCGGCGGAGGCGGCGTAGTCGGCGCCGAGCAGGGCGACCTCGTCGCTGAACTGCTCGCCGGTCCGGGCCGCTGTCCCCTCGTCGAGGGTGTTCGCGACGATCGTCGCCACGCCCTCTCGCTCGGCCGGTTCGTCGGTCAGCGGCGCGTCGACGACGACGGTGACCGCGGCCAGCAGCGCGCCCGGGACGTCGAAGGCCACGACGCGCACCCCGTTGGGCAGCTGACCGAGCACCGGGGCCGGGAACGACCAGGGCGCGGGTGGACCGACGCGGGGACGCGGGGCGAGGGCGGCGGTCATGCGGCGGGTTCCTGCTCGACGGCGGCGGCGGCGGTTGCGGCGGCACCCGGTCCGGGCAGGTACCGGACGGTGGCCGATGCCGCCGGGGTCAGCCAGGCAGCGGTCACGGCCGCGACGTCGGCGGCGGTGACCGCCGCGAGCCGGTCGACGACGGTGTCGGCCAGGGCCGGGTCGCCGAACAGCGTCGCGTGCCGGCCGAGCTCGTCGGCCTGGCCCGCGAACGTCGCGGTCTCCTCCAGGTACTCCCGCTCGGCGCCGGCGCGGGCCTGGGCGAGCTCGCGGTCGGTCGGTCCGTCGGCGGCCAGCCGCGCCAGCTCCTGGGCCACCGCGGCCTCGAGGTCGGCGATCGCATGGCCGTCCCGGGCGCGCACGGTGACCAGGCCCACCGAGGATCCGCCGACCAGGCGCTCAACCCCGCCGCCGACCCCCTGGGCGCTCTCCTCCCGGCGGACCAACCGGACCTCCAGGCGGCTGCTCGGACCGTCGGCCAGCACCCGCAGGGCGACGGCCGCGGCATCACAGGCGGCGTCGCCGTCCGGCGGCAGCCGCCACATCAGGTACGCGGCGGCGGCGGGGACGTCGGCGGTCACCACCTCCAGCAGCGGGCCGTCGACCGGGGCGGCGCCCGGCGCTTGCGGCTCCGGTGGCGCGGGGACGGCGGGGATGCCGCCGAAGTACCGCTCGACCCGGGCCAGCGCATCGCCCGCCGCGACGTTCCCGACCAGGGTCAGCACGGCGTTGCCCGGCCCGTAGTGGGCGCTGAAGAAGGCACGCACATCGGCCAGCGACGCGGCGTCGAGGTCGTCCATCGAGCCGATCGGCATGTGGTGGTAGGGGTGCCCGTCGGGAAAGGCCAGCGCGAACAGCCGCTCGTAGGCGGTGCCGTAGGGCCGGTTGTCGTAGCTCTGCCGGCGCTCGTTCTTCACCACGTCGCGCTGGTTGTCCAGGTTGGCCTGGTCCAGCGCCGCGAGCAGCCCGCCCATCCGGTCCGCCTCCAGCCACAGCGCGAGGTCCAGCGCACCGGTGGGGACGGTCTCGAAGTAGTTGGTCCGGTCGAAGCTGGTCGTGGCGTTCAGCGACGCCCCGATCGGCTCGAGCAGGCCGAAGTGGTCACCGGAGGCGACGTTGGCCGACCCCTGGAACATCAGGTGCTCGAACAGGTGCGCCAGCCCGGTGCGGCCCGGGGTCTCGTGGCGGGAGCCCACGTCGTACCAGATGTTCAGCGCGACCGCCGGGGCGGTGGCCTCCTCGCGGACGACGACCCGCAGGCCGTTCGGCAGGGTCGCGGTGACCAACGGCCGCCTGGTCTCGACCCTGTGGCGGGCGCCCACGCCGACGACCCGCTCCGGACCCGCGCTCATGCTGGTGCCGACCTCCTGCTGTGCGCGACGTGTCCCGATGCGGCGAAGTTACCAACCGGCCGGTCCCGCGCCCGCCACCGGCCTCCCCCGGCTCCACCCACCCGTCCGGCGGGCCGCACCGTCCGGTCCGGCGGCTCAGCCGATCCGTTCGTCGACGTAGCACCAGCGCCAGGCCTCACTCGGCTCGACGCTGCGCATCACCGCGTGGCCGGTCGTGTGGAAGTGCCGGTCGGCGTGCCGGCCCTGCGAGCTGTCGCAGCAGGCCACCCGGCCGCAGGTCAGGCACCCCCGCAGGTGGACCCAGCTCGTCCCCTCGCGCAGGCAGTCCGCGCACTCGCCGGGAGTGGCGAGCCGGATCACCCGCGGCGCCGACTCCAGGTGCCCGCACAGGTCTCCCCTGACCGGCACCAGGTCGTCGTCCCGGTCGAGGACCCCGGCCTCCTGCTCGACCCCCTCCAGGATCGACTCCTCGAGGTCGACCGCCGCCAGTGCGCCGCGCAGCACGGCGTCCGGGGCCTGGCCGGAGTCGCGCGCCGCCACGATCGTGTCCCGCTCGACCTTCAGCATCGACACCCGCAGCCGGCGGTAGGCACTCGACGGGGTGACCTGGCCCGACTCCGGCCGGCCGAGCCGCTCCCAGGCTGCGTTGGACCGGACCGCGGACCGCCGGCGCAGCGCGTCCAGCACCTCCGCCGGCTCCTCACCGGTGGTCAGCTCGTCGAGGCGGCGCAGGCCCGCCCGGGTGGCCCGGTCCACCAGCGTCGCCGTCTGCAGCGCGTCCTCGGCCGGGTCCGGTCCACGCAGGCCGAGCCGGCGGACCAGCCACGGCAGGGACAGGCCCTGGACCAGCAGCGTGCCCGCCACCACGGTGAACGCCGCCAGCCGCAGCAGGTCGCGCTGAGGCGTCTCCTCGGGGAGCAGGAACGCCGCGGCCAGGGTCACCACGCCCCGCATCCCGGCCCACGCGACGACGGTGGTCACCTGCCAGGACCACGCCTGCTCCCGGCGGGCGGCCCGGAAGGCGGCGGCCGAGGCGAACACGAACACCACCCGCGCGAGCACCGTCGCGGCCAGCACGCCGAGGCAGACGCCGACGACGGTCAACGGCTCGGTGTCCGTCCCGGCGACGCCCTCGAGCAGGCCCGGCAGCTGCAGGCCGATCACCAGGAAGACGGCGTTCTCCAGCAGGAACGCGATCGTGCGCCAGTTGGTGGTCTCGGCGACCCGGGACGCGCCGCTCTGCAGGGCCGGGGAGCTGTGAGCGAGCAGCAGGCCGGTGACGACCACCGCGAGCACGCCGGAGGCGCCGATGGCCTCCGCCGGCAGGAAGGCGACGAACGGGGCCGCGAACGACAGGGTGGTGTCCAGGACCGGGTCGTCGATCTTCTTCCGGACGAACCCGAGGACGAACGACGCGACGATGCCGACGACGATCCCCCCGGCCGCGGCCAGCCCGAACCGCCAGGCGACCTCGCCGGGGCCCACCGGCCTGGTCAGCGCGGCGACCGCGGTCGTCAGCGCGGCCAGCGCGGTGGCGTCGTTGACCAGCGACTCGTCCGCCAGCAGCCCGGTCAGCCGGCGCGGCATGCCGACCCGGCGGCCGACGGCGGTGGTCGCCACGGCGTCCGGCGGTGCGACGACGGCGCCCAGCGCGAGGCCGGCCGCCAGGGTGATCCCCGGGACGATCCACCACGCCGCGAGGCCCACCGCGACCGTGCTGAACGCGACGGCGCCGACCGACAGCAGCAGCGTCGACACCTTGTTGGCCCGGAAGTCGATCAGCGACGTGCCGATCGCCGAGGAGTACAGCAGCGGCGGCAGCAGGCCGAGCAGCACGATCTCCGGCTCCAGCTCGACGTGCGGCACGCCGGGCACCGCGCCGACGACCGCGCCGACCACGACCAGGACCAGCGGGGTCGGCCAGCCGACCCGGTCGCAGGCCCAGGCGACCACCCCGACGGTCACCGCGATCGCGAGGAGCAGGAGGGCTACGTGCACGGGCCCATCCTCCCGGGTCCACGGCGAGCGGGCGCGTGCACCCGGCGGGCCCGGCGCGTGTCCACGGCGGGGCACGGCGCGTGCGCACTGGGCCCGGCGCGGCGCCCGGGGGCAGACTCGACAGGTGGTCTCCGTCGATCTCGCCCGCTCGCTGCGCACCGCCGGTCTGTCCTGGGAGCCGGCGACCGGGGACTGGTTCGTCGTCGACGCCGAGGAGCTGCTCGAGGACCGACTGGTCCTCTCGACGCTGACCGTCGACGTCCACCGGTTCTCCACCGGGACGGTCCTCGGCTTCAACGGCACCACCGAGTGGGCACTGGACTCGGTGCCCGTGTCCGACACCCTGTGGCTGCCCACCGAGGACCAGCTGCGCGACCGGCTCGGGGCCGCGTTCACCAGCCTGGACCGGACGGACGGCGGGTGGCGGGTGGAGCTGTCCGTCGAGGGCGCCGGGATCTCGTTCACGTCCCCGGCGGCCGCCGACGCCTACGGCCGGGCGCTGCTGCACCTGCTCACCCGCTGACCCCGGGGGGGCCGCAGCGTCCCGCGTTGGTCGGGCGGCGGCCGGCCCCGGGTGCCCCGCTTCCCGCGCGAGGCGGCACAATGATCGGCAGCGCGACGGTCGTTCGTCTCGCTGCCGCTCGTCGGGTGGTCAGGACCGAGCCCCCGGACGCGCGCCCGTTCGCCCTGCGACGCCCCGGCCCTGTCCCTGCCGGGAGGACACCTCCCACCCGACCGGCGAGTGGCCGCAGGTGCGTCGTGGGCCGCCCGCCGGCGATCCCGGAGGGTTCGTGTCCGACCTCGTCCCGTCCAGCCCCGTCCCGCCGCCCGGCGTCGCGACAGACCCCGCCGTCGCCATGCAGTCCCCCGTCCCGGTCGACGTCCCCGTCCGGTCCCACGCGGCCGAGGCCGTGCTGCGGCTCACCGTCGATCTGGTCGCGTCGGGGGTGACCCCGCCCAACCTGGACGTGCTGTGCCGGACCGCCGCCGGCGCGCTCGGCGTCGACGGGGTGGCCATCACGCTCGCCTCGTTCACCGGCAACCGTGCGGTGATCGGTGGCAGCGACGAGACGGCGCGCACGATCGAGGCGATCCAGCTGACCGTCGGCGAGGGGCCGTGCACCGAGTCCACGGCGACGAACTCCAACGTCCAGGCCCGCGACGTGCTCGACCCGGCCGACGTCCGCTGGCCGATGTTCGTCCACCACCTGGGCGACCTGCCGGTCCGGGCGCTGGCCGCGACGCCGCTGCTGGTCGGGACGGGCCCGGTGGGGTCGCTCGACATGTACTCGTCCCGGCCGGGCGGGCTCGACTCGCTCGACCCGGGAACCGTCGCCGACCTCGGTCGGGCGGTCGTGGTCGCGGTGCTGGCGCTGCGCGCCGACGACACCTCGGACGTCCCGGTGTCGTTCGACGTCGACAGTGCCGTCCACCAGGCGACGGGCATGGTCGCCAGCGCCCTGGGCGTCTCGGTCGCCGATGCCCTGGCCCGGTTGCGGGGCATCGCCTTCGTGGACGGCCGACTGGTCGAGGACGTCTCCCGCGACGTGGTGGAGGGCCGGATGGGGCCGTCGCTCGACTGACCGCGCGGGACGGCGTTCCGCCGGGTGACACAATCGGGGAACCCAGCTCGGACCTCCGCTGGCGTTCCGGCAGCACGCCACGTGCCCGGACCGCGAACGACGGGGAGGGTGAGCCCGATGGACGCGACCGAGGTGACTCGGGCTGTCGAGGCAGCCGACGTGTCCCCGGCGGACGGGTCGCTCGACGCGGGCGGAACGGCCGTCGACGCGGCGCCCGGACCGGTTCTGACGCGGCGCACGCCAACCGAGACGGCCGCCCGGGAGGACGCGCTGGTCGACGCGTTCGTCGGGCTCGCCCGCGGACTGGTGTCGGTCGTCGACGCGTCCGAGGTCCTCCGGCAGCTCGTCGACGGGTGCGTCGGCCTGTTCGACTCGGTGTCGGCGGGTGTGCTGCTCACCGACGACCGCGGTGGGCCGGCCGTCGCGGCCTCCTCGAGCGCGGAGCGCCAGGTGTTGGGCTCGCTGGAGGTGCAGGCCCACCAGGGACCTTGCCTGGACTGCGTGCGTCTGGCCGAGCCGGTGCAGGTCGCAGACCTGGCGCAGGCCCGCGGCCGGTGGCCGGCGTGGGCGCCGGCCGCGTTGGCCGCCGGGGTCCGCAGCGCGTACGCCTTCCCGCTGCGGCTGGGCGACACCGTCGTCGGCGCACTGGGGTTCTTCGGCAGCCGCGTCGATCCGGTCGACGAGCGGGATCGGCGGATCGCCCAGGCGCTCGCCGACGTGGCGACCATCACCGTGCTGACCGCCCGCCGCGTCGGCCGAGCCGAGGAGCGGACCGGCCAGCTGCAGACGGCCCTGGACTCCCGGGTGGTGATCGAGCAGGCGAAGGGCGTGGTCGCCGCAGCCCTGGGGATGTCGGTCGACGACGCGTTCGGCGTGCTCCGCACCCACAGCCGGTCCGCCAACCGGCGGCTGGCCGAGGTTGCCGCCGACGTGACGACAGGCCGCCTGGCGCCGGACCGGCTGGGCCGGCGCCAGCGCCGCTGACCCAGCGCCGCTGACCCGGCGCCGCTGACC
>CAXTBU010000052.1:13560-22019 GCA_964242885.1 uncultured Actinomycetales bacterium
TCGGCCGCCGGGGTGCCAGGGTTCGCAGACGGCGCCCGGGACCGGGCGGACCGATCGGAAGGGAACCGGATGCGGGTCGCGGTGTTGGGGACGGGTGCGATGGGTGTGGGGATGGCCCGGTCGCTGCTGCGCGACGGGTTCGGGGTGACGGCGTGGAACCGGACGCCGGACCGGGCACGCCTCCTGGCCGGGGACGGTGCCACGGTGGCCGACAGCGCCCGGGACGCCGTCGCCGGCGCCGACCTCGTGGTGACGATGCTGTTCGACGCCGACGCGGTCCTCGACGTCCTCGACCAGGTGAGCGGGGCGGTCGGTCCGGCCGCCGTGGTCGCGCAGATGTCCACGATCGGGCTGAACGGCACCCGGCGCCTGGCCCGGTTGGCCGACCGGACCGGGCTGCGGGTGCTGGACGCCCCGGTGCTCGGGACCCGGCAGCCGGCCGCCGACGGCCGACTGGTCGTGCTCGCCTCCGGCGACCCGGCGCTGCGCCCGGCCGCCCAGCCCGCCTTCGACGCGATGGGCGCGAAGACGGTGTGGGCGGGGGACGGCCTCGGCGCGGGCAGTGCCCTCAAGCTGGCCTGCAACGCGTGGGTGGCGACGATCA
Organism: uncultured Actinomycetales bacterium; assembly: GCA_964242885.1. Taxonomy (GTDB): domain Bacteria; phylum Actinomycetota; class Actinomycetes; order CAXTBU01; family CAXTBU01; genus CAXTBU01. The sequence continues at coordinate 14,165 of CAXTBU010000052.1, forward strand.
CCGCCGGGATCGCCCAGTCGCTCGCGCTGGCCGAGGCGCTGGGGTTGGACCCGCAGCTGTTCCTGGACGCGATCGCCGGCGGCCAGTCGGACACCCCGTACGCCGCGCTGAAGGGCGGGTCGATGCTGCGCGGCGAGTTCCCGAGCCAGTTCGCCCTCGACGGCGTGCTCAAGGACCTCGGCCTGATCCGGTCCGCGGTGGAGTCCTCCGGGGTGGACCCCGCACTGGCGGGCGCGCTGCACGACGTCTACCGGCGGGCCAGCGACGCCGGCCACGGCGGCGAGGACCTCGCCGCCGTGGTGTCGACCTTCCGGGCCTCCGACCGGCCCCAGGCCGGCCTGGCGCCCGACCGGCCGCAAGCCGGTCCGCGGTCCTGACGGACGGTTCGTCGGGGCAGCGGGACCGGCCCGAACGCGTGGTCGTAGGCCCACAGCTGCGCCCCGAACGGGCTGTGGCCGGTGGCGTTCCCGCCCCGGACCGACGCCGTACCGCGGACCCAGCTCGCGAGAGCTCGCGCCGATTGGCCCCACCCCTACACTGGCCGGAGGTCGACGCGCCCGGTCCCGCCGCGTCGAGGCCGATGACGCGCACTCCCTGTGAGCTGATGAACCGGCACCCGTGCCGGTGACCTTCCGTCGTCCGGAGTGTCGAACGCGGCACAACACCGACGTCCTCTCCGTGAGGAACGGGCGCGCTACGGCGTCAGACCTTCGCCACGTCTCCACCCTCGCTGCGCAGATCGCGCGGCGACACCCTTTCGCGGCCCCGCCGCGAGAACGGAGCACTCAATGCCGCTCGACACCAACGCTCTCGACACCGTCCGCGGCTCGACCGTCAACAACACCGGCGGCGACAAGCTGGGCAAGGTCGACGAGATCTACCTGGACAACGAGACCGGCCAGCCGGAGTGGGCAGCGGTCAAGACCGGCCTGTTCGGCGGCAACGTCTCCCTGGTCCCGCTCAGCGAGTCGACGTTCGACGGCTCCTCGCTGACCGTGCCGTTCAGCAAGGACAAGATCCAGGGCGCGCCGCACCACGACCCGGGCCGCGAGATCACCGCCGACGACGAGGACGAGCTGTACGCCTACTACGGCGTCGGCGGCACCTCGACGACGACCACGACGGGCACCACCACCGGCACCGCGGGCTACACCGACACCAACACGAACGCCCACGGCACCGTCGGTCACGACACCTCCGGCCCGACGACCGACGACGCGATGACCCGCTCGGAGGAGCACCTCCGCGTCGGCACGCAGCAGCGCGAGGCAGGCCGCGCGCGGCTGCGGAAGTACATCACCAGCCACACCGAGACCCAGACCGTCCCGGTGAGCCACGAAGAGGTCGTCGTCGAGCGCGAGCCGATCACCGAGGCCAACCGCGCCGCGGCCATGTCCGGTGGGGACCTGACCGAGGAGGAGCACGAGGTCACTCTCCACGAGGAGACCGCGGTCGTCGCCAAGGAGACCGTGCCGGTCGAGCGGGTCCGCCTCGACAAGCGCACCGTCACCGGCCAGGAGACCGTTTCCGCGGAGGTCCGCGAGGAGCACATCGAGACCGACACGGACCCTGACGTCCGTCCCGGCCGCTGACCACACCTGACAGGGAGCCGGCCGACAGGGCCGGCTCCCTCGCCGGGTCGGTCCCCGGTCACGCGGGCACCGTCGGGGACGGAGCCGTCGAGGTCGTGCTGCGCGAGCAGCGCGACCGGATCGGCGTCCAGCAGGTCGTGACCGGCGTCGTGCGGGTGCGCCGCCGGATCGTCACCGAGACGCGACAGGTCGACGTGGTGGTCCGGCGCGAGGTCCTCGAGTTCGACCCTCCGGTGAGCCCGGGCACCCGGGGCGACGACGTCTTCGACGTCGACTCCCCGGCCCGCGTGGGCCGCGGCGGACCCGGACCGGACCAGGAACTGGTGGTGGAACTGCGGGAAGAGGTGCCCGTCGTGGTCACCGAGACCCGCGTCGTGGAGCGCGTGCGCATCGGTGTCCGGCAGGTGCCGGGCGCCGCGGAGGTCACCACGACCACGTCACGCGAGCACGTCGAGATCAGCGATCCCCGTTCCTGACCGAACGGTCGAGGAGGACACCGTGCAGATCGACAAGAGCCAGATCCTGGACCTGCTCAGGTCCCAGGGCCAGCACGACCAGGCCGGACAGGCCGACTCTCAGCTGCCCGACCAGGTGGACACCGACAACGACGAGCACAAGGGACTGCTGTCCTCGCTCGGCGTCGACCTGGGCAGCCTCGGCGGCCTGGGTGGACTCGGCAAGCTGCTCGGCTGATCACCGACGGCGGCACACCCGCCGCCGACCCGGGAGGGGACGTCCGCACACCGCGGGCGTCCCCTCTCGTTCCTCCCGGCGGGACCGACGGGCGTGTTCCCACGGCGGGACAGAGGGCACGGCGAGCTGCCGGCCCGGGCGGCGGCCGTCTCGGATCGACCGGCCGGGGGACCACGGTCAGCGACGGCTCCTGGTGAGGTCGGTGACGGACAGCTCGCCGGCGATGACCGCCCTGGCCACCTCCGCGATCCTGGTGTTGTTCCGGCGACTGTGGTCCCGGAGCGTCACGAAGGCCCGCTCCGGGGTGAGGTCGCTGCGCCCGACGAGGACACCCTTGGCCTGCTCGATGACCACCCGGCTCTCCAGGGCGCCCTGCAGCTGCGTGTTGACGATGTCCTTCTCGCGGACGACCCGCTCCTGGAGCAGCCCGATGGTCGCGATGTCGGCCAGCGACTGCATCGCCCGCAGGTCGACGTCGGACATCGCCCCGGTCTGCAACCCGAACAGGTTGAGAGCGCCGACCGTCTGGGAGCGCAACCGCATGGGCGTCGCGTACACCGAGCGGACGCCGTAGCCGTACGCGACCCGCGCCCACCGCGGCCACCGGTCGATCGCCACCGCCAGGTCGGGGACGTGCACGGCGACCCCGGTGTGGATCGCGTCCAGGCACGGACCCTCGTCGGCCTGCAGCTGGAACAGCTCGACGGCCCGGACGTCGTCGGCGCTGGACGCCAGCAGCTCGACACCCCCGGCCTGGTCGTGCATCAGCAGCCCCGCCGAGTCGGCGCCGAAGAGGTGGACCGACACGCGTGCCAGCTCGTGCAGGAACGCCGGCAGGTCGTAGTCGTCGACGAGCGTGTCCGCGACGGTGATGAACGCGTCGAGCAACTCCCTCTGGTGATCGCCCTGGTGGGTCGCCTGGGAGGTGGCGTCGTCGTCGGTGGTGGTCACGTCATCCGTTCGCGAGTGGTGGCAGAGGTCTTGGCCGATGGTCTCCCGCAGACGACCGAGACTAACTCCGCGGCCGATCCGCCTGGCTGCGACCTGAGCGGTAACAGTCAGGGACCGGTGGCGCACCTCAGGACTCGGCGCCGCGCCCCGGCCCCGGCGGCTGGTCCCTGGTCAGGTGCACCAACCAGTCCCGCGACGTGCAGATCAGCGCGTACCTGCGGGCGGCGAACCGGCCGTGCAGGGTGAACAGGATCCGCCGGTCGGTCCGGTCGTGCTCCTCCCACCACCCGGTGTCCGCGACCGACTTCTCGTCGTCCTCGTAGGCCAGGTGGTCCAGGTCGTGGTCGGGCACGGCGACCGCCAGGCGGTTCCGGCCGGGCTCGACCGGCAGGCCCCGCGGCAACGCCCAGGACCGCAGGACGCCGTTCTCCTCCAGCCGAAGGTCGAGATGGGGCCGCGGCCTGCGGTGGTCGTGGAGCACGAACCCGGGCCGGGCGCCCGGGTCGCCGCCGGGCGTCTCGTCCGTCGGCACGGCGCAACGGTATCGACCGGCCGGGCAGGCCGAGCGGGCCACCGGACTCCGCGCCGGGCGGCCCGCGAGCGGGTGTTTGATGTCGCCAGGGCACCGACGCCCCGCGATCGGCGCGGGCCGGAGCCCTGCTGGAGGTGCCGGTGCCCGTCGTCCCGACGCAGCAGATCCTCGCCCGCGCGTTCGCCGAGCGGTACGGCGTGGCCGCGATCAACATCGTCGACGCCCTGTCGATGCAGGCCGTCCTCGACGCCGCCGTCCAGCAGCGCGCCCCGGTGATCCTGCAGACCTCGGTGAAGACGGTCCGGACGCTGGGGCGAGACCACCTGTTCAGCACGTGGCGGGCGCTGACGGCCGGGATCGACGTCCCCGTCGCCCTGCACCTGGACCACTGCCCGGACCGGCAGGTCATCTCCGACTGCCTGGCGGCCGGCTGGAACTCGGTGCTGTTCGACGCCTCGTCGCTGCCGGTCGAGGAGAACCAGCGTCAGACCGTCGAGGTCGTCGCCGAAGCCCGCCGGTACGGCGCCGCCGTCGAGGGCGAGATCGAGTCGATCACCGGCGTCGAGGACGGGGTCGGCTCCGACGACCAGGCGGCCCTGCAGAGCCTGGACACCGCGGTGGAGTTCATCCGGGCCACCGGGGTCGACGTGTTCGCGCCGGCGATCGGCAACGCGCACGGGGTCTACCGGTCCACGCCGACGCTGGACACGGAGAAGGTGTCGGCGATCGTCGCGGCCGAGCCGGTGCCGATCGCGCTGCACGGCGGCTCGGGCATGAGCGAGGAGCAGTTCACCGACCTGATCGGCCGCGGCTGCGCGAAGGTGAACATCTCCACGGCGCTGAAGCAGACGTACATGACGTCCTCGCTGACCTTCCTCAAGCAGGCAGAGGCCCAGGACCGCTGGGACCCGCCATCGCTGTTCGCGGCGGTGCACGGCGCGGTCAGAGAGCTCGCCGCGCACCACATCGCCCTGTTCGGCGGAAGCGGGAAGGCGTGGTGAGCGCACCTGCCCTGGTCCTGGACTGCGACGGGACGCTGGCCGACACCGAGCGCCACGGCCACCTGCCGGCGTTCAACGCCACCTTCGCCGAGGCCGGGCTCGGGGTCCGGTGGTCGGAGCAGGACTACGGCGAGCTGCTGCGGATCGGCGGCGGCAAGGAGCGGATGGCGACCCTGCTCACGCCCGCCTTCGCCGCCGAGCACGGACTGCCGACAGACGCCGACGGGCAGCGAGCACTGCTCGCCGACTGGCACCGGGCGAAGACGGCGCACTACCTGGCGACGGTCGAGGCCGGGCGGCTGCCCCCCCGACCGGGGATCACCCGCCTGCTGACCGAGGCGCTCCGGACCGGATGGCAGGTCGCCGTGGCCTCGACCTCGGCGGAGGCGTCGGTGCGGGCGGTGGTGCGGACGGCGGTCGGTCCGGAGCTGGCCGAGCGGATCCCGGTCTTCGCCGGCGACGTCGTGCCGGCGAAGAAGCCGGCGCCGGACATCTACACGCTCGCGGTCGCCCGACTGGGCGCCGACCCGGCCGCCACGCTGGCCGTCGAGGACTCCCGCAACGGCTACCTCGCCGCCGCTGCCGCCGGGCTGCGGTGCGTCGTCACCGTCAACGGGTACACCCGCTCGGAGGACTTCTCGGGAGCAGCGCTCGTGCTCACCAGTTTCGGGGACCCCGACGGCGAACCGGCGCAGGTGCTCGCCGATCCGGGCGGGATCGCCCCCGGGCCGGTGGTCACGCTCGCCGACCTGCACGCCTGCCTCGCGACCTGACCGACCCTGCCCACAACCACCCCAGACCAGGAGCGTCATGGCCGACGACTTCCAGCGCGACGTCGAGTTCGTCGTGCGCACGATCGCGACGACAGCCGTCGAGCGCGAGCAGGAGTTCGGGGACCTCGACGCGGTCGCCGGGGACGGCGACCTCGGGTACTCCCTGGCGCGCGGGTTCGAGCGCGTGCTCGAAGACTGGGACGCACTCGACCGGACCAGCCCGGCGACGTTCCTCAAGAGGGTCGCGCTCGTCGTCACCAGCCGGGTCGGGGGCACGTCCGGCCCGCTGTGGGGGACGGCGTTCCTGCGGGCCGCGGCCGCGCTCGGCGACGGGGCCGGCGCTGACGGCGTCGGGGTCGTCGCGGCACTACGCGCGGCGATCGCCGGCATCAAGGCCCGCGGCAACTCCGACCTCGGCGACAAGACACTGCTGGACGCGTTGTCGCCGGCGACCGACGTCCTCGAGCAGCAGCTGCAGGCGGGCGCGGACTCCGCGACGGCGCTGGCAGCCTTCGCCGACGAGCTGGAACGTGCCGCAGCCGCGACCTCGGTGCTCGAGGCCCGCCGCGGCCGGGCCAGCTACACCGGCGAACGCAGCATCGGCAGCCCGGACGCGGGCGCCGTCACGATCGCGATCATGGGCCGGGTCCTGCAGCAGAACTGGGACTCCCGGGCCTGAGCGCTGCCCCGCACCGCCTGACCAGGCAGCCGTCGACCGACCCGAGGAGAAGACGTGAAGAAGTTCGTCAACGACCCCAGGCAGTTCGTGCCCGAGATGCTGGCCGGGCTCGCCAAGGCCAATCCCGACACGTTGGAGTACGTCCCGGCGTACAACCTCATCAAGCGCACCGACGCGCCGAACCCCGACAAGGTCTCGATCGTGCAGGGCTCCGGCTCGGGCCACGAGCCGGCGCACGTGATGATCGTCGGTCGCGGGATGCTCGACGCCGCCTGCCCGGGGGACGTGTTCGCCGCGCCGCCCGTCGACTACGTGACCGAGACGACGAAGCTGCTCGCGTCGCCCAAAGGCGTGCTCCTGCTCATCAACAACTACACCGGCGACAAGATGGCCTTCGAGATGGCCTCCGAGCTCGCCGACGCCGAGGGCATCAGGGTGGCGACCCTCGTCATCGACGACGACGTCGCCGTGAAGGACTCCTCCTACACGATCGGCCGTCGCGGGGTTGCCGGGAACTTCTTCGTCATCAAGGCCGTCGGCGCGGCCTCCGAGCAGGGCGCGGAACTGGAGGATTTGGTCCGGATAGGCCAGAAGGTCAACTCCGTCACCCGCACCATGGGCATCGCACTCACCTCCTGCACCCCGCCGGCCAAGGGTTCGCCGCTGTTCGAGCTGGGCGACGACGAGGTCGAGATGGGTGTCGGCATCCACGGTGAGCCGGGCCGTCGCCGGCAGAAGATCGCCACCGCGGACGAGATCGTCGACGAGCTGCTCGCCGCGATCGTGCCCGACCTGCCGTTCACGTCCGGGGACCGGGTCGCCCTGATGGTCAACGGCCTGGGCGGGACCCCGATCAGCGAGCTGTACCTGCTCTTCGGTGCCGCTGCGGACAAGCTCGCGGCGCAGGGGATCGAGGTCGGACGCAGCTACGTGGGGGAGTACTGCACGTCCCTGGACATGGCGGGGGCGTCGATCACGCTGGTCAGGCTGGACACGGAGATCGAGGGACTGCTCGCAGCACCAGCGGAGATACCGCTGCGCACGTTCTGACACCCGGACGTCGTGACGTCCGGGAGCCACCCGCCGACCTGGCGGTCGTCCTGCTCACCGTGGGCCGGGAGGAGACATCCTCCCGGCCCATTCGGCTGTCTCGGTGACCGTTCCCAGGCAGGTCATCCACGTGGTCGACCGGTTCGCCAGCCCGCTTGACCGCCGGACACTGCCGCGTCGAGCCGACGCCCGCCTCCGGCGTCGATCCCGTGCTGATCGCCCATCCCCAAGCCGTCTCAGAACGAACACGCTGAGTAGGGGATCAACTACGCTAACCAACCGGCGCCCATCCACCCGCCGATACTGTGGGCGCCGTCGTGGTGCGTCGATGCCCATGTGTGCCGCCAGCTGACGAATGCACCGCTGCCGCCCAGGGAACGAGGGGCGAGCGCCTCCCAACATCGGAACCCGGCCCAGAGAGAAGGACCTCCCATGAAGCAGCGGAGCATTCAGTTCGCCCGTCGTGCACGCCTGGTCGGCGCTGCGGCAGTCGGGGCGCTCGTCGTTCCCGTCGCGATGTCGTCGGTGGCCTTCGCCGCCCCGGACCAGCCGAGCGGTTCCTCGGTCGCCGCTCCGGCGAGTTC
>CAXTBU010000053.1:0-18882 GCA_964242885.1 uncultured Actinomycetales bacterium
GCGGTCGCTGGCCGACCTGCGCCGGGAGGCGGCCCGCCGCCGGGACCGCATCGCGACCCTGGCCGCCGAGACCGCCGCCGCGGGCTCCCGGGTCACCTCCGGCGCCGCGGAGGCGGACCGCCTGGACGCCGCCCGGGACGCGGCGCTGGAGCGCGCGCGGACCGCCGAGCGCGAGCAGACCACCGTGGAGACCGACGTCGCCGGCATGGACGCCGGCGAGCAGGGGCTGGACACCGCGTACGAGACGGCAGCCGGCGAGGTCGAGCGGCTGGCCGACCGCGCGGCCGCGCTGGCCGAGGAGGAGCACGCGACCGACCGGGAGCGCGCCGCCCTCGGTGCGCGGGTCGAGGCGCTGCGGCTGTCCCTGGACGTCCGCGACGGCGCCGCCGCGTTGCTCGGTCGGACCGGTGAGGCACCGGCGGCCGGGGTGACCGGCAGTCTCGCGGACCTGCTCACCGTCGTGCCCGGCGCCGAGCGCGCGGTGGCCGCCGCCCTGGGCCGGTTCGCCGACGCCGTCGTCGTCGGCGGCGCGGACGACCTGGTGGGGGCGCTGCGGACGCTGCGCGCCCGGGACTGGGGGCAGGCCGCCCTCCTCACCGCCGGCGCCGCGCCGACCCACCCGCTCGAGCCGGTGACCCCCGAGGTGGCCTGCCCGCCCGGGCTGCGGCCCGCGATGGCCGCGCTGCTGCGCGATGTGGTGGTCGTGGCGGACCTCGACGAGGCCGCCGGCGTGGTCGCCGCGGACCCCGCCGCCGTCGCGGTCACCCGCGCGGGCGACGTGCTCACCGCCACGTCGGCGACCGGCGGCTCCGTCTCGGCGCCCAGCGGCCTGGAGGTCCGCGGCGCTCTGGAGCAGGCCGAGGCCGCGCTGGCGGAGCTGGACCACACCACGCAGCGCCAGCGGTTCGAGCTCGCGGCGGTGCGGGCCGCGCACACCCGGGCCGCCGAGCGGTCCGACGCGCTGCTGGACCGGCTGCACGAGTCCGACGCACGGATGGCCGCCGTCGCCGAGCGGCTCGGGCACCTGACGCAGGTCGTGCGGTCCGCGCACGCGGAGGCCGACCGCCTCGCCGGCCACGCCGACGCGGTGCGGGCGAGCACTGCCGCTGCCGGCGAGCGGGCGGCCGCCCTCCAGCAGCGCCTGGACGAGGCCCGGGCGCAGGAGCTGGCGGCGCCGGCGAGCCTGTTCGACGACAGCCGCGCGGCCGCGACGCCGGACGACCGGGCAGCGGCGGCAGCGGCCCTGGACGCCGCCCGCACGGCCGAGGTCGAGGCCCGGCTGGGGGAGCGGAGCACCCAGGAACGGCTGGCCGCGATCGCCGGGCGCGCCGACTCTCTCGCGGCCGCCGCGGCGACCCGGCGCCGCGAGCTGGCCGATGCCGCCGAGCGGGCCGAGCGGGCCGGCCGCCGCCGTGCCGTGGCGGGCGCTGTCGCGCAGGCCTGCACGGTGCTGCTCGCCGAGATCGGGGCGGCGACCGAGTCCGCGCGCGCCGAGCGGGACGCGGTGCAGGCCGGGCAGCAGCACTCCGCCGAGCAGCTGCGGACGGTCCGCGCGCGGGTCCGGGAGCTGACCGACGCCGCCACCGCCGCCGTCGGCGAGGCCACCGCGGCCGAGGTGACCGCCGCGTCCGCCGCCGCCGAGGCGGAGCGCCTGGTGGCGCGGCTGACCGAGGAGGGCGTCGGCGACCCGGACGCCCTCGTGGCGGAGTACGGGCCGGACGTGCCCGTGCCGGCCGCCGGGGAGGGCCAGCCGGTGGGGTCCGTCCCCTACGTCCGCGCCGAGCAGCTGCACCGTCGCCGCGTCGCGGAACGGGCACTGGCCGAGCTCGGCCGGGTGAACCCGCTCGCCCTGGAGGAGTTCGCCGCCCTCACCGAGCGGCACACCTTCCTCACCGAGCAGCTGCGCGACCTGCGCACCTCGCGAGATGACCTGCTCGGCGTGGTCGCCGACGTCGACGCCCGGGTCCAGCAGGTGTTCGCGGAGGCGTTCGCCGACACCGCCCGGGAGTTCCAGGGGGTCTTCGCCCGGCTGTTCCCGGGCGGGGAGGGCCGGCTGGTGCTGACCGACCCCGACGACCTGCTCGGCACCGGCATCGAGATCGAGGCGCGGCCGCCCGGCAAGAAGGTCAAGCGGCTCTCGCTGCTGTCCGGCGGGGAGCGCTCCCTGGTGGCCGTCGCGCTGCTGGTGTCGATCTTCAAGGCGCGGCCCAGCCCGTTCTACGTCCTGGACGAGGTCGAGGCGGCGCTGGACGACACGAACCTCGGCCGGCTGCTGGCGATCTACGAGGAGCTGCGCGAGTCCAGCCAGCTGCTCGTCGTGACCCACCAGAAGCGGACCATGGAGATCGCCGACGCGCTCTACGGCGTCTCGATGCGCGGCGACGGCGTCACGACCGTGATCAGCCAACGCGTCCGCGAGCGGACGCCGGTGTGATGAGCGTCCGCGAGCGCAGTTCCGCCTGACGCTCCCGCGGCGTCTGGGAGCATCGCAGCGTGTCCGAACCGCTGTCCTACGTCGTCCTGGTCGTCTCCGCGCTGGTGATCCTCGTCGGCATCGTCGTGGTCGCGGTGCCGAGGACCCGTCACGCGCTGTTCGGCCGCCGGCGCCCGCGCGAGCTGGAGGCCCGCCGCCCCGGTGACACCGACGAGCGGGTGCCCGGGGTCAACGACGACGCGACGGTCCCGCGTGACACCCACACCCGCACCGTCGAGCAGGTCCCGCTGCCGCCGGCCCGGTCCGTCGACACCCTGGACCCGGACGCCCTCGTCGAGCCGGACACCGCCCGGCTCGACACGCCGGACCCGGTCGCCGGCCGGCTGACCCGGCTGCGCTCCCGGCTGTCCCGCTCCGGCGGGCTGGGCCGCGGGCTGCTGGTGCTGCTGAGCCGGGACCGGATCGACGAGGACACCTGGGAGGAGATCGAGGACACCCTGATCACCGCCGACGTCGGCGTCGGCCCGACCACCGAGCTCGTCGAGCGCCTGCGCACCCGGGTGCGGGTCGAGGGCGCGCAGGACGCGGGGGAGCTGCGCGCCATCCTCCGCGAGGAACTGGTCACCCTGGTCGGCGGGGACATGGACCGCTCCCTGGACACCGCCCGCACCGGTGAGCGACCCGCGGTGGTCCTCGTCGTCGGCGTCAACGGCGCCGGCAAGACCACGACGGTCGGCAAGCTCGCCCGAGTGCTCGTCGCCGAGGACAAGGACGTGCTGCTCGGGGCCGCGGACACCTTCCGCGCCGCCGCCGCGGACCAGCTGCAGAGCTGGGGCGCCCGGGTCGGGGTGCCCACGGTCCGCGGGCCAGAGGGCGGGGACCCGGCCAGCGTGGCCTTCGAGGCGGTCAAGGCCGGCATCGCCGCCGAGGCCGACGTGGTGATCGTGGACACGGCCGGGCGGCTGCAGAACAAGGCCGGGCTGATGGACGAGCTCGGGAAGATGGGCCGCGTGCTCGGCCGGGGCGGCCCGGTCAACGAGACACTGCTCGTCCTGGACGCGACCACCGGGCAGAACGGCCTCAGCCAGGCGAAGGTCTTCGCCGAGGCCGTGCCGGTCACCGGGATCGTGCTCACCAAGCTCGACGGCACCGCCAAGGGCGGGATCGTCGTCGCCGTCCAGCGCCAGCTCGGCGTCCCGGTGAAGCTCATCGGCCTCGGCGAGGGCCCGGACGACCTCGCGCCGTTCGACGCCGGCCAGTTCGTCGACGCGCTGCTCACCGGTTCCGAGGGGTGACACGGACCCCGCCGCAGGGTGGACAAGGGCGTGACAGAGCGTCCACGAGGTGGGACGGACAGTCCACGCCGCGCCTGGTGCGCTGCGAGTTCATCACCCCGTAACACAAGACGGCGCCGTGTAACACGACGGAAACCCGGCGCGGCCACTGGCCGAAACGCGCGTCCCGGACGCTCGGGCTGTCCGGCAACCGTCTCCCGCGCCGCCGCGGGCGAGCCGGCCGTCCCCCCACGGCCGCCGCGGACACCTCGCCCAGCACCGCCCCCGCGCGGAGCGTCCCCGGAGGTCCCATGCCCGAGTTGAACCAAGGCGACACCGCCTGGCTGCTCACGAGCTCTGCCCTCGTCCTGCTGATGACGCCAGGGCTGGCGTTCTTCTACGGCGGCCTGGTCCGGTCCAAGGCCGTCCTCAACATGCTGATGATGAACTTCGTCACGATCGGCATCGTCAGCATCCTGTGGACGCTGTTCGGCTACTCCGCCGCCTTCGGCAACAGCTACGGCGGCAACGGCCTGCTCGGGAACCTCTCCGAGTTCGCCGGGCTGTCCAGCGGTTCGGCGAACGGGCTCTCCGGGACGATCCCGCTGCTCGTGTTCGCGGCCTTCCAGCTGATGTTCGCGATCATCACCCCGGCGCTGGCGTCCGGCGCGATCGCCGACCGGGCCAAGTTCGGCTCGTGGGCCCTGTGGGTCATCCTCTGGACCTCGCTGTGCTACTTCCCGGTCGCCCACTGGGTGTTCGCGTTCAGCTCCGCCGACGGCTCGGTGACCGGCGGCTGGATCGCCAACAACCTCAAGGCGCTCGACTTCGCCGGCGGCACCGCCGTGCACATCAACGCCGGCGCCGCGGCGCTGGCCCTGTGCCTGGTGCTCGGCAAGCGGATCGGCTTCAAGCGCGAGCCGATGCGCCCGCACAACGTCCCGTTCGTGCTGCTCGGCGCCGGCCTGCTGTGGTTCGGCTGGTTCGGCTTCAACGCCGGCTCGGCGCTCGGCGCCAACGGCACCGCGGCGGTCGCGTTCTTCAACACCCAGGTCGCCACCGGCGCGGCCCTGGTCGGGTGGCTGGCCGTCGAGCGGTTCCGCGACGGGCACGCCACCGCGGTCGGCGCGGCGTCCGGTGCGGTCGCCGGCCTGGTCGCCATCACCCCGGCCGCCGGCTTCGTCGACCCGGGCGGGTCCATCGTCATCGGCCTGGTCGCCGGCATCCTGTGCGCCTTCGCGGTCGGCCTGAAGTACCGGTTCGGCTACGACGACTCCCTCGACGTCGTCGGGGTCCACCTCGTCGGCGGCCTGATCGGCACGCTGCTCACCGGCGTGTTCGCCACCACCCAGTTCAACGAGCTGTCCGTCGACGGCCTGTTCTACGGCGGCGGGTTCGACCAGCTCGGTCGCCAGGCGGTCGCCGCAGCAGCGGTCGGGGCCTTCTCCTTCGTCGTCGCGTTCGTGGTGGCCAAGATCATCGACGTGACGATGGGCTTCCGGGTCCCGGAGGAGGACGAGATGTCCGGCATCGACATCACCACCCACGCCGAGTCCGGGTACGACCTCACGCCGGGCTTCGGCACCGCCCGCCCGGTCACCGCGGGGCTGGGCGGCGCCGGCCCCGCCGCCGGGGCGCACACCGCCGCGACCTCCCCCGAAGGAGCTGACCTCCGATGAAACTCGTCACCGCAGTCATCAAGCCGTTCAAGCTCGACGACGTCCGCTCCGCCCTGGAGCAGTTCGGTGTCACCGGCATGACCGTCACCGAGGCCCAGGGCTACGGCCGGCAGAAGGGCCACACCGAGGTCTACCGGGGGGCGGAGTACGAGACCGACCTCGTGCCCAAGGTCCGGATCGAGATCCTGGTCGACGACGCGGACTTCGAGGACGTCGTCGGCGTGCTGGTCAAGACCGCTCAGACGGGCCGGATCGGCGACGGGAAGGTCTGGGTGACCGACATCGTGTCCGCGGTCCGCGTGCGCACCGGTGAGCGCGGCCCGGACGCCGTCTGACGGCAGCGCCGGGCCGGGCCGGGACCTCCGGGTCCCGGCCCGGTCCGCCGCCGTTCCGCACGCCGTCCCCGTCGGCCGACCCGAGAGGCGGATCCCATCCCACCCGGAACACGCGGACGGCACACCGCCCACGGCGACGCGGTGGACCCGGACCGTGCCGCCGCCGTCGCCCGGTGGGCGGACCAGGTCGGGCCGGACCGGCGCCGCACCCGCAGCGACGGCGCCGACATCAGGCTGGCCAGCCTGTTCGCGGCGGCGCTGGCCGGGGTGGGGCACAGCTTCGGCTCGCCGTCGGGCTTCGCGCTCGTCGCCGTCGGCGGCTACGGGCGGCGCGAGCTCGCCCCGGCCAGTGACCTCGACGTGGTCCTGGTCCACTCCGACCGCCGCAGCGCCCAGGCCGGGCGCGACCTCGCGGTGGCCGGGGTGGCCGAGCGGCTCTGGTACCCGCTGTGGGACGACGGGGTGCGACTGGACCACGCGGTGCGCACGGTGCACGAGGCCCGGGCGGCCGCTGCCGGGGACCTGCGGACCGCGCTCGGCCTGCTCGACGCCCGCCACCTGGCCGGCGACCCGGCCCTGACCACCGAGCTGCGCACGTCGGTGCTCGCCGACTGGCGCAGCTCCGCGCGGCGGCGGCTGCCGGACCTGCACGCCTCCGTCCGGGGCCGGGCCGAGCGGTTCGGGGAGCTCGCCCACGCCCAGTCCGGGGACCTCAAGGAGGCCCGTGGCGGGCTGCGCGACCTCGTCGTCCTCGACGCCCTCGTCGCGAGCTGGCTCGTCGACGTCCCGCACCGGCGGGTCGACGCCGCCCGAGCCGTGCTGCTGGACGTCCGCGACGCCGTGCACGCGGTGACCGACCGGGCCGGCGACCGCCTCGCGCTCGACGACCAGCCCGACGTGGCCGCCGCGCTGGGCATGGCCGGACGGACCGAGCTGCTGCGGACCGTCTCGACCGCGGCCCGGGCGGTCTCCCTCGTCTCCGACGTGGTGTGGCGGCGGGTCGACACCCTGCTCGCGGGACCGACCGGCGGGCCGGCGGGCACCGAGCGCCGGCGTGCCCGGCCGGGCCCGACGCTGGTCCCGCTGGCCGACGGCGTCGCCGCGCACGAGGGCGAGGTGGTGCTCACCGCCGACGCCGACCCGGCGGCCGATCCAGGGCTGGCCCTGCGGGTCGCGGCGGTCGCTGCCCGCACCGAGCAGCCGGTGGCCCCGGCGACCGCCGACCGGCTCGCCAGGTCGGCGGCGATGCCGGCGGTGCCGTGGCCCGAGGACCAGCGTCGCCAGCTGATCGACACCCTCGGGGCCGGGCGCGGACTGGTCGGGGTCTGGGAGGTCTTCGACGAGGCCGGTCTGCTGGACCGGCTGATCCCGGTGTGGTCGCGGATCCGGTGCCTCCCGTCCAGTTCGCCGGTGCACCGGTGGACCGTGGACCGGCACAGCATCGGCACCGTCGTCGAGGCTGCCGCGCTGGTCCGCCGGGTCCAGCGGCCCGACCTGCTGCTGGTCGCCGCGCTGCTGCACGACATCGGCAAGGGGGTGGCCGAGGAGGCCGGCGGGCAGGAAACCGGTCGGGACCACAGCACGGTGGGGGAGCCGCTGGCCCGCCGCACCGCGCTGGAGCTCGGCTTCGACCCGGCCGACGCGGACACCGTCGCGCTGCTCGTCCGCCGGCACCTCGTCCTGCCGGAGGTGGCGACCACCCGCGACATCGGGGACCCGGCGACGGCGGCGGCGGTGGCCCGGCTGCTGCCGGACACCGCGACCCTGGACCTGTTGGGCGCCCTCACCGAGGCCGACGCCCGCGCCACCGGGCCGGCCGCGTGGAGCCCGTGGCGGGCCTCGCTGGTGGAGCGGCTCGTCGACCGGGTCCGGGCCGAGCTGTCCGGGTCGCCGCCGCCGGAGCCGGCCGCCGCGGACGTGCCCGCCCGGTTGCGCGCCCTCGGGCTCACCGGGTCGGCGCTGGCCGGGCCGACGGTCCTGGTCCGGGGCTCGTCCGGCGACGCGCACGCGGTCACCACCGTCGCGGCCGACCGCCCGGGCCTGCTGGCCGCGCTGGCCGGCGTCCTCAGCCTGGACCGGCTGGTCGTCCGAGCCGCCGCGGTCGCCTCGGCCGACGGGGTCGCGGTCGTCGACTGGGTCCTCACGCGGTCCGCCGACGAGCCGCCCGACGAGCCGCGGCTGCGCAGCACGCTCACCCGGGCACTGACCGGGAGCCTCGACGTGGCGGCGCGGCTCGCCGCCCGCGACCTCGCCGCCCGGGCCCCGACCGACGCGGCGCCGGTCGCCGACGCACGGAGCGCCCCTCGCGCCGTCCGGCCGTCGGCCGCACCGGAGGTCACGGTGGTCCCGGACGCCTCCGCGACGGCCACCGTCCTGCAGGTCCGGGCCGCGGACCGCCCGGGGCTGCTGTTCACCGTCTGCTCGGCGCTGACCGCGGGCGGGGCCGTCGTGCGGTCCGCGCACGTCTCCACCCTGGGCGGCGAGGTCGTCGACGTGTTCTACCTGCTGGGCGCGGACGGCCGGCCGCTGCCCGACGACACCGCCGAGGCCGTCCGCGCCGCGGTCGGCGCCGCCGTCGGCTGAGCCCGCCTGGGTTCCGGCGCTGACTACGCTGGCGGCCTGCCCTGCCCGTCGAGTGAGAAGGTCCCCGCGTGTTCGCCACCCTCTCCGACCGGCTGTCGGCCAGCTTCCGCACCCTGCGCGGCAAGGGCCGGCTGACCGAAGCCGACATCGACGCGACCGCGCGTGAGATCCGCATCGCCCTGCTCGAGGCCGACGTCGCCCTGCCGGTGGTCCGCGGGTTCATCGCCCGCGTCAAGGAGCGGGCGCGCACCGACGCCGTCTCCACCGCGCTGAACCCGGCGCAGCAGATCGTCAAGATCGTCGACGAGGAGCTCGTCACGATCCTCGGCGGCCAGACCCGGCGGCTGCGCTACGCCAAGACCCCGCCGACCGTGTTCCTGCTGGCCGGCCTGCAGGGCTCCGGGAAGACGACGCTGGCCGGGAAGCTCGGTCGCTGGCTCAAGGCCCAGGGCCACACCCCGCTGCTCGTGGCGTGCGACCTGCAGCGGCCCAACGCCGTCCAGCAGCTGGAGATCGTCGGCTCCCGCGCGGGCGTCCCGGTCTACGCACCCGAGCGGGGCAACGACGGCGGCGCGGGCGTGGGCAGCGACCCGTCGGGCACCCGGTCCTACGGCGACCCGGTGCAGGTCGCCCGCGACGGGGTCGCCTTCGCCCGCGCGCGCCAGCACGACGTGGTCATCGTCGACACCGCCGGCCGGCTCGGGGTGGACGACGACCTGATGGCCCAGGCCGCCGGGATCCGCGACGCAGTTGAGCCCGACGAGATCCTGTTCGTCCTCGACGCGATGATCGGCCAGGACGCCGTCAGCACGGCGAAGGCCTTCCTCGACGGCGTCGGCTTCGACGGCGTGGTGCTCACCAAGCTCGACGGCGACGCGCGCGGTGGAGCGGCGCTCTCGGTCAGCGAGGTCACCGGCCGGCCGATCCTGTTCGCCAGCTCCGGGGAGAAGCTGACGGACTTCGACGTCTTCCACCCCGACCGGATGGCCGGCCGGATCCTCGACATGGGCGACGTGCTCACCCTGATCGAGAAGGCCGAGGAGGCGTTCGACGCCGACCAGACAGCTGCTCTCGCCGGCAAGCTCGGTGGCGCCGACGGCGGCCTGACGCTGGAGGACTTCCTCTCCCAGATGCAGGCGGTCCGCAAGATGGGCCCGCTGGGCAAGGTGTTCTCGATGCTGCCCGGCATGGGCCAGATGCGCGACCAGCTCGACGCGATCGACGACAAGGAGCTCAACCGCGTCGAGGCGGTCATCCGGTCGATGACGCCGCTGGAGCGGGCTCGCCCCACCGTCATCGACGGTTCCCGCCGGCTGCGGATCGCCCGCGGCTCGGGCACCACCGTCACCGACGTCAGCGGCCTGGTCGAGCGGTTCCTGCAGGCGCGCAAGATGATGAAGCAGCTGTCCGGCAAGAAGGGCATGGCCGCGCTGAACCAGATGATGGGCGGCAACGGCCCGCACGGCCCCGGTGGCGGGACCGCCGGCCGCGGACTGCCCCCGGGTGCCGGCGGGATGCCCGCCCTGGCCGGGATGGCCGGTCCGCCCGGCGGCGGCGGCAAGCGCAAGCCGGCGGCGAAGAAGGGCAAGGCCGGCCGGAGCGGGCGCAGCGGCAACCCGGCCAAGCGGGCCGGCCAGGCCGTCGAGGCGGTGGACGCGGCACCCGTGGTCCCGACTCCCAACGCAGCCGGCGCGTTCGGCGGTGCCGGCGGGGCCGACCTGCCGGCCGACCTGCAGGAGCTGATCCGCGCCAACCGCGGCGGGTGAGCGCGAGTCCGTCGTCGGGGGGCGCCGGCCGGATGCGGCTGACCGGCCCGCTGCTGCCGAGTGGAGAGCACCGCACTCTCGAGGTCGCCGACGGAGTCGTCGTCGCGAGCAGCACCGCGCGGCCGCCGGCCGACGACGTGCCCGTGGTCAGGGGCTGGTTGGTGCCCGGCCTGGTCGACGCCCACTGCCACGTCGGCCTGGGTCCGGGCGGTGCCGTCGGGCGGGAGCAGACCCGCGCCCAGGCCGAGACCGACCGCGACGCCGGAGCACTGCTCCTGCGCGACGCCGGGTCGCCGGCGGACACCCGCTGGCTCGACGGGGAGCCGGAGCTGCCGCGGCTGGTCCGCGCCGGCCGGCACATCGCCCGCACCAGGCGCTACCACCGGGGGTTCGCCGCAGAGGTGGAGCCCGCCGACCTGGTCGCCGAGGTCACCCGGCAGGCCGCGACCGGCGACGGCTGGGTGAAGGTCGTCGCCGACTGGATCGACCGCGACCTCGGCGACCTGGCGCCGTGCTGGACCCCGGAGCAGCTGCGGGCCGCCGTCGACGCGGCGCACGCGGCGGGTGCCCGCCTGACCGTCCACGTGTTCGGCGAGGACGCGATGCCCGGTGTGCTGGCCGCCGGCGTCGACGGCATCGAGCACGGCATCGGCCTGTCCGACGACGAGCTGGCGACCGTCGCCGCGCGGGGGATCGCGCTGGTGCCCACCCGCGTGCAGATCGCCAACTTCGAGGCGTTCGCCGGCCAGGGCGAGGCGAAGTTCCCCCGCTGGGCCGCGCACCTGCGCTCGCTGCACGCCCGCGCGGACACCCTGGTCCGCCGGGCGCACGAGGCCGGCGTCGCGATCTACGCCGGGACCGACGCCGGCGGCACGAACGGCCACGGCCTGCTGCCCACCGAGGTCGCGATGCTGGCCGCGGCCGGGATGGGCGGCGAGGCGGCGCTGGCGGCGGCGTCCTGGCGGGCGCGGGCGTGGCTGGGGTCCGGCGACGGCGTCAGCCCGGGCAGCAGCGCGGACCTGGTGGTGTACCCGGCCGACCCGCGCACCGACCCCGGCGTGCTGGCGCATCCGATCGGGGTCGTCCTGCGTGGCAGACTGGTGCGCTGACCGCCGCGGCAGACCGCGGCGGACCACCCGGGACCCGGACGCCGGACGACGAGTGCCGCCTGCGGCACACGACGCACCGGTGGCGCGCGGCTGACACCGCGCTCTGCCCACGGCCCCCCAGATGTCGAGGAGTCCTGCCCATGGCAGCCAAGATCAAGCTCAAGCGGCTCGGCAAGATCCGCACCCCGATGTACCGGATCATCGTCGCCGACGCCCGCTCCAAGCGGGACGGCCGGGCGATCGAGGAGCTCGGGCTCTACCAGCCGAAGGCCGAGCCGAGCCTCATCCAGGTCGACTCCGACCGGGTGCAGTACTGGCTGGGCGTCGGCGCGCAGCCGACCGAGCCGGTGCTGGCGATCCTCAAGGTCACCGGCGACTGGCAGAAGCACAAGGGCCTGCCGGGCGCCGAGGGCACCCTGCGGTTCGCCCCGGTCAAGCAGTCGCGCGAGGACCGGTTCGCCGCCGCCGTCGCGGCCGCGCACTCCACCACCGCGGCCGCCGCGGCCACCACCCCGCGCAAGCCGCGGGGCGCCGACGCCGCTGCGACCCCGGATGCCGCTGCCACCCCGGACACCGCTGCCACCCCGGACGCTGCCGCACCGGCGGACACCAGCGAGTCCACCCAGGGCGAGGCGGTCGACCCCAACCCGACCGAGTCCGCCGAGGTCGAGGCCGTCGCGCAGGACCCGACCGGGGGCGGCAGCGACCTGCCCGAGGCCGCCGTCGCGGCGGACTCCGCGGCCACCACCGGCAATGCCCACCGCAGCTGACGACGTGCTCGCCGAGGCGTTGGAGCACCTCGTCCGGGGGATCGTCGACAACCCGGACGACGTCGAGGTGACCGACCGGACCCAGCGTCGCGGCCGGGTCCTGTCGGTGCACGTGAACCCGGACGACATGGGCAAGGTCATCGGCCGCGGCGGGCGCAACGCGCGTGCGCTGCGCACGGTCCTGACCGCGCTCGCCCGGGGTCGCGCCATCCGTGTCGAGTTCCCCGACAGCTGACGTGGCGGGAACCGTCCAGGTCGTCGTGGGGCGTGCGGGCCGGGCGCACGGGGTGACCGGTGAGTTGTCGGTGACCGTGCTCACCGACGACCCCGGCCTGCGGTTCGCCGTCGATGCCGGGATCGTCGCGCGGCTGCCGGCCGGTGGGACGCGCACCCTCACCGTCGCCACCGCGCGCCCGCACGGCGACCGGCTGCTCGTCCGGTTCGCCGGCGTCCCGGACCGGACCGCGGCCGAGGGACTCGCCGGGTCGACGCTGCTGGCCGACGCCCGGCCCGAGGAGGACACCGCCGACCCGGAGGAGTTCTTCGACCACCAGCTGGTCGGGGCGGTCGCGGCCGATCCCGCCGGCACCGAGCTGGGCACCGTCACCGACGTGCTCCACCACGCCGCCCAGGACCTGCTGGTCGTCGCGCCGGCGGCCGGTGGCGAGGACGTGCTGGTCCCGTTCGTCGGCGCGATCGTGGTCGCGGTGGACGTCGCCGCCCGCCGCGTCACCCTGGACCCGCCGGGCGGGCTCTTCCCGGATCCCGCGTGAGCGACGGCCCCCTGCTGCGCGTCGACGTCCTCACCGTCTTCCCCGACTACCTGGCGCCGTTGCGGCTGTCCCTGGTGGGCCGCGCCCAGGAGTCCGGGATCCTCGCCGTCGGGGTGCACGACCTGCGCGAGTGGACGACCGACCGGCACCGGACCGTCGACGACACCCCCTACGGCGGCGGCGCCGGGATGGTGATGCGCCCGGAGCCGTGGGGTGCGGCGCTCGACGACCTGGTCCCGCCCGGCACCGACGCCACCCTGGTGGTCCCGTCGCCGGCCGGCGTCCCGTTCACCCAGCGGGTCGCGGCCGACCTCGCCGGCCGCGGGCACCTGGTGATCGGCTGCGGCCGGTACGAGGGGATCGACGCCCGGGTGCTGGACGACGCCGAGCGCCGGATGCCGGTGCTGGAGGTGAGCGTCGGCGACGTCGTGCTGGCCGGCGGCGAGGCGGCGGCACTGGTGGTGGTCGAGGCGGCCGCCCGGCTGCTGCCCGGGGTGCTCGGCAACCCCGAGTCGCTGACCGAGGAGTCGCACGCCGTCGACGACCCCGTCCTGGAGTACCCGCTCTACACCCGGCCACCGACCTGGCGCGGGCTGGACGTGCCCGAGCAGCTGCTGACCGGCCACCACGCGGCGATCGCGGCCTGGCGCCGCGAGCAGGCGCTGACCCGGACCGCGGCCCGGCGCCCGGACCTGCTCGCCGCCCTGGACCCGGGGACGCTGTCCCCGGCCGACCTGGTGACCCTGGCCGGGCTGGGCTGGTCGAGCACCGACGGGCACCTCACGCGGGAGTGAGCCGGGAGGCCGTCGCCCTGTGCGAGACTTGGCGGTCGGTCCACACGCACGGGACGACAGCCGACTGCCACAGGGGTCAGCCGAACCGCGCGGGCCGCACTCCGCTCGTCCGCTGACCAGTCCCGGCCGTCCTGTGGCGCCCGGAAGGAGATCGAAGTGAACCTGCTCGACGAGCTCGACGCCGCCTCGCTGCGGACCGACATCCCCGACTTCCGCCCGGGCGACACCGTGAAGGTGCACGTGCGCGTGGTCGAGGGCAACCGGTCCCGGATCCAGGTCTTCCAGGGCGCCGTCATCCGCCGCCAGAACGGCGGCCTGCGCGAGACGTTCACCGTCCGCAAGGTCAGCTTCGGCGTCGGCGTGGAACGCACCTTCCCGGTCCACACGCCGATCGTGGAGAAGATCGAGGTCGCCGTCCGCGGTGACGTCCGTCGCGCGAAGCTGTACTACCTGCGCGACCTGCGGGGCAAGAAGGCCAAGATCAAGGAGCGCCGCACCCCCAAGCCGGTCTGACCTCCCACGCCGTACCCCGGCAGAGCGCTCCTTCGACCCCGAGGACGGTGACGGTCGTGGTCGACACCGGCCGGACCCGTCAGCGGGCCGCACACAGCTCCGACCCGAGGTCGCGGGCGCGCACACGTCGCTCGGGCCCCACGACGGTCGGCGGACTGCTGCGCGAGGCGGTCGTCGTGCTCGTCGTGGCGCTGCTGCTGGCCAGCCTGCTGCGGGCCTTCGTCGTGCAGGCGTTCGTCATCCCGTCGGCGTCGATGGAGGACACCCTCGACATCAACGACCGGGTGGTCGTCAGCAAGCTCACCACCCGGTTCGGCAGCGTCTCTCGCGGTGACGTCGTCGTCTTCTCCGACCCGGGGTCCTGGCTGGAGGCCGAGCCGGTCGTCCCGACCTCGACCGGGGTCCGCGGCGCGCTGCGGCACGGCCTGCAGTTCGTCGGGCTGGTGCCCAACGATGCCCAGGGCCACCTGATCAAGCGGGTCGTCGGAGTGCCCGGCGACCGGGTCCAGTCCGACGCCGGCAGCCGGGTCCGGGTGAACGGCCACCTGCTGCCGGAGAGCGGGTACCTCAAGCCAGGCGTGAACCCCACCGACTGCACGTTCGACGTGACAGTCCCGCCCGGATCGCTGTTCGTCCTCGGCGACAACCGCAGCAACTCCGGCGACAGCCGGTTCCGCGGCATGGTCCCCGAGGGCCTGGTCACCGGCCGTGCCGTCGCCCGGGTGTGGCCGGTGGACCGCATCGGCGGGCTCGGCGCGCCGTCGACGTTCGAGGCGGTGCCGGAACCGGGTGCGGCGTCCCGGGAGGCGCCCGCCCAGCCGTCGGCGCCCGGCGCAGCGGCCTGCGCCCGGTGACGGCTTCCGCAGCCGGAGCGGCCCGGGCGGTGCGCCGCGACGCCGGGCTGTGGGGCTACGAGTCGGCGCTGCGCCGGGCCGGCCTGGCGCCGGTGGCCGGGGTGGACGAGGCCGGCCGGGGGGCCTGCGCGGGACCGCTGGCCGCCGCCGCCGTCGTGCTCCCGGACGGCGCGCGCGGCCGCATCCCCGAGCTGGCCGACTCGAAACTGCTGACCGCCGCGGCGCGGGACCGGGTGTACGACCGGGTGCTGTCCCGG
The DNA here is from genome assembly GCA_964242885.1 of uncultured Actinomycetales bacterium. Lineage (GTDB taxonomy): Bacteria > Actinomycetota > Actinomycetes > CAXTBU01 > CAXTBU01 > CAXTBU01. The sequence continues at coordinate 15,142 of CAXTBU010000053.1, forward strand.
GCGGTGGCCTGGTCGGCGGTGCTCGTGCCCGCGCCCGAGTGCGACCGGCTGGGGATGCACGTCGCCGACATCACCGCGCTGCGCCGCGCGCTGGCCCGGCTGCCGGTCGCCCCGCAGTTCGTGCTGTCCGACGGGTTCCCGGTCGACGGGACCGGGGCGCCGAACCTGGCCGTGTGGAAGGGCGACAAGGTCGCCGCCTGCATCGCCGCCGCGTCCGTCGTGGCCAAGGTGACCCGGGACCGCTACATGACCGCGCTGCACGCCGAGCACCCCGAGTACGGCTTCGACGTGCACAAGGGGTACTGCACGCCCGACCACCAGGACGCGCTGGACACCCACGGTCCCTGCCCGGAGCACCGCCGGCGGTTCGTCAACGTCCGGAGCGCGGAGCGGACGGCCGCCCCCGGCTGGGGGATGATGGACGCGTGAGCGCGGAGGATCTCGAGGACTACGAGACCGAGATGGAGCTGCAGCTCTACCGCGAGTACCGCGACGTGGTGCAGCTGTTCAAGTACGTCGTGGAGACGGACCGGCGCTTCTACCTCACCAACGACGTGAAGCTGGACGTGAAGTCCGACGGGGCGGAGACGTTCTTCGAGGTCACGATGAGCGACGCCTGGGTGTGGGACATGTACCGCCAGGCGCGGTTCGTGAAGAACGTCAAGGTGCTGACCTTCCGCGACGTCAACGTCGAGGAGCTGCCGCGCGACGAGCTGAAGCTCCCCGACGACGCCAAGTTCGCCGGCTGACGCCGGGCTCCGCGGACAGCCCGACCCTGTGCCCTCGACCCTGCCCGACGGCGAGCCCGTCCCGCCCGACGGCGCCCTGCCCGCGTCCGCGCTGACCGGCCTGGGCGCCCGCCCGTTCGGCGTCTACGCCCACGTCCCGTACTGCACGACGCGGTGCGGGTACTGCGACTTCAACACCTACACCGCCGCCGAGCTCGGCGGTCCGGACGCGCCGCCCGGCGCCGCCCGCTCGACCTGGGCCGATGCCGCCCTGGCCGAGCTGGACCTCGCCGACCGGGTGCTGCGGGCCGGCGGCGGCGCGCCCGGGCCGGCGGCCACCGTGTTCATCGGCGGCGGCACGCCGACCCTGCTGCCGCCGGCCGACCTCGGCCGGCTCGTCACCGGCGTCCGCGACCGGTTCGGGCTGGCCCCGGACGCGGAGGTCACCACCGAGGCCAACCCGGAGACCATCACCCCCGAGGTGCTGGACGGCCTGCTCGCGGCCGGGTTCACCCGGCTCAGCCTGGGGATGCAGGCCAGTGCCCCGCACGTGCTGGCCACCCTGGACCGCCGGCACACCCCGGGCCGGGCCGCTGCCGCCGTCGCACAGGCGCACGCCGCGGGGTTCACCTCCGTCAGCGTCGACCTGATCTACGGCACGCCGGGGGAGACCGACGCCGACCTGGCCGACGCGCTGGCGGTGGCGGTCGCGTCCGGCGCGGACCACGTGTCGGCCTACGCGCTGATCGTCGAGGCCGGCACGCGGCTGGCCGCCCGGGTCCGCCGCGGCGAGCTGCCGATGCCCGACGACGACGTGCTCGCCGACCGGTACGAGCTCGTCGACGCGACGCTGTCCGCGGCCGGGTTCGGCTGGTACGAGGTGTCCAACTGGGCGCGGACGCCAGGCGACCGGTGCCGGCACAACCTCCTGTACTGGACCGGCGGGGACTGGTGGGGGCTCGGGCCCGGGGCGCACAGCCACGTCGGCGGTGTCCGCTGGTGGAACCGCAAGCACCCCGCCGCCTGGGCCCGTGAGCTGGCGGCCGGGCGCACGCCGGCACACGCCCGCGAGGTCCTCGACGACCAGGCCCGCCACGCCGAGCGGCTGTTGCTGGAGCTGCGCCTCGTGGACGGCCTCGAGGCCGGGGCGCTGAGCACGGCCGAGCGGGCCGTCGCGGTCCGCGCCGTCGACGAGGGCCTGCTCGACCCGGGGTCGTGGACCGAGGACCGTCTGGTCCCGACCCTGCGTGGCCGGCTGCTCGCCGACGGCCTGGTCACCGACCTGCTCACCGCCTGATCGACCGCGACGGAGGCGGTGGCGCGCCGACCGGTCCGGCCGGGCCAGAATGACGCCATGCGCATCGAGGCCGTCAGCGGAGACATCACGCACGCCGAGGTGGACGTCATCGTCAACGCGGCCAACTCCTCGCTGCTCGGTGGCGGCGGGGTCGACGCGGCGATCCACCACGCAGCGGGGCCCAGCCTGCTCGCCGAGTGCCAGCACCTGCGGGACACGACGCTGCCCGACGGGCTGCCGGCCGGCGACGCGGTCGCCACCGGGGCGGGGGACCTGCCCGCGAAGTGGGTCGTGCACACGGTCGGGCCGAACCGGCACGCCGGCGAGACCGACCCGGCACTGCTGGCCAGCTGCTTCACCCGGAGCCTGGAGGTCGCCGCCGGGCTCGGCGCGACCAGCGTCGCGTTCCCGGCGGTCGGCGCCGGCAACTACGGCTGGGACGGCGGCGAGGTCGCCCGGATCGCGGTGGAAGCCGTCCGCGCAGCGCCGCCGAGCTCCGTCGAGCTGGTCCGCTTCGTGCTGTTCAGCACCCGGGCGCTCAAGGCGATCCGCCAGCAGATCGCGGCCTGAGCAGATCCCGGCCTGACCCCGGCTCAGGCCGGGACGGCGACCGGGAAGCCGGTCAGCTCGCGGACCTCGGCCAGCACCTCGTCGGCGTCCGCGGCCGCCGTCATCGGTCGCCCGTCGAGCGAGACGACCCGGACCGGTCCGCGCACGCTGCTGACGGACAGCACCACGTCCGCGGCCAGCAGGTCCGTCACCCGTCCCGCCCCGGCGACCACCGGCCGGCCGGCCACGGCGGCGCGGGCGTAGAGCAGCTCCAGGGTGGTGCTGCCGAGGATTCCGTTGGCACCGGGTTCGACCGTGTGCAGCGTGCCGTCGACGGACCACACGATCGACGCCATGGGGGACTCCATCAGCCAGCCGTCGCTGGAGACGAAGAACGCCTCGTCCGCGCCGCGCCGGGCCGCCTCCCGCTGCGCGGCCATGTTGACGACGTAGGACAGCGTCTTCACCCCGCCGAGCAGCCAGGGCGCGGCGGCGTAGGCGTCCGCGGCCGTGCCCCGGTCGAGGGTGACGACCGAGATCCCGTCCCGGCGCTGCCGGGCGACGGCCGGGCCGAGCGGGCTCACCGTCAGGAACCCGGTCGGCGTGGCCGGGTCGTCGGGCCGGCCACGGGTCAGCACGAGCTTCAGCGAGGACTCGGTCTGCGTCGGGAACCCCTCGCCCCAGGCGGAGGCCGCCGCGTCGATCAGCAGCCGCCAGGCGGGCTCGTCGAACGCGATCCCCAGCGACGCCGCCGACCGCGCCATCCGCGCCAGGTGCAGGTCGAGCTTGTCGACCTGCACACCTCCGGCTGACCCGCCGCCGGACGCGGACCCGTCCGGTCGGCTGAGGCGGATGCCCTCGAAGCAGCCGTCGCCCCGGGTGAGCCCGAGGTCGTCCGCCGCGGCGATGGGCGTGTCCACCTCGACCAGTCCCCGGCCGAGGACCCCGACCACCTGCAGCGTCACGCGGGAAGGATACGGACCGGTCAGTCGGCGGTGACGAAGTCGACGAGCTCCTCGACCCGGCCCAGCAGCGCCGGCTCCAGGTCGGTCCAGCTGTCCACCGAGGCCAGGATCCGGCGCCACGCCTCCCAGGTCTCGCACCGCCAGCCGAGGGCGGCGACGACGCCCTCCTTCCACGGCAGCCCGCGCGGCACGTCGGGCCACT
>CAXTBU010000053.1:18982-21800 GCA_964242885.1 uncultured Actinomycetales bacterium
ACCACGCCCTCCACCCGCAGGTCCTCGCCCCAGACCCGCTCGACCAGCTCCGCGTCGTGCCGGCCCTCCACCCAGATCCGCGCCGCCCGCGCGACCCGGGCGCGCGCGCCGGGCACCGCGACCGACCCGCTCGCGGTCCGGGCGGCGACCGCCGGTGCGTCCGCCGGGACGGGCCGGGTCAGCTCCACCGGCTCGCCGTCGACCAGGTAGCCCGGCCCCAGCGGGAACGACCGCCGCCGGCCGTGCCGGTCCTCCAGCACGACGACGCGCATCCCGCCGATCACCTCGACGTCGACGACCGCGCCGACCCAGCCGGTGGACACCTCCTCGACGACCTCGCCGCGCACCGCGGGCAGCTGTCGGCTCGGCGTCCGGGTCCGGCGGACCGGGCCCCCGGCCAGGACGTCGGCGGGGTAGCGCTCGGTCGGCATCCGGTCGACGCTAGGGGCCGCTCGCCCTGGAACCGCGCTGCGACGCGCACCTAGACTGGCACTCGCCGATACCGACTGCCAGCGCAGGGAGGGGACCGCCGTGTTGGACGACCGCAAGCTCGCGGTGCTCCGCGCCGTCGTCGAGGACTACGTCGCCACCCGCGACCCCGTCGGTTCCAAGGCGCTGGTCGAGCGGCACGGCCTGGACGTCAGCCCGGCCACGATCCGCAACGACATGGCGGTGCTGGAGGAGGACGGGTACATCACCGCCCCGCACACCTCCGCCGGGCGCATCCCGACCGACAAGGGCTACCGGCTGTTCGTGGACCGGCTCAGCGAGATCAAGCCGCTGACCCAGGCCGAGCGTCGGGCCATCGACCGGTTCATGGACGGCGCACTGGACCTCGACGACCTGGTCCGGCGGACCGTCCGGCTGCTCGCGCAGCTGACCCACCAGGTGGCGGTGGTCCAGTACCCGTCGCTGACCCGGTCGACCGTGCAGCACGTCGAGCTGGTGTCGGTCGCGCCCGGCCGGATGCTGCTCGTGCTGATCACCAGTGCCGGCCGAGTCGAGCAGCGGGTGGTGGACGTCCCCGAGGTGCTGTCCGAGGACCTGGTCGGCCGGCTGCGCGGCGCGCTGAACGCCGCCGTCGTCGGCAAGCGGCTGACCGACGCCACGTCCACGGTCGAGGTCGTCGAGGACGCCTTCCCCGACGAGCACCGGCCGATGGTCGACGCCGTGGTCGCGACGCTGATCGAGACCCTGGTCGCACGCTCGGAGGAGCGGCTGGCGGTCGCCGGGACGGCGAACCTGTCCGTCTTCGCCCAGGACTTCCCGACCGCCGTCGCCCCCGTGCTGGAGGCGCTGGAGGAGCACGTCGTGCTGCTGCGGCTGCTGGAGCAGGCGGCGGCGCCCGACGAGCTCGTCGGCTCGCTGTCCGGTGTCGCGCCGGGCAGCGTGCTGGCCGGCAGCACGCTGACCGTGCGGATCGGGGCGGAGAACCCCCGTGGGCTGTCCGGGACGTCGGTCGTCGCGACCGGCTACGGGCCCGACGACCGGCCCATCGCGCGCCTCGGGGTCGTCGGCCCGACGAGGATGGACTACCCGGGGGCGATGGGGGCGGTCGCCGCGATCGCCCGCTACCTGAGCCGGACCATCGACTCCTCGTGACGCCCGGAAGAGCACGTGCCGGCCGCGACGTTGCGCACCGCACGACCGCACGCCACCACCGAGCTGACAGGGACTGCCGCCGGACATGAGTGTCGACTACTACGAGGTGCTCGGCGTCGACCGCGACGCATCGTCGGACCAGGTGAAGAAGGCCTACCGAAAGCTGGCCCGCGAGCTGCACCCGGACGTCAACCCGGACGCGAAGACCGAGGACCGCTTCAAGAACGTCACCCGCGCGTACGAGGTGCTGTCCGACCCGCGCAAGCGGCAGATGTACGACCTCGGCGGTGACCCGGCCGGGCCGCAGGGCGGCGGCGGAGGTGCTGCCGGCCAGGCGTTCAACTTCACCGACATCATGGACGCGTTCTTCGGCGGCCAGGGCGGCGCCGGCGGCGGGCGCGGTCCCCGCTCGCGGGCCCGGCGCGGCCAGGACGCGCTGCTGCGGGTGCAGGTCAGCCTCGACGAGGTCGTCCACGGGGTGACCCGCGACGTCACCGTGGACACCGCCGTCGTGTGCGGGACCTGCGACGGCGAGGGCACCGCTCCGGGCACGCACCCGGAGACCTGCGACGTCTGCAAGGGCCGCGGCGAGATCGCACAGACCCAGCGCAGCTTCCTCGGCCAGGTGATGACCAGCCGGCCGTGCCCGAACTGCGGCGGCTTCGGCACCGTCATCCCCCGGCCCTGCCCGGAGTGCGCCGGCGACGGCCGGGTCCGTTCCCGCCGGACGCTGTCGGTGGCGATCCCGTCCGGTGTCGACGACGGCGTGCGCATCCAGCTGTCCGAGCAGGGCGAGGCCGGCCCCGGCGGCGGCCCGAACGGCGACCTGTACGTCGAGATCAGCGTCGCTCCGCACGCGGTGTTCAGCCGCCGCGACGACACGCTGATGTGCACGCTGCGGCTGCCGATGACCGCTGCCGCGCTCGGCACCACGATCGGCCTGGACACCTTCGACGGCCACCGTGAGTTCGAGGTCAAGCCCGGTACCCAGCCCGGCCAGCAGATCGTGCTCAACGGCCTGGGCGTCCCGCACCTGCAGAGCACCGGCCGCGGCAACCTGATCGTCGCCGTGGACGTCTCCGTGCCGACCAAGCTCGACGGCAGGCAGGAGGACCTGCTCCGCGAGCTGGCGCGGCTGCGCGACGAGGAGTCGCCGGAGGGCGAGATCAACGCTCCCGGCCACCACGGCCTGTTCTCCCGGATCCGCGGCGCCTTC